>JAQBNO010000212.1 GCA_028288485.1 Segetibacter sp.
GGTAAAACAGTTCGAAAGCATTATTAACAACGTCTTCCGCCATGCCTATGCCATTATCTTCTACCTTAATAATCGCCTGGTTAGCATTTTCGTTTTTATTAATATAAATATGTACATACCCTGAATCCCTCGTGAACTTAAAGGCATTCGACAAAAGGTTAAATATCACCTTGTCGAGCATATTTACATCAGACCAGAGGTTTAGTTGCCTTTCTTTCGTAAACACTCTAAGGTCGATATTTCTTTTGTGTGCTATCGATTTATACGACTGAGCAATTTCTGAAACAAAAGAGATCAAGTCGTTTTCCGATGCACGTAATCTCATTTTATCCACTTCAATTTTTCTGAAATCCATTAACTGGTTCACCAGCCGAAGAAGGCGAATAACATTCTTATGAATTAAGTTCAGGTTTTGAACCTGGTTATATTGGTTTTTGTTGCTAGCCAACAGTTCTTCCAAAGGTCCCAATATCAAAGTCAGTGGCGTTCTGAATTCATGCGATATGTTAGTAAAGAAGGCGACTTTTGCTTCATTCGCGGCCTGTGCCTTCAGCGACATTTCTTCCAGCTTGTTCTTCTGATCTGAGATTTCCAGGTTTTGTAATTGAAGTTTCTTATTGATCTTCCTGTTTTCGCGCAATGAATAAAACACAAATCCCGCTAAGGCGAGGGCAAGAACCAGTAATGCGACTACTATATACAATAAGGTAGTCTGGCTTTTATATGTTCTTTCCTGCTTAGCCAGCATTGTTTGCTGCCGTTCAATTGACTGTTGCTGACTGAGAACCTTGCCGGCCTGTTGCTGCATTATTCTAACGTTTGTAGAATCGAGCACGGTAGTTTGTATGATGTTTTCCTTTTTTACATCTTCTTTATTAAGAATTTTTGATGCTATCTGTATGGCTTCCTCCCCACCGGTCGGGTACAGCATCGAAGCGGTTATTATTTTTTCTGAAACAAACTGCATTCCGCAGCCATTGCATGGAAGTCCATCTACCCCAATAATTTTCGGTTGACTTAATCCTTTACTTTTAAATACTTCGTTGGCTGAATAGGCCATCATATCATTGTGGGCAAAAACAAGGTCAACAGCAGGGAAGTTGCCGGCTGTTTTTTCCAGTTCCTGCTTTGCCTTTTGCTTATACCACTCGCCGTTGATTTTCTGAACGATCTTCAATGCCGGGTAATTTTTTAGAGCCTCAACAAACCCCTTGTCTCTGTCCATTGCAGGTGTCGATTTAGGTAATCCTGTTATTTCAATGATATTGCCTTTTCCTTTCAGGAGGTTCGCTGCATATTCGCCCGCCATTTTTCCAATTCCATAATTATCACCGCCTACATAAGCTGTAAATAACGATGAAGAAATCTTGCGGTCGACAACAATAACGGGAGTGCCGCGATTAAAGGCTTCTTCAACAATTGGTGTTAACGGCTCAGCCTCGTTTGGTGAAATGATCAGGATGTCCACCCGCTGACCTAAAAGTTCTTTAACCTGGTCGATCTGCGTCTGGCTGTTACCATCGGCCTGTTTGTAAATCAAAGCGAGGTCCTGGTGAAACGATAATTCACGCTTCATATCTTCCAGCATTGTTTTTCTCCAGGCATCCGATTCAACACACTGTGAAAATCCGATCAGGTACTGTTTAGGTTTATTTGTACGGGAACACGCCGAAATAAGGACGGTTACTAAGAGAACCGGTAAGAAAAAAGAGTATTTGTAAGATGACATAATAGCATTTATATGGCAACAGGCTCCGTTTTGATTTTAATCGTTGTATAAATGTAAGCACTTTTACGTCAGGTTGTAAATCAATGGTTGGCCTTCGATCGGGTATAGCTATTTTACAGATCAATTCGTGAAACTAATTTAGAAAGTAGTGATACAAATTCTAAATTCAACGATAATATGGTTCAAATTTAAATTCGTAAACCACTAGTCTTTAGCGGTGCATGATTTTTTTTTATTTTATAGAAAAAAATAACTTTTGGAACAAAATCAGAATGGCTTGCAGCTGCAGTCGTCTACTTTGGCTTCAAATTGCTTGCATAATGAACGAAAGAATTAACCTTGCTGGTAGCATTAGAAATGTTTACCATCGTCTCTTACCTCAATTTACTGCGGTCAAAATTACAGGCTGTTATAAGGTCGCTGGTTTTTTAAAGTCAGTACTAACCTTCCACTTCGCCAGTATACATTTCTTCCTGGTGTCCGTCTCATATCCTTTCTGCTGCTTTTTATTGTCACCGGGTCAGATCCTGCTTGCGGAAATATCAAATATCTGCCGGTTTATAACCCTCCGTTTTATCTGGAACTTATCGCTGCCGCAGCCTGCATATTTTTTTGTAGCCAACTTCCGTAACGCCCCTGTACTTCCGTTGGCGCGAAGGCCCGATTGGGTGCTTATGAAACCCGAGTAGCCGAAGTTGAAAAAACACCCATCGTTTTCGAGCAATTCTGAGGCGAAAAACAACCTTATGCCTTGCTTTTAAAAGTCGAATAGAAGAATAAGAGTACAAGTGAGTGACACAACGATGTTGGGTTAAGTAAGGCGGCTCGAAACCAAACAAAAAAACATTACTTAAAGACTCTAAAATAAAAATTATGGAACCATCACCGCAACACCAGGTTGTGTGCTTTGGAGAAGTGCTTTGGGATATATTGCCGTCGGGGGCACTTCCGGGTGGAGCTCCGATGAACGTTGCTTATCACCTGAAAAAACTGGGTAGCCACCCGGCACTGATAACAAAAATCGGAACTGACGACTATGGGAAGAAACTTGTAAATATTCTTTCAGATGCTGGTGTTACGACCGAATATTTCCAGGTTGATTACAAGCGCCCGACAGGTTTGGTGTATGCTAATGTAAATAATCACCAGGAAGTCGTGTATGATATCGTGTACCCATCTGCGTGGGATTTTATTGAATGGCAGGACGAACACCCAGCTTTGCTGGAAGAGGCAGCTTTCTTTGTCTACGGCAGTCTTACTTCCCGGAACAAAGAGTCGCGTGACACCCTATACCAATTGCTGGACAGTGCGAATACGAAAGTTTTAGACATCAACCTGCGTCCACCTCATTTCAACCGCGCTCACATAGAATGCCTGTTACAAAAGGCAACTATTTTAAAGATGAACGAAGCCGAGTTGGAGCTTATTACAGGCTGGTTCAATCATTTTCAAAGTATCGAAGACAGGATAAAGCTGGTGCAGGACCGGTTCAGTATTGAAACATTGATAGTTACGTTAGGCGGAGATGGCGCAATAGTGAATGACAACGGAAGTTTTCATCGCCATAGCGGCTTCAAAGTAGAGGTAGCGGATACAATCGGAAGTGGAGATTCATTTCTTGCCGGGTTTATTCATCAACTATTAGGGGGCTCATCGGCAGAAGATGCATTGGCTTTTGCATCGGCCATAGGAGCATTTATCGCGACTAAGGCAGGCGCCTGCCCGCAATATGATTTGTGGCAAATAATAGAGCTGATCAATAAAAATTCAAACACAAAATCTCAAACAGTTTTATAACAATTAAATCTACATTATGCGAAAGATTGCCTATTTGCTTGCCTGTCTCCTGTTATCAGTGACAGTGTGGGCACAACAAAGAATTACCGGCCATGTGTTAAAAAGCAGCACGAGAGAGCCACTGGTCGGTGTGTCCGTTTCATCGAAAAGCGGAACAGTAACAACAGACTCAACAGGAAGATTTTCTATTGTTGCTGCTTCCGGCGACCAGCTTACTGTTTCTTATGTGGGGATGCAAACAACCACAGTAAAGGTGGGAAGCTCGGCAACTTTATCTGTTGAGCTGCTCGAAGCCCAGTCCAACCTTGACCAGGTAATCGTTACCGGTTATACTTCGCAACGAAAACAGGACCTGACCGGTGCAGTTGCAGTGGTAGACATGGCCCCTGTTAAGAATACCAGTTCGGGCAACACTATGCAGGCCTTGCAGGGTCGGGTCTCAGGTTTGTATATTGAGAAGGATGGTTCTCCCAACGGTTCAAATGGAAGGATACTGATTCGGGGTGCGAATACATTGGGAAACAATGACCCACTGTATATAATAGACGGTATTCCGACAACCAGGCCGGAAGTGTTCCAAAACATCAACCCTGCAAATATTGCTTCGGTACAGGTTTTAAAAGATGCTTCTGCTCAATCTATCTATGGTGCCCGTGCCTCCAATGGTGTTATTATCGTAACTACCAAAAGCGGCGGTAATACAAACGGTAAAGTCGCCTTCCAGTTTAACAACAGTACGTCTGTGCAGTCTGAAAAATCGATGAGGTTCAAAATGCTGAACTCGGTCGACAGGGGCCGTGCATTGTGGCAGGCATCAGTTAATGACAGGCAGGATCCTGCTGCCGGTTATGGTGAAATTTACACTTTCGGCTGGAATAACAATTTTGACAACCCCGTGTTGAACTCGGTAGCGGTGAAACCTTTTGTTGGTGGCGACCCTAATACACCTGCTGGTAATACCGATTGGCAAGACGTAATGTATAAAACTGGTATCGTAACAAATAATAACCTTACAGCTTCAGTCGGCAACAGGAGCTCATCGTTAGAAATTAACCTTGGCCATCTTAAGAATACCGGCATGTTGCGTTATACGGGGTATGAGCGTTTGAGTGGCAGCATTAATGCTCTGACCAAGGCTTTTAACGATAAAGTTATGTTTGGCGTTAACCTTCGTATGGCCAACTCAAACGAAACACTAACTGCAAGAGATTTGGGCGGAGCGGCAACAACAAACCTCGCTGTTACTTTAGCGCCTACAATTCCTGTGTTTCAAAAGGATGGTGTAACGTTCGCAGGTGAATCGGGTGCAGGGTATTCCGATAGAAATAATCCCTTGCACATGCAATACCTGGCAAGATGGAATAATGCTAATCGTTTAAGCACATTCGGGAACATTTTCGTAGAAGTTCAACCAATTAAAAATCTTTTCTTCAAATCAAATATTGGTGCAGACAAGGCTACCTATTTAAATAAAGTTATTTCACCAACTTTCGTGGAAGGTGCATTGCGTCGTACTACTAACAGTCTGTTTTTTGATCAAAACAATTATATAAGTACCACCTTCTCTAATACACTGCGTTATAATTTAAACCTCGATGATAATAACAGTTTTAAATTTTTAGTAGGTACAGAATACATCAAAACAGATTTAGACTTTCAAACGACCAGGAAAGAAGGTTATGCTCTTCAAACCGAAGAATATTTCACCCTGAACGCGGGAACAGGTAATACAAACGTTACCGGGGGATCAACGGGCAACAGGTTGTTTTCTCAATTCGGCCGGATAGATTATAATCATTCCGACAAGTATTTAGCTGCACTAACACTTCGCCGTGATGGTTCTTCCCGTTTTGGTGCACAGAACCAGTACGGTATTTTCCCGGCTGCCTCCTTAGGATGGAGAATAGATAAAGAAAGGTTTATGCAAAACAGCTTTTTCTCCGAATTAAAAGCCAGGGTGGGTGTAGGTCGCGTAGGTAATCAACAAATAGGTGATTTGTCACGTTTTGGTCTTTTTGATACGAGGTATGGTACAACACAGGCACAATTGACAGGAGGTTTCTTCGAGCAATACTACAATGTAGGAACTGCATATTCTTTGTCAGGTGCAAATACCGGCACGTTGCCTTCAGGATTCGTTCAAACGCAGGCAGCTAACCCAAACCTTAAATGGGAGACCACCGATGAGGTAAATGCTGGATTAGACTTCTCGGTACTCAGGGGAAAAGTTTATGGATCATTCGATTATTTCACAAGAAAAACAACCGGCATTTTAATTACCCCGCCTGTTGCATCAGCTTTGGGTGAAGGACAAACCAAAACAGTAAATGGTGCGTCAAAAAGTAATAAAGGCTGGGAGTTTGTACTGGGGTACCAGGGTGAAAAGATTGGGAATTTCAGATATGATGTGAAACTGAACTTTGCCCGCTTTAGGGACAAAATAACAGAGTTGCCTGAAAATGTACGCCCAGCATATGCAGGTAACCTGGTAAATACGATCATTGGTCACTCTCAGTTTGATATATTCGGTTATAAAACAGATGGCCTCTTTCAATCTGAGGCCGAAGTAGCTAAAGCACCTACACAAATCGGTGCTGGCCCCGGCAGGATTCGCTATGTTGACATCAATAACGACAACGTAATTAATGACCTGGATAGAACCTGGATAGGTACCACACTTCCTGCCCTTGAATATGGTGTGAGAGTAGATTTAACGTACAAGAAATTTGACGCATCGATATTTGGATCAGGGGTTGGTGGCAGAGCCGGATTTGACGTTTATACTGTCTTCAACAACCTGATGAGAAGCAGGGAGAATGTCGGACCCGGTGTTTTTAATGGTTGGACTTCTCAAAACCCTAACACAAATGTTCCTGCCCTAACATTAAAAGACAATAATAATGAAGGCCGAACTTCTGATTATTTTATTGTCAGCACTTCTTATTTCAAGATGAGGAATATGCAGCTGGGTTACAACATTGTTCCAAAAGCTGTTTTTTCAAGACTACGTTTTTTTGCCATGGCTGAAAACCTGTTCTGGTTCAAAAGTAAAAGCTATCAAAGTCCCGATCCTGAAAGAATTGATCTTGATCCTGTTCCAATACCAAAAACTTATACCGTTGGTATTAATGCATCCTTCTAAAAGAATAAAAATTTAAGCAAAATGAAAAATATAATTATAACAGCTTTTATAACTACCGGGCTATTGTTCTTTGGCGCGTGTAAAAAGGCGTTGGACTATACCCCAACCGGAGTTCTTTCATCTTCAGATTTAACATCACCCACGGCCATAGAAGGGTTAGTAACGGCGGCCTATGCTGCAATTGGAAACGGGGACATGATAGGGCCGATCTACAGTAAGTGGGCTTATGGAAGCGTCCGCTCAGATGATGCATACAAAGGAGGCGGTGGAACCGGCGACGTAGGTGAAGTGGATGCACTCGAGCATTACAACCTGGTAACTCCAACCATGGGAGCCTTTGTTACTCGTTCGTGGCAGAACCTTTTTAAATCTATTTCAAGAGCCAATGTTGCGTTACGTGCAGTAAATACTTTAAGCCCAGAAGCATATCCGCAAAAAGCACAACGGGTAGCTGAATTAAAGTTCCTTAGGGCGCATAGTTATTTTACCATGAAACTATTGTACAAGAACATTCCAATTTTTGATGAAACTGCTACCGAGGAAGATATTCTGAAAGTTTCAAACGATCTAAAAAATGAAGATTCCTGGAATAAGATCGCTGCAGATTTCCAATTTGCCGTCGAAAATCTGCCTGTTTCACAAGCAGAAATCGGAAGAGCTAATAAATCTGCGGCCCAGGCTTATCTCGCAAAATTGAGGTTGTACCAGGCATACGAACAGGATGTTAATCATAAAGTCATTAACATCAGCCAGGCAAGATTGCAGGAGGTGGTTACATTAACGGAGGCTGTTATAGCATCCGGTAAATATTCTTTGAGTAATGATATTGCCAATAACTTTTTGCCTGAAACTGAAAACGGAACTGAGTCTGTTTTTGCTATCCAGTTTTCTATAAACGATGGTACAACAGCCGGCCGATTGAGCTACGAAGACGGATTGAACTACCCTCATGGCGCACCGCAATACGGTTGCTGCGGTTTTCATGCTGCAAGTCAGAATTTAGTAAATGCCCACACTACCGACGCAAATGGCTTACCCAATTTTGAAACATTTAATAATGGCATTGCTGATATCAAAAATGTAACAGTCGATCCCCGTCTTGATCATACAGTTGGTATAGAGGGACACCCTTATAAATATGACAATACTAAACTCTTCAGTAATAGTTGGGTACGTGATGCGGGAGTTTATGGTAATTTTCATACAATGCGTTTTCAACAATCCGCATCGAGCTCATCCTACTTGAAACTCGGTCCATTTATGGGCACTGCAAAAAATTACGATGTAATCCGGTACGACGATGTTTTATTAATGCAGGCCGAAGCATATATTGAAATGGGCCAACAGGCCAAAGCTTTGCCTTTAATTAACCAAATCAGGAGAAGGGCAGCAGCAAGTACCGGAAGGCTTAAGAAGACGGACGGCACTTTTCCATCGAACTATAATACAAAAGAATACACGCCTTCGGGGTGGACACAGGAATATGCCCGGCAGGCACTGCGTTTTGAAAGACGGCTGGAATTTGCAACGGAAGGGGATCGCTTCTTTGATTTGGTAAGATGGGGAATTGCTGAGCAGACTTTGAATCGTTACATATCTGTCGAAAAGACGAGGAGAAGCTTTCTGTCTACAGCGAAATTTACAGCAGGAAGAGACGAATACCTGCCTATACCTCAATCTGAAATCACTTTTACAAATGGTTTGTACAAACAAAACCCCGGCTATTAGAACAGTTTACAGCAACTGAAGGGCAATGTTTTATGAATTTAAAAGTAACATGCTGTACCTGGAAATTTAATTTGTCTACAAAAGAAGTTTTTTCTTAAACAATCATACACGGAGAACGTGTCTACGTTCTCCCCGTTTTTACTTGCAGGTATCTTATGTTTTACCCCAAGTAATTGCAATTGTAGAAGAAGCCTTTTTAAACCTTAAGTATGTATATTGAAACTGAACGATCGCCTGCAACAGCTTTAGGCACGAAGCAGGCAGTTAAAGTGCCTTTTTATGTTATTCGTATTTCGCTGATCGCCGCGCTGGGCGGTTTTCTCTTCGGTTTCGAAACCGCTGTTATTTCCGGTGCTGAAAAAACCATCCAGGAGTTGTGGAATCTCTCC
>JAQBNO010000214.1 GCA_028288485.1 Segetibacter sp.
GGTAAAACAGTTCGAAAGCATTATTAACAACGTCTTCCGCCATGCCTATGCCATTATCTTCTACCTTAATAATCGCCTGGTTAGCATTTTCGTTTTTATTAATATAAATATGTACATACCCTGAATCTTTAGTAAACTTAAATGCATTCGACAACAGGTTGAATATTACTTTATCTAACATGTTTACATCAAACCAAACGTTTAAGTGTCTTTCATTAGTGATTATTCTCAGGTCGATATTCCTTTTTTGCGCTATGCTTTTATAAGAGTGCATAAGATCTCCAATAAATGAGATGAGGTCATTTTCGGAAGCTTTTAGCCTCATTTTGTCTACCTCTATTTTTCTAAAGTCCATTAACTGATTAACTAACCGTAAAAGACGAATAACATTTTTATGAATTAAATTCAGGTTTTGAACCTGGTTATATTGATTTTTATTGTTAGCCATTAATTCTTCGAGCGGGCCTAGTATTAAGGTTAACGGGGTACGAAACTCGTGGGAGATGTTTGTAAAGAAGGCGACTTTTGCTTCATTGGCTGCCTGTGCCTTTACCGACATTTCCTCAAGCTTATTTTTCTGGTCAGAGATTTCAAGGTTTTTAAGTTGCAGCTTTTTGTTGATCTTTCGGTTTTCACGTAAAGAATAAAAAACAAATCCTCCTAACGCTATGGCAAGTCCCAATAGTGAAATGACTACATATAATAAGGTAGTTTGGCTTTTATAGGTTCTTTCCCGTTCTGCAAGCATTTCCTGCTGCCGTTCAATTGACTGTTGCTGGCTTGTGACCTTACTTGCCTGCAGTTGCATGATGCGTACATTTGTGGAGTCAAGCACATTCGTCTGTAATATATTTTCCTTCTTAAAATCTTCCTTGTTTAAAATTTTCATCGCTATGCGAATCGCTTCTTCGCCCCCGGTTGGATAAAGCATTGTTGCAGTAATTAATTTTTCTGAGACAAATTGCATCCCGCAACCATTACAGGGTAATCCATCTACCCCGATAATCTTTGGAATAGGCAATCCCTTACTTTTATATACTTCATAAGCAGAATAGGCCATCATGTCGTTATGGGCAAACACCAGTTCCACCTCCCGGTATTTGTCTGCTATTTCTGAAAGTTCTTCTTTCGCTTTTTGCTTATACCATTCACCGTTCACTCGTTTAATAATCTTCAATGAGGGGTAATTCCGGGTTGCGTCTACAAATCCCCTATCCCTTTCAATTGCCGGCGTTGATTTTGGCAACCCGGTTATCTCAATAATATTGCCTTTCCCCTTTAATAAATTAACCGCATATTGGCCGGCCATTTTACCGATCTCATAATTCGCTCCTCCAACATATGCCGTGAATAAAGTGGATGAAATTTTCCTGTCAACAACAATAACAGGAATTCCCTTATTGAAAGCTTCCTCAACAATAGGAGTAAGCGGATCAGCTTCATTGGGCGAAATGATTAAAATATCAAGCCGCTGACTTAACAGTTCTTTTACCTGTGTAATTTGTTTTTGGCTGTTTCCGTCAGCTTGGCGGTAAATAAAATTTACACCTGGATGAAATGAAAGTTCTCTCTTCATTTCTTCCAGCATTGTTTTTCGCCATGCATCTGATTCGACGCATTGTGAAAAACCAACCAGGTATTGTTTTGGTTTATTCCTCGAATTACAACCGGCAATTAACACGAATAATAAGATACCTAAAATTAAGTTGTAGCAATATTTTAAGAATGACATAATATCACGTCTTGGGGCAATCGTTCAGTTTTTAAATTACTTATACGCAAGGTAATAAAATTTACCCTTTAAGCAGGGGCAGACGCTGCAAACACGGCTTCGGCTCCCTTTCAGTTGTGCGTTAACTGTTTTTTATGAGACTATTTCTAAATACTGTGTTACAAATTCAAAAGACAAAACTAAAAGTATACTTTTTGTAATACTGTAACTAATTGAGACTGGGCATATTACGCAATTTGGATTGATTTTTAGAAAAGAATAACATTTGAAACAGAAACACAACAACTTGTATAGCACCTTACCCTACTTTGCTTTCAAATTGCTTGCGGTATGAATAAAAAAACTGTCACCTTCCCAGGTACAAAAGGAGCTAATCCAAGTTGGTTTCTTCATTTTAATACTGCCATTCTTTCAGGAATCGTTCAGGCTTATAAAGAATTGCAGAACTGGAAACATAGGTTTAAAAAAACAACTGACTTAGTAAACCCTGCTTTTACTACTATTACCAGCTCTTATTTTAGTCACGGCACCAACAGATTAAAAAGGATCATCACCGTAATAATCACCTATGTTTTCTTATCGGCTATTGTTACCACCCAGAGTTCCTCCGTTTTCTCCTGGTTATTCTTACCAGGCGAAGTAGCTATTATCGCCCTTTTAATTAGTAGTTTCAATCAAACTCAAATTTTTCGAACAAAGCCGGCGCCACTTCCCGTAATGAAAATCCATTATTAACATTTTTGTTACCCCCACTGTAACAATTCCGGAGCGTTCGTTCCGCCAATGGCGGCCTCTTGTACCAAATCTCTTTATTCAGCTTTTGAGGACGGAAACAGGGATAACATGTCTCCCAAACGGTTGGCATTGTCCAAAAACTAATAACCGTTCATTTAAGCACAAATTGTTGAAGTGAGTGACACCACGATGTTGGGCGGTGTCATAAAGCAAGGACAAAAAACTGCATATACTACATTTCTTAACCCTTAAAAATAAATTATGGATCCAACCACGCAGCACCAGGTGGTGTGTTTTGGTGAGGTGCTATGGGATATACTCCCCTCCGGTGCACTTCCCGGCGGCGCGCCCATGAACGTTGCTTACCATTTAAAGAAATTGGGTGCAGAGCCAGCCCTGATAACAAAGATTGGTCTGGATGATTATGGAAAAAAACTGGTAAACATTCTCGCAGAAAGCGGGGTAACAACAGAATATTTCCAAGTTGATTATGAGCGACCTACAGGTCTTGTTTATGCCAACGTTAATAATCACCAGGAAGTTTCTTATGATATTGTTTACCCTTCAGCGTGGGACTTTATTGAATGGAAAGACGAGTACACTGATTTGGTTGACCAGTCAGATTACTTTGTGTGCGGTAGCCTTACCTCCCGTAATAAAGAGTCGCGTGATACACTGTATCAATTGCTGGACATTGCAAAATTTAAGGTTCTGGATATCAATCTTCGGCCACCGCACTTCAACCGTTCTCATATTGAATACTTGTTGCAAAAGGCCGATATTTTAAAGATGAACGAAGCCGAGTTAGAGCTGATTACCGGCTGGTTCAATCACTTTCAAAGCATCGGAGACAGGATCAAATTGGTGCAGGACCGCTTTAATATCGAAACATTGATTGTTACGTTAGGTGCTGATGGGGCAATCGTAAATGATCATGGAAAAATCTACCGACACACCGGCTATAAAGTAAATGTAAGCGACACTATAGGAAGCGGAGACTCCTTTCTCGCAGGTTTTATTAACCATTTGCTAAAAGGTTCACCTGTAGAAGATGCGTTGACTTTTGGTTCCGGAATTGGCGCATTCATAGCTACCCAAAAGGGCGCCTGTCCTCAATACGAAATTTCTCAAATAACAGAACTAATTCACTCGAATTCACACAAAAAAGTACAAACTGTCTTATAACAATTAAATCTACATTTATGCGAAAGCTTGTCTATTTGTTTACCTGTCTCCTTTTATCGTTGACGGTGTGGGCACAACAAAGAATAACCGGCCATGTTGTAAAAAGTACTACAAAAGAGCCGCTTGTCGGCGCTTCGGTTTCGTCAAAATCAGGATCAGCGACTACTGATACATCAGGAAGATTTACCCTCATGGCTTCACCGGGAGATGAACTAACAATTTCTTATATTGGAATGACATCTTCAACAATTAAGGTCAAAGGGTCACAGGATTTGTCGGTTGAATTACAGGAAGCTGAAGCTCAGTTAGAGCAGGTGGTTGTAACTGGATATCAAACACAGAGGAGAGCTGACTTAACCGGATCAATCGCAATTGTTGATATGGGAAAGGCGAAAGATATCCCCTCTGGCAGTGCACTGCAAAATATACAGGGAAGAGTTCCCGGATTGTACATCCGGTCAGATGGTTCTCCCAGCGGAGCAGCACGTTCGGTAAATATCCGTGGCGTAAATACATTAGGAAATACCAATCCTCTCTATATTATAGACGGTGTCCCTACAACCGATCCTAATATATTTCAGTTCATGGATCCAAATGCAATTGAGTCAGTGCAAGTCCTGAAAGATGCGTCGGCATCGTCCATATACGGTTCCCGTGCTTCCAATGGTGTTATTATCGTCACTACCAAGCAAGGAAAAAACAACGTAAGCATCACTGTCAATTCTAGTCTTTCCGCTGCCAATAATGTCAGAAGACTGTCTATGCTTGATACTAAAGAATACGGTTCTGTGCTTTGGCGTGCATCTGTAAACGGCGGAACTCCTACCACGGCCCATAGCGCCTTGTACAGTTTTGTTGAGCATACCGACAACAATGGCGTTCGTATCCTCGATGAGGTGAAGCCTGTTCCGTTTATCAATGGCGATCCTAATATTCCCTCTGCAAACACAGACTGGCAGGACGAAGTGTTCAGAACCGGGATCGTATCACAGAACACCATTACCCTCACCGCAGGTTCACCAAGAAGCTCTACGTTGATCAGCTTTGGCTACTTCACCAATTCCGGCCTCGTACTCAATAACGACTATAAAAGATATACCGCACGTATTAATAATTCAATCAACTTTTTCAACAACAAATTAAAGATTGGAGAAAATTTACAAGTTATTAAAGCAAGAGAACGGCCAATGGGTGGCGATCAGTTCGGCGTTGCAGGATGGAATGCCGATGGCACTTCAAGAATTACACCGACCGGTGCATCTCCGCTTGCCCTATCAACTATTATATTACCCATCTTACCGGTTCGTAAATTAAACGGAACTTTTGCCGGTCCTATCGGGGCTGGCTTTTCCGACCGCCAGAATCCCGTTTTCCTTGCCGAACTTGATAAAGATGATGTGAACAATGATCTCCAGACCTTTGGTAACGTCTATGCAGAACTAACACCGGTATCCAACCTCGTGCTGAGGTCGAGCTTCGGACTTGATTACACAAATAACTATGATATTAATATCGAGAGACGGTATTCGGTAGGTTTCCTTAACCGTACTATTAATAACATGTCTGTTGCACAGCGTCACCGTTTGAACTGGACGTGGTCTAATACCGTAAACTATTCTGTAAACCTCGACAAGTCGCGGATAAGCTTTTTAGCGGGCATGGAAGCTATTAAAAATTCAACCCAGGTAATTCAAACAGCCAAACAAGGCTTTGCTCTCGAAGATCGGTCTTATTTTCAATTGGGTGCAGGAACGGGTATTGCGACCAACACCGGTTTTACTACCCGTAATCAGTTGCTCTCTTATTTCGGTAAAGTCAATTATTCTTTCAATAATAAGTACCTCGCTTCTGCTACACTTCGTTACGATGGTTCTTCACGATTTGGTGAAAACAACAAGTTTGGAGTGTTCCCTGCAGTTTCTGTTGGCTGGACAGTAAGTAATGAAGAGTTTATGAGAAACGCCATGCCGGTTTTTTCAAACCTAAAATTAAGAGCAGGAGTAGGAAAAGTGGGTAACCAGGAAATAGGAGATTATTCAACCTTTCAGCAGTTTGCCACCAACTATGGAACGGTAGACCCTGCAGCTACTACCCGGTCTAATGGTACTGCTTATGATATCAACGGCGCTAATACAGGATCACTACCTTCTGGTTATGTAGCCACCCGAACTTCAAACCCAGACTTAAGATGGGAAACCACCAGTGAAGTAAACCTGGGACTGGATTTTGGTCTGCTACAGCAGAAGATTACCGGTTCATTTGACTATTTCACTCGTAATACCAAAGATATCCTTGTAACGCCTCCAACACCAGGAGCAATTGGCGAGGGCGCGATTAAAACAGTGAACGGTGCCAGCATGGACAACCACGGCTTCGAACTATCACTGGGTTATCATGATACGCAAGGAGAATTTTCTTACTCAATCGACGGGAACATTGCTCGATTTCAAGACCAAATAACCTTCCTGCCTTCATCCGTTGTTCGATCTTTTGCCGGTAATATTGAAAAGACCATCCTGGGTCGCTCAAGAACTTCTTATTTCGGTTATGTAACTGAAGGACTGTTCCAAACCCAGGAAGAAGTAACCAAGTCAGCAATACAACCCGGTAAAGGTGTTGGCAGAATAAGATATAAAGATCTTAATAGCGACGGTGTTATCAATGCTTTAGACCAGGATTGGCTGGGAACTGAGTTACCAGGATTAACGTATGGTTTAAACGTACAAACAACTTACAAAAACTTCTCTATATCAGTTTTCATGCGCGGCGTATCCAATGTTACCGTGAATGATGCCTCTAAGGTCTTCACCGATTTTCTTGGTACGGCTACAGGGGTAAATAAAGGAAAACGTTTATTAGAAGCCTGGACACCGCAGAACGCGTCTTCTACCATCCCTGCCGTTTCATTGGTGAATGCCAACACCGAAACCCGCACTTCTAACTATCTGTTGGTAAATGGTGATTATTTCAAAGTGCAGAATATTCAGTTAAGTTATTCCGTACCATCGAATCTGGTAAGACGGATGAAATTAAATGCATTGCGCTTTTACGGAATTGCTGATAACCTCATTGTATTGTATAAGAAATCCGGCGCCAATGCTTTCACCGGGCCCGATCCTGAAACTCCAGGTGCTATCTACCCCAGACCCGTTACGCTAACCTTCGGCTTAGATATCAGATTTTAACTTAAAAATTGAATAACATGAAACAATATAAATTCGTCTTACTAATTTCTATCACGTTCACCATTTCTTTTGCACTGTCGTGTAAAAAGTCATTTCTCGACGTTAAGCCAGAAGGCATCATCACTGAAGAAGGTTTGAATTCAGTGGCAAAAACAGAAGACCTCGTTATTGCCGCCTATGCAGGCCTGGGAAATACTACTTTTAATTTCGCCTGGTCAAGTGACTATGTTTGGGGGAGTGTGCGATCTGATGATGCATATAAAGGGGGGAGCGGTGTGGCAGATCAGGCTCCTTTAAACGATCTGGAACAGTATAACCTGGTAACTGCCGCGGTAGGTGGTTATCAAAATAATACGTGGATAGGAGTATATGCCAACATTTCAAGGGTAAACCTGGCTTTAAGACAACTGGATAAATTTACCGATGCAGAATACATTGTAAATGGCGTTCCAAATGCCAAAAAAGTTCGCCAGGCAGAACTACGTTTTCTTCGCGCTCATTTTATGTTCATCTTAAAAAGGCTGTTTAAGTACCCGGTATGGATTGAACATACTGCTACGCAGGATGAAATCAGGTTAATCAGTAACCGCCAGTTTACCAATACACAACTATGGGATAAAATTGCAGCCGACTTTCAGTTTGGGATAGACAATCTTCCCGAAACCCAACCTCAGAAAGGCAGGGCAAATAAATGGGCCGCTACAAGCTATTTAGCTAAAACAAGGTTGTACCAGGCGTATGTTCAAAACGAATCACACGCAGTAACCAGCATCGATGCAGCAAAACTACAGCAGGTAGTAAATCTGACAGATGCGGTAATTAACTCTGGTAAATACAGCCTGGTAGACAATTACGGTAAAAAGTGGACGTATGGATATGAAAATAACAGCGAATCAATCTTCGCCATTCAATTTTCGTTCGACGACGGAACTAACTGGGGCAGGGTAGACTTTGAACACGGGCTTAACTATAACATGGCGTCGGTGTATGGTTGCTGTTCATTCCACCTTGCCAGTCAAAACCTGGTAAATGCATTCAAAACCGATGCTGTAACAGGTATGCCGTTATTTGAAACATTCAATAATACTGAAATGAAAGATCCGGCCGATTTCCTGGCACCTGCAAATGGCGTTGATCCAAGGCTTGACCATACAGTAGGAATCGTCTCGCATCCTTTTAAATACGATATTAATTTTGTAGCACAAGCATCCTGGGCAAGAACCCCTGCCGTGTATGGTAACTTTTTGCCAATGAAGGAAATTCAGTTGCCCAGTACAAATGCAATCAGGAAAGGAGGAGCATTTTTTGGTACGGCACAAAACTGGGATATCTTACAGTACAACGATGTGCTTCTCATGAAAGCTGAAGCACTTATTGAATTAGGTCAGCACGATCTTGCCCGCCCGATCATTAATCAAATAAGAACCCGGGCCGCTAACTCCACATCATGGACAACTTACCCTGCGGGTCATCCTAAGGCTGGCCAGGGCTTTTCCAACTACAAAATTTCTTTGTACGACGGCTCCAACCTTCCATGGTCAAAAGAAAATGCACGAAAGGCATTACAGTGGGAAAGACGGTTGGAATTCGCCATGGAAAGCCCTCGCTTTCATGATCTTGTTCGCTGGGGAATAGCCGCTGAAACCCTTAATGGTTATTTGGCAGTTGAAAAAATACGACACCCCTATTTAAATAGCGCCGTATTCACAAAGGGTAGAGACGAATATCTTCCAATTCCCCAGGATCAAATTAACCTTGTGGATGGAATTTATGCTCAAAATCCCGGCTATTAAAATCATTAGTACAACCATAAAACGAACGAATAATTTGTGGCACTCTTAGGTCCGCCAGTTGTTCGTTCATTTTTCAACCTGCAGCCTGCTGGTAGTTCTGAAAAGCTTGCCGGTATTTTTTATGAGCCAGGCCGCATCGTTCAATCAACATCCTTGCGTCGCACACTTGTACAAACAGTTTATCTCGCATCAAAAAGCCGGTTGTGCTACCCCTGTTGGTAATCAGCCTGTTATACAAAAACTAATCAATCGATAAATGAAAAAAATAGCATTCTTCCTCTCTTCATCAATGCTGCTTCTATCCGCGATCACCTCGCAGGCCCAGGCAGATAAGCCGCCATACCTTTCACCCGTTCCTAAATATACTTTTTCCAATACTTTACCAGAACAGGAAAATGAGATTAAAACCAATCCTTTGATGAAGCGTTTTGCTGAGTCACGCAAGAAACAGTCTTCTGATCGGTATCGGCCATTCTATCATTTTGTGAGCCCCGAAAGCACCCTCAACGACCCTAACGGGTTAAGTTACTGGAATGGCAACTGGCACATGTTTTACCAGGCCTATCCCCCCGAAGATAGGCGCCAGCATTGGGGGCATACCATCAGTAAAGATCTAATTCATTGGAAAGATCTTCCCTATGCTATTTATCCCGGACCGGAAAGAGCTGTTTTTTCAGGAGGCGCTTTGGTTGAAAAAGACCGTGTAATTGCAATGTATCATGGTACCGAGGTGGGAAATATGGTGGCGATTTCTTCCGATCCATTACTGTTAAATTGGGAAAAAGTAACGGGAAATGCCGTTATTCCTATACGCAGTAAAACTGGCTTCCCCCTTCCTTACAGTGTCTTCGATCCTTCCATCTGGAAAAGGGATGGCGTTTATTACTCCTTGTCTGCAGGCAGGGTGCCGAAGGGTCCTGGTGGAAGGCAAGTACCGGTAGGCAGCCTGTTTCGCTCAAAAGACCTGGCTAATTGGGAGTATATGCACGAGTTTGTTGAAGGTGACCGATTTACGTTAATTGGCGACGACTATGCCTGTCCGTATTTCTGGCCCATCGGGAAGCGTTATATTATGCCATTTTTTAGCCACATGAGTGGGGGGCAATACCTGTTGGGAGACTACGATACCGCCCGAAATAAATTTGTGGTTACCCATGGTGGCAAATTTAATTTCGGACCAGCTACTCCTTCAGGCATACATGCACCATCTGCTACTCCTGATGGCAAAGGCGGGGTTATTGTTATTTTTAACATGAACCATGGTAAGCCTACCGGTGAGTGGAATCAAATTATGTCGCTTCCAAGAAGACTTACACTCACAGGAAATGATGATTTACGCCAGGAGCCGGCAGGAGACATTGAATCGTTACGCTATGCCCGACAGGAAGTAAAGCCGATGGTTTTACCGGCAAACAAAGAAGTTGTATTGCCAAATATTAAGGGCGATGCCATGGAAATTAATCTGGAAATTGATCCGAAAGATGCTCCAATGCTTGAATTAAATGTATTGCGCTCTCCTGGTAAAGAAGAATTCACTCGGATTGTATTTATGGAAGGCAGAGGAATGAGTGAGGGACGTAACTATCGCTTTGGAGAAGCAGCAGCCTTACGAACCAACCAGCCAACAACCCCAACAACTCTACCTGCATCTCCACCTGCCAGGGAAAGTTTGATTACTATAGAATCTTCTTACGCTTCACTTCATCCCGACGTACGGCCAAGAGGTCCGGAAACGGCATCATTTGCTATGAAAAGTGATGAAACACTGAAGCTTCGGGTGTTCATCGACAAAAGTGTGGTCGAGGTATTTGTGAATGGAAAGCAATGCCTGGCTGTTCGCGTTTATCCAAGCCGTGAAGATGCAGTGGGTGTTTCTATCCGTTCTCAGGGACAGGCCAGCGAATTAAAATCATTGGAAGCGTGGCAAATGAAGAACATTTATGATACCGCTACTAAATAAGCAAAAAAATGAGAATAAAGAAAAATACCATTGTTATTCATATAAGCTTAGCAATTGCATGCATTACATGGTTCGGTATAGTAACTGCTACCGGTCAGGAGATTTCTCCTGACTATACCTCGAAGGTTCCTGAATATACCTTTGCTAATACACTCGATGAGCAGGAAGCGCAGTTAAAAACGAACCCTTTGATGTTGAGGCTGATCGAGTCGCGTAAAAAGTTGGCAAGTGATAAGTTTCGTCCCATATATCATTATGTAAACCCTGAAGGAACACTCAATGACCCTAATGGATTAAGTTACTGGAAAGGTAACTGGCACCTTTTTTACCAGGCATATCCTCCTGAAGATACGCGTCAACATTGGGGCCACGCAATCAGTAAAGATTTGGTTCATTGGCGGGATCTTCCCTACGCGATATATCCGAAGCCCGAAAGGGCAGTGTATTCAGGATCGGCACTGGTGGAAGAAGACCGGGTTATTGCAATGTACCACGGTACGGCTGTTGGAAATATGGTGGCTGTATCAAGTGATCCATTATTACTTAACTGGGAGAAAGTTACGGGCAAAGCCGTCATATCATCAAAAAGTACTACTGGTTTTCCGCTGCCCTACAGCGTATTTGATCCTTCCATTTGGAAAAAAGACGGAATCTATTACGCCCTTTCTGCCGGTAAAACGCCTACAGGACCGGGAGGCAGACCTGTACGTGCAAATTACCTTTTCAGATCCAAAGATCTCGCCAATTGGGAGTATATGCATGAATTTGTAAAAGACGACCGCTTTACACAAATTGGTGATGACGGGGCCTGTCCGTACTTCTGGCCCATTGGGAACCGTTATATCATGAACTTTTTCAGCCACATGAGCGGGGGGCAATACCTGTTGGGCGATTATGACAAGCAGAACGATAAATTTATTGTTACATCCGGTGGAAAATTTAACCATGGAGCAGTTAGTCCTTCAGGTGTGCACGCACCTTCAGCAGCACCCGATGGAAAAGGTGGGGTAATTGTGATTTTTAATATGAACCAGGGAAGGCCAACCGAAGGCTGGAACCATATCATGACTTTGCCCCGACGGCTGACCCTGTTGTCCAAGGATGAATTGGGACAGGAGCCTGCCGGTGATCTTTCTGCGCTTCGTTATAATAAGCAGCATGTAGGACCAATAACGCTTCCTGCAAACCAGGAAATAGTATTGAAAGGGGTGAAGGGAAATGCTATGGAAATTTCAGCGGAAATCGATCCGAAGAATGCACAAATGATCGAGCTGAATGTGTTGCGCTCGCCTAAAAAAGAAGAGTTTACCCGGATCATCTTCTTTAAGGAAAAAGGTCTTAACAAAGGATTGGAATACAAGGCGGGAGCCGAAACAGCGATCATGCCGGCCGACCTGGTTAACCTAGTTGCCGGAATAAAGCCAGAGCCACGTACGCCCAATATTCCGGCTAGTTTGATTAGCATAGAGTCATCCTATTCATCTACACTTCCTGATGCCAGGTTTCGTGCGCCGGAAACAGCTTCGTTCTTCTTAACACCAGGCGAAACTGTAAAGCTGAGGGTGTTTATCGATAAAAGTGTAATTGAAGTTTTTGTAAATGGAAAGCAGTGTGTTGCAATGCGCGTGTACCCGGGGCGGGAGGACAGCCAGGGCGTATCTATTCGTTCGCAAGGACAAGAAGCTGAACTGAAATCGCTGGATGCATGGCAGATGAAGAGCATCTATGAATAGTGCACTTAGCGGCGCGCAATCTGTCATTATCACTACAGAATGTGCTGCATGGCAGGTAAAGCAGGGCTGTAAGAGAATGATTAAGCGTAGATAATTACCAGGTGAACTGCTGGTTTTATTGTTGCCGTACAAGTGTGCGACGCAACAATGAATAATAGAAATTCCAATGCCGGTAACAAAAAAATTATGGTTCTTATAGATGCAGGTAATTAGAAACCTTTTAACAACGGTCAGAGTAAAAGATTACTATCCAACTTTCTCAAGATTAAAGACCGTATACCGTCTGTTGCAGGGAAAAGGTGCTTATAAAACAATACTTCTTGTGCAACAATACATAATTATAAACGATAAAAATAACTGTATGAAGAAACTTTTTATTATTTGCTTCCTGAATTTTTTGGTTGCTTCGGGGAATATGATTTTTGGGCAGGACACAGTCCGGCAAATTAAAATTTTAAAAGGTCAGAACTATTTAAACTTTCCGGTAAATGAGGCGAATAAGCTTACCCGGACACAAATCATATCTGAAGGAAAAGTGGTTGACCAGTTTACAATAAAGTTAGCGACGGAAAAACCGGATTACTGGGTGTTTTTTGATGCAACACCATACCAGGGCAAAACTATTTCAGTAGAAATATCAAAGACAGAGGTTGCCGGAGGTGGAGCATTTAGCAATATAGCTCAAACCAATAAAAGTGTAAATAAGGAAGCGAATGAGGACCGGACACGGGGATTGAAAATGGTTTTTGCAGATGCGGGATTTCCCGGACAGGATAGTGTTTATAAAGAAAGTGCCCGTCCGCAGGTACATTTTTCGTCGCGCAGAGGTTGGATAAATGACCCAAATGGTTTGATATACCAAAACGGCGAATATCACCTGTTTTATCAGCACAACCCCTACGGATGGCCATGGGGTAATATGCATTGGGGGCATGCCACCAGTAAAGACTTGCTGCACTGGAAGGAGTTGCCGGAAGCGATTTACCCGATGGGTCCGCGCGATGCTGCATTTTCTGGCTCGGCAGTAATAGACAAACGTAATACAGCAGGATTTAGACGAAATGGAGTAGATCCGTTGATTGCGGTATATACCAGTACCGGCAGAGGTGAATGTTTGAAATTAAGTTATGACAATGGAAGGACTTTTGAGGAGTACGCCGGCAATCCTATTCTAAAACACAGGGGCCGTGATCCTAAAGTTTTTTGGTACGAGCCCGGCAACCATTGGGTAATGGTAGTCTGGGATATGGAAAGAACAAAACCAATGTCGTTAGGGCAGCAAGCGATCATTAATCAGCATCTCATTTATACATCTCCTGACTTGAAGAATTGGACTTACCAGTCTGGGGTGGAAGGTTTCTTTGAATGCCCTGAACTTTTTGAATTGCCGGTCGAGGCAGCATCAGGAACTTCTAAATGGGTAATGTACGATGCTACGGGCAGATACATGTTAGGCGACTTTAACGGGAAAAAGTTTTCAATCAACCAACATTTAAAACAATATGATTACGGGGGCGGATACTTTTATGCCTCTCAAACCTACAACGATGCTCCTGATAAAAGACGTATTCAAGTTGGATGGGGACGGGGCATAACGCAACCAGGAATGCCTTTTAACCAGGCTATGTTATTTCCTACCGAATTGAAGTTAAGAAACACTTTTGACGGACTTCGGCTTTGCCCTACACCCGTGAAGGAAATCAATTTACTTCATCGGAATAGTAAAATTTTTGAAAATAAGATCATCAAATCGAATGAAGGTTTGTCAGTTCCTGTAAACACTAATGCGTTGCATGTTATTGCCGAATTTGAAAAAGGGGACGCTACCCAATTCGGTTTAAATATCCTGGGATCTGAACTTTTGTTTAATGATTTATTAGGCGAGTTTTCAACAGCAGTTGATACTACACAAACTACAACTGTTTATACTAAGCCTGGCACTGAGATTTTTAAAATAGAGGTAATTGCTGATAAAAACATATTCGAGGTATTTGTAAATGATGGAGAGCTGTACTATGCTGTCCCTTTCAATTTTAATAAGAATGGTAAAGTGGATGTATTAATCAAAGGCAGAGGCGACACTCGTAAAAGCATATTAAAAAAACTGGAAGTACATGAACTTAAATCCATATGGAACAATGATTAAAAATGAAGGGATATAAAAACAATACTAAAGATTATAGTCCGCTGTTGGAAAACAGCGCTCAAAGCTTTAGTGGCATTTTTATTTCCCCGTAATTTTCTTTTTTTTTACCTGTATAGGTATTCCTTTGCCCTCAAAAAATAAGGTATGAGAATAAATAAGAATTTTTTGATTCTGCTTGCTGCTATGCTTTTTGTTAGTTCATTATCATCAGCCCAAGCAGGAAAAGTTCCGCCATTCAGGATACTTAAACCGGATGGAAAAGTCTTCAAAGCTCAGGATCTGCCAATGGGAAAACCGATCATCCTTATTTATTTTTTACCTGATTGCGACCACTGCCAGAAACTCACAAAGGTGCTGACTAAGCGAATAACAGAGTTTAAAAAAGCATCTATTGCAATGATTACTTATCAGCCTCTTAATCAGGTGTCGAGATTTGTAAACGACTATAATTTAAAAAAGTACCCGAACTTTTACGTTGGAACAGAAGGAAGTTCGTTGTTCGTAAGAAATTATTACAATATTATGCAAATGCCATTTGTAGCGCTATATACAAAAAATGGTGATCTTATTAAGTTATATCCGAAAGACGAGGGATTGAATGATCTTTCGCTTCGGCTGAAAAAACTTTGAAATAAATTGTTTATTTCCTTTTTAAACTGCTAAAATGCCATCATTATTTTGCGGTTATTCAATTAAAAAAACTCTAACAAATGCATATTAAAACTACAGTCGCGACAGGGGCGGCGATATCTAAAGGAGTTAAAGTGCCTTTTTATGTTATTCGTATTTCGCTGATCGCCGCGCTGGGCGGTTTTCTCTTCGGTTTCGAAACCGCTGTTATTTCCGGTGCTGAAAAAACCATCCAGGAGTTGTGGAATCTCTCC
>JAQBNO010000009.1 GCA_028288485.1 Segetibacter sp.
TTTGAAAAAGTAGGGACAAAGCAAAATGTTCAATTAGCAGTTTTCAGTGCTCAATTAAAACACGTGTTCACTAAATCAAAATACTCCAGGTGTATCTCTGCCCATTCTTGCCCCATTGTTTTAATGAGTTGTACAGCGTGGTTTTTAATGCGTTCACATCGGTTTTCTTGCCTTTTTTCGGCGGCGCAATGGTGCCGATCTTAGGGTCTGATGTTTCGAGCTTTGTTGCAAACCAGGTAGTATGCATACGGGGAATGGCAATACCAAGAATCATCCCCGGCAGACCCGAAAAAGATTCAGGACCGCCGCGGGTTACTATCTGGTCGGTATAAAATGCAAATACGTAAACCGAATCCATGATCGTAGTGGTTGCTTTCCTGCACTGAAAACCGGCGATAGTCCGTGTATCGGTCGTGATCTTCCATTCTGCCTTTCTAAGGCTGTCCTGTATATTGTAAGTATTTTCAAAAACGCTTTTAAGACTGCTAAAAGTTTTCGCCGACAGGTCACTATATACGATATTAGCATCTGCCGGTCCTGTCATCCATTCAGGTACCTTTTTCGCAACTTCTACTTCACGGCCCGGTTCATACAAGGTTTTATCCTGGTTGAAGTACAGGTTAAAGTAGCTGGTTTTATGTTGAGGCATTTGTTTTTTCAACGCTTCTAAAAAAGTGCTGTTGTTTTCACTCATGTCGTCTTCAAGTCGTTTGTGGACGTTGGTCGTTCTTTCAAATTCTATTTTTCCTTTTTCAATAAATACTTCCTGTGCCTGCAGCGACACGATTGAAAACAAAAAGGATGTAATGAGACTTAATATTTTCATACTTTTTTATTTGGCGGGTGAAACGTCTCCGGGGGTTCTTGAAAAGTTCCAGGTAAAATTCAACATAAAGTATCTTCTCAAAGTAGTGTAAGAGTTCTCGGTAACAACGTTTGATCCGATGAACCGGCTGAAACCTTTGTTCTGATCCAACAAGTCATTGCCTCTTATACTGATTAGTCCTTTATCGTTTTTGAAAAGCTTTCTTCCGACATATGCATTCCATACGATCACATTATTATTGTTATCGAATGTGCTTGTTTTCTGACGCAGGTTCGCATTTACGTCGGTATTAAATTCGAGCTTAAACGGCAATGTGACGTTGAAGTTGAAATAGTGGTTCTGGGTGATATAGTTTGTTTTTACATCACGCCTGATAGAAGAATTAGAGGTATTATAGTTCACATTCAAACCCATGTAAAGACTATATTTCTTTTCTGCGTATTTATTGAAGCCTAACTGTGCACCGAAACTTTGGTTATTGGTTACGTTGTTCCGGCCGTTTACAATATTATTGTTACGGTTGGTATTCATATTCAAACCGGTGTTTATCCTGATATCCGGCTTCTTCCATTTAAAGGTATACCCGCCGGAGGCGTACCCATTATAATTTCCGTTTACATTAATATGCTGGTACACCGTTTTCCCAATACTATCTCCAGAGGTGGCAGTGTACTGACTGGTTGTTATAGCATTTGATATGGTATTAAAACTTGCATAAGCATACATATTCTGCTGCGAAAGCACTTTGTAAGAACCATAATTTAAACTAAACCGTTGCCTGAACTCCTGTTTAAGGTTAGGGTTACCAACAAAGATGTTTAGCGTATTGGTATTGTCCCTGATCGGTTGTATTTGCTGGATATTTGGTTGTTGGGTGTTGCCATTGTAAGAAAGATTAACGCTGCTGTTGGGGTTGAATTTATAACTGACGTTTGAGCGCGGAAAGAGATTGGTGTAGCTATACCGGGTATTAATCTTTGTGAAAACGTCTTCCAGGTTAAAGTTTGCTACTGCAACATCGCTACCAATACCGGCGGTGAGCTTTTTACTATTGTACTTCCACGACATACCCCCGCTATTGGTGAGGATCTTGTAATTATAGTTATTACTGAATGTATCGTTCAACGCCTCGTATTTACCATTGAAGTTTTTATCGTAAGAAAGTTTTTTCGATTCAATGTTATTCGATCTCACCCCGTAGTTTAATTCAACAAATACGTTTTTAACCACCGGTTCTGTATACACCACTCTGCCTGATGCAGTTAACGTGCTTACATCATACAGCTTCATCTGGTCGATATTATTGGTATTGATGATCTCTTCGTTTTTGCCATAAAAATCGTTTATCGAGTTAAGAAAGCCGGTCGTCTCGGTGTGCAAGTATTCCTGTATTAAACTGAGTGAAACTGTTCTGCCAATTTTTTTTAATCGTCGCCGGAAGATCATATTGCTGTTAAGGCTGCTACTCTTGCCGTTTGTAGCAATTGAACGGGCACTCCTGTTAACTGCGCTACCATCCTCGTTAATAGATTGAGACAAATACTCACTTACCGACATGTCGGTACCTGTATACCCATTCGCTTTTATTTTAACCGAAGTAAAACTGTCGAGTTGAACATCAAAAGTTCCGTTTGCCGAGTTTCTTTGCTTGCTGCTTTTGAAGCTATTATTGTCGCGTTGGAAGAAGACGGTATCGGGTAAAATAAATTGCGAGTAAGTGTTAGCGTCACCCTCGTTAATAAGTTTATTATAACGGTAGCTACCGTTTAGGCTTTGCTTGTCGTTGTTAAACTTGTTGCCATAGTTTATACCGGTGCTCCAACTCCTGGGAATACCCTGTCCGCCGAACGAGGCCCGACTAAGTTCATCTCCGCCGCTGGTTATAAATATTCCTCCGTCGTCACTCATTTGCATATCCAGGCCTTCTCCAAATTTTTCCTGTTCGCGCCAGTCGAGGCCTGTCTTGCCTGTGCTGCTCATAATGCCATAAACCGACAGTTTTCTTTTTGCCCTGAAGGAGTTCAACATCAGTGTGTTGTTCCACCTGTCGTTTAAACCACCGGCTAATTCCAGCTTGCCGAAATAACCCTTCTTGAAATTGTCTTTCATGGTAAGGTTAATCGTTTTCGTTTTTTGTCCGTCATCAATTCCTGAGAAAACGGCCTGGTCGCTTTTTTTATCGTACACCTGCACTTTGCTAATGGTATTCGCCTGCAGGTTTTTAGTAGCCATGGTAGGATCATCACCGAAAAACTCTTCACCGTCTACCAGTATTTTTTTTACTTCCTCACCCTGCGCAGTAATCTTTCCATCTTTATCAACCTGCAGACCGGGAAGTTTACGTAACATTTCTTCTACAGAGGCACCTTCGCGTACTTTAAAGCTATCAGCCACATATTCGGTTGTGTCTCCTTTCATGCGCATAGCTGCCACCTTCGTTTTCACTAAAACCTCCTGCAGGATTTTGGACCTCAGCGTGAGCATTATTTTTCCTAAAGACTTATTTTCATTCTCGTCCACCGTCACCTTTTCAATAAAATCAGCATAGGAAGGATACGTAAACATAAGAATGTATTGTCCTTTAGGAACATTAGGCAGTGTAAAGTCTCCCTTACTGTCACTTCTGGTTGCATCAACTAAAACAGAGTCTTTGGCTCTTAATATTGAAATACTTGTTTGCGGAAGTGTCTTTCGATTAATTGTATCCTCAACTGTTCCATGGATAGTTCCCGGCTGGGCGAGGGAAGTGACACACAGGGCAAGGCTAATGAGCGAAAGCAGTATAAGTTTTGGCATGGCAGTTAATCAACAGCAATTTAAGCTGATTATTCCTTAAACTTACTGATTGTTGGAATTGTATAACTAAAATTTTAACTGTTACCGAGATAAAGGTGTCTCAGCTATAAAATCGTGAAATTTTATAAAGCTGAGGCGCTAATCATTAAGCATTTTAAGATTAGAAATGACATTAAAAACTTACTAAGGATACAAGTTGCAGACGAAGCCAATTGTTCTGTAAAAAAAGTTGTGGTGAATAAAAGTTGAAGTCAGAACGATAAGTATAAGTGAGTGACACAACGATGTTGAATTATGATCAATAGTTGGCTCAAAAAAATGCCTGCTAAAATTATTGCCGGGAAAAACCATCTTCCCGCTATTCTTCAATTAACATCTTCTTTCTTCATCTGTCGTCTCTTACTTCTATCTTTGGGCACTTCGCTGTAAAAGAATGAAAAAACTTGATTGGTACATACTGAAAAATCTGCTGGTTACCTTTTTCTATTCTCTTTTCCTTTTTACATTTATTAGTGTTGTAATTGACATAAGCGAGAAGACCGACAATTTTGTTGACTCTGGTTTAGGCTTCAGCCAGATAGTTACCCAATATTATTTTGGTTTTATTCCACATATTCTTGCATTGCTTTTTCCGTTGTTTGTTTTTCTGTCCACTATTTTTTTTACCAGCAAAATGGCGGGCAGAAGTGAGATCGTTGCCATACTGGCCAGCGGAACAAGTTTCAACAGGTTTCTAAGACCTTTCGTATTTGGGGGAATTATACTCGCCACCCTTTTGTGGTTGGGCAACCGTTATGTTATACCAAAAGCAAATGCGTTAAGAGTGAGTTTCCAGGCGAATTATGTAGACAAGAGTTCGTCGTATAACCCGTTAGTAGCAAATCGAAACAGTCTTTACCTGCAAATTGATCCGTCGAGTTATGCGGGCATTAGTTATGATACAGCTTCTAAAACAGGCACCTCTTTTTTTATCCAGCATATTGTAGGGAACAAAGTTGATTACAATTTAAGAGCAGAAACCATACGCTGGGATACGGCACATAACAAATGGATTTTGGAAAATGTTATCGAGCGCTGGATAGATGGTTTAAAGGAAAGGGTAGTAATGACCCCTACCAAAACCATGAGTTTCAGTTTTAAGCCGCTCGATCTGAAACGCGATGAATATACCAAAGACAAACTAAATACGCCGGACCTAGACCGGTTTATTAAACTCGAAGAACAACGCGGGGTAGAAGGGTTGAACGCTTTAAAAGTAGAGCGCCATCGCCGCGATGCTACCCCGGCTGCAGTAATTTTATTATGTTTTATTGGCGTAGTAGTGTCGAGCCGCAGGGTACGAGGGGGCAGCGGTTTTCACCTTGCGATTGGTTTTATAGCAGGTGCTTTATTTATCCTGACAGATCGCTTTTCGACCATTTTTTCTACAAAAGGAAGTCTTGACCCCGTTTTAGCCGCCTGGACTCCAAACATCATTTTTTCCTTTGTCGCTCTTTGGTTTTATAAAAGGGCGCCCAAATAGAAATTGTGCGACAATTTTAACATTACGTCGTTACTTTTGTTGAAGTCTCCAATTTCTTTATCTTTATTACGTTCACTTAAGGTTTGGCTTTTCGGGGTATAAATATTAAAAATTTTTTTACTTTTAAAATAAAAATTGTCTTGTCATGGGAATAATTAAAGACAGGTTTAAGGCAAAGGCTGATGAAGCTAATATTGAAATTAAGGCACTATTAAAAGAGCATGGAACCAAAAAAATAGGCGAAGTCACTCTTTCGCAAGTGTACCAGGGAATGCGGGGAATTACAGGCCTGGTAACCGAGACAAGTTTACTGGATGCACAGGAAGGCATACGTTTTCGTGGTTATACCATTCCTGAATTACAGGAGAAACTGCCAAAAGCCGAAGGCGGAAACGAACCATTACCGGAAGGTTTGTTTTATTTAATGCTGATAGGAGAGTTGCCAACCGCGGAAGATGTACACCATATTACCGATACCTGGCAACGCCGCAGTCATGTTCCCACTCACGTGTTTGCTACCATCGATGCCCTGCCTCTTGATGCCCATCCCATGACCATGTTTGTAGTTGGCATTATGGCGCTGCAGACTGAAAGTAGTTTTTCGAAACTCTATTCCAAAGGCCTGAATAAGAAAGATTACTGGAGCGCCACGTTCGACGACTCTATGGACCTGATCGCACGCCTTCCCCGTATTGCCGCATATATATACAGGCGTAAGTATAAAAATAACCAGCATATTAACCCCGATGGTTTATTGGACTGGAGCGGCAATCTTGCGCACATGATGGGCTATGACGACGAAAGTTTCAAAGAGTTAATGCGTTTATACATGACCATCCACGCCGACCACGAAGGCGGCAATGTGAGTGCGCATACCACACACCTTGTTGGTTCGGCCCTTTCTGATGTATATCAAAGCCTGGCTGCCGGCATGAACGGTCTTGCCGGTCCTTTGCATGGCCTCGCCAACCAGGAAGTGATCAAGTGGATCTTTGAAATGCGGGAAGAGTTGGGAAGTGAAAGCCCAACGAAAGAGCAGATCGTTGAATATGTACAAAAGACATTGGCTGCAGGTAAGGTAGTTCCGGGTTACGGACACGCAGTGCTTCGTAAAACCGATCCCCGCTTTACAGCTCAAATGGAGTTTGGTAAAAAGCACATGCCCGACGACCCGTTGGTTCAAACCGTCTGGAATATTTATGAGGCAGTTCCGCCAATTCTTTCGTCGATGGGAAAAATTAAAAATCCATGGCCAAACGTAGATGCTCATAGCGGAGCGTTGTTGGTTCATTACGGCCTTGTTGAATATGAGTTTTATACTGTTCTATTTGGTGTAAGCCGCGCCTTAGGCGTTCTTGCCAGCCTCTGCTGGGATCGTGCTTTGGGCTTTGCCCTTGAGCGCCCCAAAAGTGTAACTACCGAACTCGTTAAACAATGGCTCGAAGGTAAAGGTGAAGTGTGGGAGTAATTTTTTGGTAGCCGGCGGTTCAACAAGTATGTGGCAGCCGTTGCCACGCTCGCTTGTACTGTAACGCATTATTCTAAGTGGCAGTTCTTGCCCTGAGCAGCGTCGAAGGGTACCCTGAGCTAGCCGAAGGGTCGCACACTTCAATGTCTTGTAATTCGATTGCGCTGGAAAGATGAATTAAGTTTCTACAGCTATATACTATTAAATGCCTTGTAATTCTACAAGGCATTTACATTACAAACAGGATTCGTTAAGGATAGGAATAAGTCAAAAAGTTTTGTTTGATTAGATGTCAAACTCTACATTTGCAATCCCCGGGGAATTAGCTCAGTTGGTAGAGCGCTTGCATGGCATGCAAGAGGTCAGCGGTTCGACCCCGCTATTCTCCACAAGCTTTAAGCCCCGCAAGGGGCTTTTTCGATGAGTTCGCTTGTTCCACCTCTTTTCTCAAAGGAGCTGAGCTTTGTGCTCCCATTCGGGTTACAGATATTGTTGCTGCTTTACATGCCAATTCAATGGCATCCTCCCAGGTGTATCGCTCAGCCAGCCCGACAGCTAACGCACCATTAAAGATGTCTCCTGCCGCTGTTGTATCAATAACTTCTACTGTGTCTGCAACGGTTAAAAATGATCTTTCCCTGTTTTTAAAATATGCACCTCTTGCTCCCAGCGTTATAATTACATTTTGAACTCCATAAGACAATAGTTTATCAGCAGCTTCATGGGCCGATTTTTCATTTGTTACCGCAATGCCGGTAAGCAGGGAAGCTTCAGTTTCATTTGGTGTAATTAAATACAGATCGGAGTAAATATCGGCAGGTAAGTTACAGGCAGGGGCTGGATTTAAGATTACTTTCCTTCCCAGTTCAAAAGCTTTTCGGGCTGCGAAAACTACCGACGACAGTGGTATTTCGAGCTGGAGCAATATTATATCAGCTTCTGCAATAACAGGTCCGGCGCTCAAAATATCAGTGTTTGTAAGTGTGTGGTTTGCACCAGGAGCAACAACAATGGTATTCTCGCCTTTGTCATCAACTGTTATTAAAGCAATACCAGATGCAGCATTTTCCGCTTTCTTTACAAACTTGGTATTAATGCCTTGCTCATTGAAGCCGTTGACCGCCTGTTCACCAAAAACATCATTACCTACATTTGCTACCAAGCTCACATTTCCTCCCATCCTTGAACATGCTACTGCCTGGTTGGCGCCTTTGCCTCCTGCAAACATAAAAAACACACCACCCAGTATTGTTTCACCTGCCGCCGGAAAACGCGGCGTTTTCACAACCATGTCGGTGTTTGAGCTACCAATTACTACAATGTTTGACATTTTACCAGGTTTAATTGTACGGGTTATCGCGCACTAATAATCGAGACCAGCCCGATAATATACAGGAATAGCATTACGTTTAAAAGAAATGAAACGCCTTTTGGTGCTTCTTTAAATTCTTTCCATATAAAAATTCCCCAGACAGCGGCTACTACTGTTGCTCCCTGGCCTAAACCATAAGAGATTGCAGGCCCTGCTTTACCCGATGCTATTATGCTGAACGACATACCAATGCACCAGATAGCTCCTCCTATCCACCCCATTAAATGATTTCTAAAACTCCCTTTAAAGTAATCGTTGTAGCTAACAGGCGAACCCTCAAAGGGCATTTTCATAAGAATAGTGTTAAAGAGGAAGTTGCTGAAAAGAATACCGGTAGAAAAAAAGAAAACAGCGGTGTAAGGGCTGAGCTTCCCCTGTTCCGGCTCGGTAAAGTTTGTAAACATGGACGCGGCAACAAACTTATAGAAAAACCCCATAAGTATGCCTCCTGCAATTGAAAGCAGCAAGCCTTTTGTAGAGACGGATTTGTTGTTTGAGGAAGTTCTTCTGTAAGCAATTGCATTTGTAATGATAGCTAAGGCAACAGCGGCTGTCCCTCCAAAAAGAAGCAGCGTATTGCCCACCGGGTTTTGAAGGTAATTAACTATTACTCCAATCACCAGGGCAAGGCCAATACCTACCGGAAACGCAACCGCCATACCGGCAATAGCTATAGCTGCCACAACAAGGATATTCGCTGCATTGAAAATGATCCCTCCCAATATTGCAGACGCTATATTACTCGTGTCTGCCTGTCTAATATCTTCAAAAAAGCTTCTGCCTTCATTACCACTATTACCTAATGTGATTGCAAACAGCAATGAAAGTAATACAATACCTAAAACGTAGTCCCAATAAAACAATTCGAAGCGCCAGCCGGAGGAAGCAAGTTTTTGGGTATTCGCCCAGGAGCCCCAGCACAACATGGTGATAATGCAAAAGAATACAGCAAGAGCGTAACTTTCAATAATAAACATACCCTTTCGTTTTAAATTTTATTGTTCTATTTTCCCGAAATGCATTTATGACGATTCTACCCGTTAACAGCCGATCTCTCTTTTACCACGATGTGTTTGTAACATTTAAAAAAGCGCATTAATTCGGCCTCTTTATGGATAATTTTTAGGAAGGAAAAAATCACTAAAATGAAAGTAGCCAACTTTAACTTATCGTAAATAATATTTTTAATGCCGGCACGCCTGAAGAAATGTACGCAGGTTAATAGTACAAGTGCCCTGTATAACATTAAAAGTGGACCCACTGAAAGCTATATTCACATTAAGGACTGCGAGTTTCCTTTAAGCAGCAATTATCTCCTAAGTTAAATGGTCGCGGGCAACCAGGAACAGCGATTTACTTAAAGCGCTTTTATCAAAACCTTTCTGAGTAAATATACTCTCACTTCCTCCCGTTTCTACTGTAAACACTTTTCTTAGAACTGGCGCGATTATTCGTCTCTTATATAAAACCGAGATTATGGTTGCGGAGGAGTTTAATAAGCTAAGTGAGGAAATGAAAAGCAGGTTAATCTTTGATGCAAACAAGATTACTGAAAGGAAGGATGGCTCGTTCACATGGGAGCTTTTTAAAATTGACAATTTTTTTATCGAAATCAAAAGGTGCATTGGAAATACCTTGAAAAGAGTTATTTCAACTTATTCCATTAAAGATCTTCCACTTATTTATCGTAAAAGAATGATTGCACTTCATAGTAAAAAGAAATAAAAGGCTTGGGATGATCATTTAAGTTAGTGACCATCATTACGAACGTCTTTAGCTTGCATCTATATTATTTCCTCCAGCATATATTATCCGGCATTTTACCGTAGAAAGAGTCTCTGGTCTATAGTTATAACTTCCCATAATTTTTTTATATATTCCACTGCAATAGCTTGAGCAATTCGATTGTCAGATAAAAAACCTGATATGAGCTTTTTGTTTTTGTAATTTTTTTTGCGCCAATTGTAGCCCCCCAAAAAACCAGGCCTAATGGTGAAGTTCAGTATGTAACGCTTAGCTACCAGGAAACCTATTGTTATGACGGTGGAGAATGGCAGCATAGATAGCATAACACTGAAAAAATTAGCAGGCTACCTTGATTCATCCATGCTTTATGTTGCTTCATTAAATACAGAACAGGAAAATCCGCCTCGCGACTGCAAAGCATGTACATGTAAATCCGGCAAGATGATTTACGTGAGTACAATAAACAGTGATAATATAGTAGCCGGGTACCTGGAACCAGGATTTAAGTAGGCCGCTTAACAATGATATAATTTTAAAACGGAGCGTCGCAAGCAAAGCCACATTTACTTCCCAATGCCTGCAACACAAAAAAGATTCCCTTATACTCCAATTCGATCACTCTCAGCTTTATCAACTTTATTTTTCATATTCGGGTAGCGGGAATATATGCTACCATTATGTTATATTCTAATGTTTTTGAAGTTTGAACACTAAAAGGGCGTAGCATTGCAAAAATTTTAGTCAATTGAAGAAGATTCTTGGTTACAGAAAAATGTTAGGTGTAGATGAAAAGGCAAGTTTGAAAGATTTGAAGACCGTTTACAGGAACCTGATGAAAGAATGGCATCCCGATAAATTCCAGGATAGCAACGAGCTGGAAGAAGCCCAGGAAAAAAGCAAAAAGGTAATTGAAGCGTATCATTTTTTAGTTAGCATTTCTGCGGAAACTCATGCTGAGACATTTGCAGACTATACAAATATTATCAGTTCTTCAACAATAGTTGATATCAATTATAAAGGTGCAAACCTTCAGTTAACCTATGCCGAAGGGAACTGCTTTGAATATTTCGATGTTCCAAGAGCAGTTTATATTAAGCTGGTTAACGCTGATACTCCCGGCAGGTTTGCACGCCGCCATATCTGCGGTTCATTTGTTTACAGGGAAGTGAGCAAAGCGACATCTGTTGCTTAACGAATAATGCCGTAGGATAATAGAAAGATTGGCAATTATATAAATATTTGAATAAACTTTAGGCAACCGAGAAATACCTGGTTGCCTTTTTGTATTTTGACGTGAGAGTTATTGTTTGGATTTTTTTTGACAATTGATTAAACTTTAATAATGGAAACACGGGAATCTAAAATGAATTTTCATACCCGCAAATGGGTAAAACCGGAAGACCTGAATCCCAATCACAGCCTGTTTGGAGGACGGTTATTGCAATGGATTGATGAGGAAGCGGTGATTTATGCAATTGTTCAACTTGAAAACCCCTTTGTTGTTACGAAGTTTATTTCTGAAATTAATTTTATTAAGTCGCCAAAACAGGGCGACATTATTGAACTGGGAATACTAGCTACTCATTTTGGAAACACCTCTTTAACAATGAGATGTGAAGTAAGGAATATACTTACAAGGGAACCGATACTTAATATTGACAAATTAGTTTTCGTAAACCTCGACGAAAATGGAAAACCAAAACTACACGGAAAGACTGCCATTACTTATATAAAAGACCGGTTAAACATTAAAGAAATAACTCTTAACACTCCGGGAGAGGGACCTGGTGATCTTTAAACTAATTGTGTTGGTGACCCATGGCCTAAAAATACTGCAAGCAATTTTTTTATAAATACGGTAAAAATCTAATTCCCGCGAAGCCAGGAATGCTTCGTCAATCCTGCTGCATCTCTGTTTGCACAGCAGATCATTTTTTTTTGTACATTGACCGGTACCCGTTGCCAGGCGCTATTTACTCCGGCATCTTTAAGAGCATATCAACTTCAGCAAATCGTTATCGTTGAATAAATACCATTGGTTACCTCACGCCCTTGTGCCACGACACCTCGATGAACAGAAAACAGTAGAAGGACCGTCTGTTGCTTCGGTCGTATCCTCTTTTAAAAACCAACGTTCTCGTGCTAATACTTGCTACCTTTAATACACTTTCTTTTTATAACAATCAGAAAGCTTTTCTGATGCCTGCAAAGCCTCATACCGTTGTTTTAGCCGATGATGATCCTGATGATATTGCTGTATTCCAGGAAACCGTAAAAACACTCTGTCCGGCGGTAAAGCTGCTGGTTGCAGAAGATGGAAAAAAATTACTTCAGCTGCTGGAGGGAAACAAATTGCCCAATCTCATCGTTCTCGACATCAATATGCCTGTGATTAACGGGCTTGATACGCTTAAAAATATCCGGAAAAATGCTCGTTACGATAAAGTTCCTGTTATGATGTACACTTCTTCCAAAAATAAAGAAGAAATGAATGAATGCATTAAAAACGGGGCAGATTATTACGCGGTAAAGTCGAGTAATTATAGAGATATTTCAAACTTAATTAATGGTATTTGCCGGGGTATTTGGAATAGCAGGTTCTCCATTTAGTTACCCCTTTTGTACGCTTCTCAAACACAGTAACCAACAGTTTCTGTTCAGCCTGCTTTCTTTCGAATTTAACCACGATGCCTCCCTTTTCCGACTATCTTGTTGTGCTTCTGTAGCAGTTACAACTAATTTTGCATTATAAATAAAATTGCAGGAAAGCTCTTCACGAAGTTTAATGACGACCTTGCAGCGGGCAACACCGGCTTCTGAAAAGCAATAAAAGCCATAAAGGAATTTCATACCCGTTGTAATAGAAAATTATAATGGAATCCCGAAGATTTTTTAAAGGAATTGAATTTTAGGGATAATAAATTAAATACCCCGGTGAAAACCAGGGTATTTAATTTAAATATTAGTGCGTGCTTTCTAAGATGTAAAAGCCGGGATTAAAAATTAATCAATGGTTTGCTGCTCATTTTTGCTTAAAACAAATATATTACCCGGTTCATAAAAGCACAGATTACTTTCTTTCCAAATTATTATTTCTACTTTTTTAGTGCGGAATACAGGTATCACGGTACAAGTGAGTGACACAACAATGCCTAATCCCTATTCTGCTGCTTGAAGCAAAATACACTTCTTCATCCAGATTTTACCATGGCCGAAAAATTGATGGCACGCAAGTGAGAGAGACC
>JAQBNO010000015.1 GCA_028288485.1 Segetibacter sp.
TGCCAACAAGAAGTTATTTGCAATTGGTAAAGAAGGTGCAGATGCAGGGTCACGAAGTAATTCTATTATTCTTTTCACTGCCATCGCCGGAAATGGCAAAGGAAAGGGTTGCATTAAGAGTTAGTAAAGGCGGCCATAATATACCAGCGGAAGTTATTGAAAGAAGGTTTGCCCTGGGAATAAGTAATTTTTTGAATTTATTGAAATAGTAGATGAATGGCATCTCTATGAAAATCATGTAAGTCCGGCCGAAAAAATAGCAGGGGGTGAAAGAGATGGCCCAGTAAAAATTCTTAATTTTTGAGGTATGGAAAAAACTGAAAAAGATGTAAACTTTTCAAAAAAGTTTATTGACAGAAGCAATGCTTTAGAAGAAGGTCTGAAAAAGTTTCAGAAAAACTCATAGCTGAAACAAAGGCTGCTAATGGTTACCTAATTATTGCTGACAAAGAAGGCAACATTAAAAAAGTCGAAGCAAAGGATCTGTAGAAACAAATTTCGGTCGGTAATTGTTGCTCAATAAAATACAGCACAAGTGCGCCATCCTTAGACGAGCTCAGGGTGAACCGCCACGCAGAATAATGCGATACAGTACAAGCGAGCGTGGCAACGGCCGCTGAGTTAAGAATAAATGATGGCTACCAAAATTTCCCCGACGGCTTACTGCTTTATTACTGCTTCAAACAACGCACTTAAAACTTCATCAGCCTTTCCTGCTGCCTCAATGATTTCAGCAATATTAACCGGCTTTAAATTATCAGGATCACATTCATCGGTTATTACACTAACCGCAGCACATTTTAGCCCGATGTGATTTGCCACAATTACTTCAGGTACCGTGCTCATACCTACCATGTCGGCTCCAATGTTACGAATGTAACGGTACTCGGCCCTTGTTTCGAGGTTCGGTCCAACCACAGCAGCATACACTCCCTTTTTCAAATCAATACCGAGTTGCTGTGCTGTCGTGAATATTTGCGCATTTAATGCATTGTTGTAAGGTTCACTCATATCAACAAAGCGGTTACCGAACTCAGGACCGTTTAAGCCGCGCAGCGGGTTTTCAGGTTGAAGGTTTATATGATCGTCTATAACAACCAGTGCACCTTTCTTGAAGTCGAGGTTAATACCTCCGGCAGCGTTGCTTAACAACAATTGTTCGATGCCTAACTGTTTCATTACCCTTATTGGAAAGGTGATCTGCTGCATCGTATAACCCTCGTAATAATGGAACCGGCCCTGCATTACCACAACCTTTACAGAACCGATAAAACCGGTTATCAGCTGCCCTTTGTGAAACTCGACAGTTGCAACGGGGAAGTGCGGGATATGGTTATAAGAAACGACTTTCTTATCGTTGACCCGGTTAACAAATGCACCTAAACCTGTTCCCAATACTACACCCACTTTAGCATCACCAAAACCATTATCTTTTAAAAATGTAGCTGCTTCTGAAATTTTTTCTAACAAGTTTTCCATTATTGATACTTCTGGTTTGGATATAGTAAAATTATTTCCAGGATTTTGAACGCAAAGAAAAACCAAAGTGAAACGCAACGAGCGCAAAGCGGTTTATTCCCCTAACTTCTTCACAATATTAAAAGTAACACGGGGAAGGAAACGGTTCAGTGTAAAAAGAAACTTTTCCCTGGCTGAACCAACCTCTAATTCATTTTTGTTTTCATCTATCGCCCGCAGTATTGCGTCTGCACATTCCCCTGGTGAGATTCCCTTTTCAATTATCGGGTCCTTTTTATTGAATAACTGTCCATCGCCTTTTAACGCATTATCCGCAATATTTGTTCGTATTGCTCCCGGCCTTACAACAAGTATCTTAATATTTGTCTTCCACGTTTCGGTTCGCAACGCCCCAAAAAATCCTTCCAAAGCATGTTTTGCCGCACTATAAGCAGTACGCATTGGTAATCCTACTTTACCCGTAACGCTGCTGATCACTATAAACTGCCCTTTATTTTTTGTCGTAAAATGCGGCAGTACTGCCAGTGAAAGTTGAATGGTTCCAAAATAATTCACTTCCATAATTTTCCTGTAAACGTTCATTGAAGTATCAATTGCAAAACTTCGTTGCGAGATCCCTGCACAATTTACCAGTATGTCAATTGTACCCATCATTTGTATTGCAGCCTCAACTTTTAAGGGCAATTCATCCGTCCTGGCCATGTCGAGCGTTAATAGCTCAACTGCAGTTGCATCTTTACAACCCGCTTTTACACGAACTAATTCCTGTTCTCTCCTTGCAGACAAAACAAGCTTTGCACCGCGTTTGGCAAAACCGTAGGCAAGTGCTTCACCAATACCTGAAGATGCGCCTGTTATCCATACAACTGTATCCTGAAACTTATGCATGTACAATTACCATTTTGAATAGTGTAAAGCTGCAAAAGAAATTTTTACAAGCAGAAAATAAATCTGTTATGGCTAATAAATCGTAATTTCTACCATGAAAAGAGCGGCATTTGTAATTATATTTTCTTGTTGTATAATGAACATTTCTCCTGCACATACTAACGCTACTGCTAATGATACGAATGTAAATGTGATTGAAATTTCGCAACGCCTGTTATTAGCAGCTAAAACGCATGAACCCACAGATTCCCTGGTGGAAGCCGTAAAAAATATTCCTGAAGAAACACTATCACAACAACTCGTAAACGATAACAACAAAAAAGCCTTTTGGATTAACCTGTACAACGCATTTACCCAGGTTATTCTTTCAAAAAATCCAGATAAATATAAAAACCGCGGCTCTTTCTTTGCAGATAAACAAATTGATATTGCAGGAAGAAAACTAAGCCTTGACGATGTTGAACACGGCATTTTAAGGCACTCAAAAATAAAATGGAGCCTCGGACATTTAAACAAATGGTTTCCTTCATCGTTTGAAAAGGAGCAAAGAGTAGATACGGTTGATTACCGCATTCATTTTTCCCTTAACTGCGGTGCAAAAAGCTGCCCTCCTATTGCTTTTTATAAACCCGATCAGTTAAACAAGCAACTGGATATGGCTACAAAGGTTTATTTACAAGGCGAGGCAGAATATAAAGAAGCAGAAAACACAGTGGCCTTACCGGCAATAATGGGTTGGTTCAGGGCCGATTTTGGTGGAAAGAAAAAAATGACAGAACTGCTGCATACTTTGGAAATTGTTCCGAAAGAAAAAAGTCCGGCAATTCAATTTAAAGACTATGATTGGAACTTATTTTTGGAAAACTATAAATCAGAATAATAATGCCCGACCACTACTACAATGCGGAAGACCTGAAGAAATTCAGTGCAATAGGTGAATACCAGAAAGAACTGGCAGACAAGTTCTTTTCGTGGTATGGAGAGGTTTTTAAAGACAGCGCACTTTCAGCCAAAGAAAAATCATTAATAGCCCTGGCCGTTGCACATGCGGTTCAATGCCCTTATTGCATAGACGCGTATAGCAGCGATGCTTATGAAAAAGGCTGGAGTGAAGCTCAAATGATGGAAGCTTTACACGTAACTGCAGCCATAAGAGGCGGAGCATCGCTGGTTCATGGGGTGCAAATGATGAACAAAGTGAAGGATATTGCGATGTGAACCCTGACCCCCTAAAGAGGGATTAAAAAAACATAATTGAATAGCTATTCTTTAATTAATATCGTCTCTTAAGACCCCTTTAGGGGCTTGGGGGTTTTTCTATGAAATCATTAAAAGCGAACGGAAATATTTTAGCAGACTCTCATTACCAGCTCGAGGTATTGGAGACGGACAATCATAATCTGTATCGTCTAGTTCCGTTCCAGCAGAACATGGAGAAGGCTGGTTTATTTCCCTTGCGCCCCACAAACCTCGAAATCTTCCAGGTAAATGTTGGCAAAATGTGCAACCAGGTTTGCAAACACTGCCATGTAGACGCGGGCCCCGACCGAAAAGAAATCATGACCAGGGATACCATGAAACAGTGCCTTGCAACACTGGTTAAAAATCCCTCTATCGGCATTGTTGATTTAACCGGTGGCGCCCCCGAACTTAATCCTGATTTCAGGTGGTTTGTTGAACATATTAAAGCGCTTGACCGCCATATTATTGTTCGTTGCAATCTCACCATTATTCTTGCTAACAAACGTTTTCATGACCTGCCCGAATTCTTTAAACAACATAATGTCGAAGTTGTTTCCTCTCTCCCGTTTTACTCGAAAGACAGAACCGATCGGCAGCGTGGTGACGGCGTTTTTGAAGATTCGATCAAAGCTTTGCAAATGCTGAATGCGGTTGGTTACGGCCAGCCTGGTTCCAGCCTTACGCTAAACCTTGTTTACAACCCGGCTGGTGCTTTTTTGCCTCCAAACCAGTCAACGCTCGAGAAGGAATTCAAAGACGCTTTGATGAAAGATTTCGGCATTAGTTTTAATAACCTTTTTGCCATTACCAACCTGCCCATCAGCCGCTACCTCGACTATCTTCTAAACAGCGGCAATTATGAAAAGTACATGGAGAAGTTGATCAATGCATTTAACCCCGCTGCCGCTGCCAATGTAATGTGTCGCAATACTATTTCCATCGGTTGGGATGGTTATTTATACGATTGCGACTTCAACCAAATGCTCGATTTGAAGGTTGGTAGCAAGGGCAAGCACCTGGCGGAGTTTAATTGCGCCGAATTGCTCAACCGCGAAATAATAGTGAACCAGCATTGCTATGGTTGCACAGCAGGTGCAGGGTCGAGTTGCGGAGGTGCAGTTACTTAAGCCGGCAAGAGGAAGAATTTTTTGGTAACCGGCTACATATCTTTTTTTTAACAGCCGTTGCCACGCTCGCTTGTACTATAACGCGTAATTCAGCCCCGTAGTTTTTACCCTAAGCCTGCCGAAAGGTAGCCGGGAGCTTGTCGAAGGGTTGCATTCTTGTACTTTTAATCTTCGTTTAGCAGCGTGAAAGCATGCCCGGTAGTGCCTGCAGTAAATGAGATAATTTCGCCGCAAGCACCAAAGAAAGAGAATCAATTATTGACATACAACGAATAAAAATTCACTTCTATTATTGCACATCAACGAACAGCATTTATTCAGTTTCCCGTTTCAGGAATTCCTTTTTAAATACATAGTGATAAACCATAGGCGAGTTACCGATAGAAACGGGGAACGCATTCACAAGTTTCCACCCATTCTTACCCAAATAGTTAATTGCATCGATAACTGTATTAAATTTTTTCAACCTTCCATTATCGTCTTTAAGACGACTGTCCTTCCAAATACTTCTTTCTTCGCCATAGTCAATGTCAATGGTAACTTTATTACTTAATATACGTCCCGTTGCTACCACTTCGCAATATTGCTCTACTCTTGCGGTGTCTTCCTGGGCGTTGCTCTTAAAGACCATTAAAAGAAAAAATAATACAAATATTCTTTTCATTTTTTAAGTTTCATTGGTAAAGAAAACGAGATTAAGGAGAGACGACGCTGTTCTTCGACTATCTTGTATGGTAACTGCAATAGAACTAACTGTCGCGAAGGTTAAAGATATAAAAGCTTCCTTCAAAAACTAACCTTTAATCGACACTTCATAAACTACCTGCGGTATTTCAGCTAAATGCATATCTTACTACCTTAATTTGTTTAATTGCTGTACACCTTTGTTAAATACTTCGTAAGATCGGCACTGGTTATTTACTGCAGGAAGATCATTTTTACAAACAGGAATTTACTGAACACAAAAGGTCCTTTATTATTAGCGTGCAATCATCCAAATTCTTTCTTTGATGCTATTTTGCTCGGTGCATTTTTTAAACAGCCGGTTCACTTTCTTGCACGAGGAGATGCTTTCAAAAAGCCATTTGCAAAAAGAGTTCTTACTGCACTTAAACTTATTCCAATTTACAGGTTGAAAGAAGGCAAAGAATACCTTGCTCTCAATGATGCCACCTTTGAACGCTGTGCTGAAATTTTAACCGCTGGTGGGATCGTACTTATTTTTTCTGAAGGTCTTTGTGAAAACAAATGGAGCTTGCGGCAGTTAAAAAAGGGTTCCGCACGAATTGCATTAAACGCATGGAAACAACCAGGCATCGCAGGTTCGTTTAGAATATTACCGGCCAGTTTAAATTATAGTACGTTCACGCGCTTCAGAAAAAGGGTGATTATTGATTTTGGAATTCCAATTGTAAAATCAGACATCATTAAAGAAAATGAGGGAGAACAAATCGTAGAATTAAACCGGTTAATTTATACGAGACTTGAAAAGGGGTTATTGATTGAAGAAGAAGATAGCGCGGCAATTCAATTCCTTTTAACCAATACCGGAACTATTAAAGGTGATCTTTCCAATGCTATTGCCTGCTTAAAGGAGAAGCAAAAAGTTTTATCCACCAACAACTTTAAACAAGTTTTTCGCAGGTTAACAGGAACTAAAAAAGTTGCGTTCAACAACACGTCGTTTTTATTGGATCTTGCACTGAGTATAATTCTTTTGGTTCCTGCATTTATTGGACTTATTACTCATCTGCCTTTTTATTTGCCCTTGAACACTCTAATAAAAAAGAAAACACAAGGAACTGTCTTCTATCATTCGGCACTATTCGTCGTTTCGATGCTTATCTATCCTTTCTATCTTTTGACTCTAACCGTAATACTCATAGTTACTCTCAATGATTTGTTTCTCCTTGCAACATTGATTTTAATGCCGGCATCGGCCTTAGTCTTCCTGGCTTGGAACGACCGGCTTGAAAAGGTGGTCAATCACGTAAAATTGTCGAAAGGGGAAAGATTGCTTCTGCAAAAATCCTCATAGCATTTATTTGATTGACGTAAGTGCCAGGCGCAATTAACCTGTATATATGTGTAAACAGGCATGTTTTTTTCATTTCTTTTAACTGCCGCTATAACAACTTTTTTTTAAGTAGGGTGTGTTTACTTCGACTCTAACCCCGAAAAGTGAACAGCTCTATTTGACTTAAAACAAATGTGATGAAAAATCTTTTACTTTTTATAGCTTTTGCCTTAGTAATACTTAATCTTAATGCTCAGCTTCCGGCCGTAACAGGAGGCCGACAGCAAACAGGAAGGATCTATGGCAAAATAATCGACTCTAAAACCAGGAAAGGACTCGACGCCGTTTCAGTACAGCTTATTAAGACTGTAAAAAATAGCGTGGCTGGTACAACGAAGGATTCAGTGATAGCAGGCATGTTTACCCGCCCTAACGGAGATTTTAGCTTCGACAACACCGCACTGAATGACTCTGTAAAAGTGGTAATTACTGCAATTGGCTATAAAAAATCAGAACAGTCAGTTCTGCTAAAAGCGGGGGAAACGAGCGAGGTGGACCTGGGAAACTTTAAAGTGGATCCTGAAGCACAGGTGCTGGCAAATGTAACTGTCGTAGCAACCCGGCCGGCATTAGAGATGGGAATTGATCGCAGGGTTTTTAATGTTGAAAAAAACATTACGTCAACAGGCGGAACGGCAATTGACGTAATGAGAAACATTCCCTCCGTGTCGGTTGACGTAGAAGGAAATGTGCAATTGAGGAACGCTTCCCCACAAATTTTTATTGATGGCCGCCCAACGATTCTTACCCTCGATCAGATACCTGCTGATAACATTGAAAAAGTTGAGTTAATAACAAATCCCTCCGCAAAATTTGATGCTGCCAGTTCGGGCGGGATTATAAATGTTGTGCTTAAAAAAAACAAGCGGGTAGGTATGAATGGTTCTGCCTCCGTTTCCGGTGGTTCTCCTGATATTTTTGCCGGCAACCTGAACCTGAATTTACGCCAGGGAAAGTTTAACATATTTACCAGTGGTAATTACAATCAATCAGGTGGAAGGGCCGATGGAAAAACTTTCCGGGAGAATAAAAGTAACGGCATAATTGAAAATTACTTTAACCAGTTTACCTGGAATAGCAGGTTACGTAAGTTTAAATCTGTACGTTTTGGCTTCGATTACTTTCTCGATAACCGCAACACGATCACCATTTCGCAAAACCTGGTAGACGGCCGGTTTACAAGTAACGAGGACCAGAACCAGGAATACTTAAATAACTTAAAAATCCTCGAGCGAACAGGTATTCGCTTTTCAACCGGTTTGAATGGTTTTAACAGAAGTGGTACCCAAATTGTTTATACACACAAATTTGCTAACCCTGGCCACCAGCTGAGTGCCGACGCAAATTATAACACAGGGAAAGGGGATAATCTGTCAACCATTATCAATTCATATTATAATGCCGACGGAACCACCTCCACTGCACCTAACAGGGTGCGAAATAACGGGGTCAACGAAAATGATCAGCTAACAATACAGATCGATTATATAAACCCTACCGGTGAAAATTCAAAATTTGAAACAGGTGTGAGGACCTTTGTTCAAAACAATACAAGTATTTTTAATGCTTATTCCATAGCACCAAGCAACGAAGAAACAAAATTGCCGCTGAGCAATCATTACCGATTTAAAGAAGTGGTGAATGCATTTTATATGACATTCTCAAACAAGATCAACAAATTCACTTACCAGGCGGGGCTGCGGGCTGAAGCTTCAAGATTTGATGGTGAGCTGGTGGACAGGGGACAAAAGTTTGGTTACAGCTATCCCGACAAGTTAAAAAATATTTGGGACGGCTTATTTCCAAGCTTATTTCTTACCCAAACCATAGGCGACAGGCAAGATATACAGCTAAATTATAGCCGTCGTATAAGAAGGCCGAATTTCCGGCAGCTAAACCCTTTTCTCGATATTAATGACCCTGTAAATCTCCAACAGGGTAATCCCACATTACGTCCTGAATTTACCAACTCCTTCGAACTTAATTATAGTAAAACCTATAGCAGTGGAAATTTTCTCGGAGCAATCTATTACAGGAATACAGTCGGCGACATCACCCAGTATAGCGATACGCTCACTGATGTTCAATACCAGCAGTTAGACAATGCAGCAGTTGACCCAAATGCAATTTTAAACACCTTTATTAATACCCAAAGCCAAAACCGCCTTGGTGCCGACCTTACGCTGCAGCAAAAAATTGCAAAGAATTTCGACGTCATCCCCAACGTAAACATGCAATACCGGAAGGTGAATGCACAGGTAAATGATATAAATTTAAGCAATGAAGGATTTAACTGGGAAGCCAAGTTAATTGCTAATTATAAAATTGAAGCGCCTAAGTCGTGGCTGTTTAAAAACCTTGGATTCCAGTTAACCGGAGAATATGAATCACCGGAAGTAATTCCGCAGGGAAGACGTAAAGAGCAGTATAGTATAGATTATGCCATGCGGAAAGACATGTTTAAAGACAATAAAGGCACGCTTACTTTTAGTATAAATGATGTTTTCAACACCAACCGGTTTGGAACCATTTACGATACCGATAATTTTTACCAGGACTCTTACAGGCGTTGGAACGTCAGGAGCTTCAGAATAACGTTTACCTACAAATTTGGCAGCTCTAATTTCTCATTGTTTAAGCGTAATGGCGGTAATGTAAGAAGTGATGATGACGACGATGACGCTACTGAAACAACCACCCAATAACGTTTTAACTTTAGGAAAGAGGTTTATGGACCGGACTTACATCTCCAGGTTCAACAACTGTTGCGTCGCACACTTGTACTGACAATCGTTGTGCAGCAATTTCCCCGTAAGGTTGAAATTATTGCTATACCTCGCAGGGGGCAAACAAGTAAAGAATTTTATTTGAGTTAAACTGTATCAGAACACTGAAAGGGTTCAATTTGAATAGCTCTGGTTGAAACCCGGGCAGACAACGGGACAATACCAAACACCCCTGACTGGGTTGAATTAATATCGAATAATATTGAACCCATCAGGGTTCTAAAGCCAATTGGTGCATTTCGCCGCGATGCGGGCTATTCATATTAAATCCCTTCAGTATTATCGACAGAATTAAATTATCAGTTTATCGCTTGCAAAGTATAAACACCTCATCGTAGTGTATAAATGTGTGCTTCCTGCCTAATAGAATTAACCTTAGTACAAGTGTGCGACGCAACAATGTTTATAGAAGCACTTCTGCCCGGTACATAAAATTTGCCCCTCGCAATACAGGTACCAGGCCTTCAAAAGCCCTTCCAACTGTTGTACCTGCAGGCGACAAGAATGGTGAGGTATATTCCCGCTCTCACTTAACAATTGAGAGCGCAAAAAAAATATCCATTTCAACTTAATCTTATTGGGTAACCGTATTAACCAGGGTACCAATATTTTCAATAGAGATACTGATCTCATCTCCCGGTTTTAGTGTAAAACTGTCCGGGGGAACGATGCCGGTGCCCGTCATTAAAAAAGTTCCATAAGCAAACGTCGTTTCCCTGAAGAGATATTCGACCAATTCGTTGTGCTTTCGCTTCATACGGTTTATAGAAATTTCTCCTGTAAAAACGACATCCGACTTCCTGGCGATTGAAATATTAATTGAAGTGTCAGGATGAATAGGGGCGCCGGGAACATATAAACAAGGGCCAATAGCAGCAGCGCCATCATACGACTTGGCCTGCGGTAAATACAATGGATTCTCGCCTTCTATATCGCGTGAAGACATATCGTTGCCAATCGTATAGCCTTCAATTGTTCCCTGTGTGCAAATAAATAATGTCAGCTCCGGTTCGGGAACATTCCATTGAGAATCCTTCCGTATACGAACAGCCTGACCAGAACCTACCGTTCGCCAGGCAGGTGCTTTAAAAAATAGTTCCGGGCGCTCGGCGTCATACACCCTTGCATAAAAATCGCCGCCGCCGGCATCTTTCGATTCTTCCATTCTTGCTTCGCGACTACGCATGTAAGTTACACCTGAAGCCCATACTTCCTGGTTTCCTATCGGTGCAAGCAAATCTGAGCTTATAACATCAGCCAATGAATTGTCAGCATTTAAAGAAGCTATTTCTTCTTCTAGCTTTCCAAACAAACCGCTCCTGTTTATGTAATTATCCCAATCTTTTGATGTAGAAAGATAAAAACTACTTTCGTTTTGAATGATGATTCCTTTCCCGGTTTTATAAATTTTCATGGCATTGATGTTAGTGTGCTAAGGTAATATTATAAGCTTTTAAAATTCAAAGATTTACAGAAAAAGAAGCAAGCTGCTACTTCTTACCCCGCCTTGTTATTGGCTTTCCATACTTTTTCTTCATTTGATCTTTCCGGCTCACCTTTTTATTTACCCTGCTATTTTTTGCCGACTTTTCGTGGAACGAGGCTCCACGTTCTTCCCTTTTGGGAATTTTGATCTGGATCTCTTTCATGTACACTTTCGGCTGTTCATCTTCCGTTAGCAGCGACGAGATTTCCAAGTGTGGAGGTAACGGAGAAACCGCAATTTCAACCTTCATTAAACTTTCTATTGCTGCCCGTGCATCCTGCTCTTTTTCGGTGATAAAACTGATGGCAATCCCTTTTTTGTCCGCACGTCCTGTTCGGCCTATCCGGTGAATATAGTTTTCAGGAACGGGAGGCAGATCAAAATTAATCACATGTGTTACTTCGGCTATGTCGATACCACGGGCAACAATATCTGTAGCAATGATAAACCGGTAAGCGCCTTCTTTGAATTGCTTAACTGTATTGAACCGGTGATTCTGTTCTTTGTTCGAATGAATAACTCCTGCAACTCCCGGAAACTGTAGTTCCAGCTGCTCAAATAGCTCATCGGCAAGTTTTTTTGAAGCGGCAAATACGAGCACTTTAGTCATTGTTTCATCCTCTGCAAGCAACAGTTTCAGCAGGTTTACTTTCGTGTAAAAGTTGGGAACCTGGTAAGCAAGCTGGATAATATTTTCAACCGGCGTTCCTGCGGGAGCCGCTTCAATTCGTTCAGGGTTATTGAAGTACTCATTCATCAGGTCTTCCACTTCTTCTATAAGCGTAGCCGAGAAAAGTAGGTTTTGCCGGCGTTGCGGCAGCAGGTCGAGGATATTTTTTAGCTGGGTTCGAAAGCCAAGGTTCAGCATTTCATCCACCTCGTCTATTACCAGTTTTTTTATCGATTTCACTTTAAATGCACCCGCCATTGCAAGGTCATACAGCCTGCCCGGTGTTGCTACCAATACATCAAATCCATTCTGCATCTCCAGTTTTTGGGTATTGATATTAGCGCCTCCATATACGCCAATTACATCCAGGCTTAAATAAGTAGAGAGCTTTTTTACTGATTCAACAACCTGTGCTACCAGTTCACGGGTGGGCACAACGACCAATATTTGGGGTTCCTTATCTTTTGAATATTTCCACTGGTTCAACAGTGGAAGTAAATAGGCCAGCGTTTTTCCCGTTCCTGTTTGTGCTATTCCACACACATCTGCGCCACTCATTACAACAGAAAAAGTTTTTTGCTGAATGGTAGTTGGCGTAGTGTAACCCAAATCGTCGAGGGCGTTTAACAGGTATTTATTAAGATTTAGGTCCTTAAAAGTCATAGATAGATAAATAAAGCGCAAAGGTAGGTAACGGTAATAGGTAATGTTTGTTTTTAAATTAAAGAGCTTCTTCTATAGTTGTGAATTAAGAAAAGCCGGTCAAAAAGAATATTCAGCCCAAGAGTGCCACCCTTCGGGATGCTCACAGTATACTGCGGCGCTGAATAATGTTTTACAGTACAAGCGAGCGTGGCAACGGACGTAAAATAGCGGTTCAATTGTTTGGTCCACAAAAAATACATTTCAAATAATTTCCACCCGGTCTTCTACAGCCAACATAAAACCTTAGCCGCGCATACAAACTCCCGTTGTCTCCCCTACCTTTACACCTTAAAAATAATTACCTTACTAAACTGATTGTTACAATGAAAATTACAGTAGTAGGTGCAGGAGCCGTAGGTGCCACCAGTGCCGACAATATTATTCGCAAAGAACTGGCAGAAGAAGTTGTTTTGTTGGATATCAAGGAGGGGATTGCGGAAGGAAAAGCGCTTGATATGACACAAACTGCTGCCTTGTTTGGCTTCGATACCCGTATTACCGGCAGCACCAACGATTACGCCAAAACTGCCAACAGCGATGTCGTTGTTATTACTTCCGGTCTTCCACGTAAACCTGGTATGACCCGTGAAGAACTGATCGGCACCAATGCTTCTATTGTAAAAGGTGTAACTGAAAATCTTTTAAAACATTCTCCAAACGCCATTGTAGTCGTGGTTTCAAACCCCATGGATACAATGACCTACCTCACGCTTACCACAAGCGGCGTTCCTAAAAACCGCATTATTGGTATGGGTGGCATTTTAGACAGTGCCCGCTTTAAATGTTATTTAAGTGCTGCGTTGGGCTGCAGCGCTAACGACCTTAATGCAATTGTTGTTGGCGGTCACGGCGATACTACCATGATACCATTAACCCGCTATGCTACCTGGAACAGTGTTCCCGTGTCAGAATTTTTAAGCCAGGAACAACTGCAAAAGATCGCTGCCGACACGATGGTTGGAGGCGCTACCTTAACCAAACTTCTTGGCACCAGCGCCTGGTATGCCCCCGGAGCCGCCGTTGCTGCCTTAGTTGAAAGCATTGTACGCGACGAAAAGCGTTTGTTTGCCTGCTCGGTAGGTCTGGATGGCGAATATGGACAAAGTGATATTTGCCTCGGAGTACCGGTAATAATCGGCAAAAACGGGTGGGAAAAGGTGCTTGATTATAAACTCAACGAACAGGAACAAGCTACTTTTAATAAAAGTGCAGATGCTGTAAGAAGCATGAATGACGTCCTGAAAACTTTATAAGCCCCGACGGCTTGCCGGAGGGATCCATTAGGAAAAGGGAGAAGAGAAACCTCAACGAGATAAAACTTGTTGAGGTTTTTTATTGGCATTAACAAGATCTTTTATGTACCAGTCTATACTACATCTATTGAGCTCCTGTTGCGTCGCACTCTTGTACTTTTTGTTCATCCAGCGGCATGCAACAATCGCAAAATAGTGCTGTTGCCACTTGCCGCGGCCATTTGCATCAGGACGCTTAGAACCTCCTGGTAACTCAAACCGGAAATTGGCAATTGGTAACGGTAACCGCTCCCGCCGGCTGGCAACTTGTAGCCAACCTGATAAACCGCTGATTGGTAATTAGTAATTAGTAATTCAATGACGTTGACTTAAGGAAACAGATAGTCTTTCAAAACCACTTTTGTTATGCTGTCTGGCGTTGCAGCCTTGCTACTTTGGCCATTTGAATTAGAATTCAGAGAGCAGGATATGCATGAAAAACAAATGCCGAAGCCACCGTAGCACTACTGCTTAATCAAGGAACAACGAAAGGAACGGGCTGTTTCGTTCCTTTCGTTGTTCCTTGGTTACTTTCTTTTCATCAAGGAAATGCGGAGCATTCATCGAAACCAATAAAAACATAAATATCTCTGAGATAAAAGAAAGTGACAAAACTTGCATAAGAAAGGCACCAAACAAATAGCGTCTCTACAAGATTAGCTTAAGTCAACGATATTGAGTGGTAATTGGTAACGGTTACTGCAACCTGCAACTTCTCCAATGGCATGATAATTACAAGACATCTACAAAATTGAATTTTATGGAGAACGCTCAAACCATATTACAAGGTTCAAGTGAGATGGAAAAAGGCGCTTATTTAGGCGCCATTGCATCAATAGCTACTGCCGACAGGCAGGCAACACCTGAAGAAGTTGAATATCTTTCTGCTTTAGCAGAAGCTGCCGGTTTAGGTGGCGAACAAAGAGAAGCAGTAATTACCGCAGCAAACGAAATAAATGATGAGGATGTAATTCGCTGCCTCGATGTTTTAAAAAACAGTGATTTAAGATTCTCACTTGTTGCTGACCTCATTGCATTTGCAAAAGCCGACAACGAATACTCCGAAGCTGAACAAAAGAATATCCAGAAGATGGCGGATTACCTGGGAGTAAATAAAGAGCAGTTTTCTTTGCTCGACAGTTTTGCTGAAAAAGCAAAAACTGCATCAACAGGTAATACTGCCCCGGCTTCAACAGCCCCTGCAGCGGTAAACACACTTACAGGTTCCGGGCAGGAACCGGAAGAAACAGATTTCCTTTCTTCCCTCGGTTTGAAAGATAAAATGCAAAGCGCCGGAATTAACGGCAGTAGTCTTTTAAAAGGTTTATTAGGAATAGCTGCTCCAATGATTTTAGCCAAAATGATGTCAGGAGGCCGGAACCGGGGAGGAATGTTTGGCGGTGGAGGCGGAATGTTTGGTGGAGGTGGCGGAATGTTTGGAGGCGGAGGTGGAGGCATGTTTGGCAATAGTGGAGGAGGCATGTTCGGCGGCGGCCTGGGTTCAATTTTCTCTATGCTTAACGGCGCAGGAGGAGGAGGATACCGGAGATCAGGCGGACTCCTGGGCAGAATATTCGGTGGCCGCTTTTAAGCGTATGATTACGCACTAAAAAGTAAAAAATGAGTTGGATATTCCAATATTAATTAACGCAGTAGTGCTGTTAGTGGCGTCTAAAATAATGACTGCAGCTAAAATTAAAGATTTTGGAACTGCAGTTTAGGTGGCACTTGTAATTGGCATTTTAAATGCAACTATTGAAGCTATCATCCGGTTTCCTTTAAACCTGTTTACGCTTTTCCTGCTGTCGTTTTTTGTGCGGCTTTTTGTGCTGGCTATCGTTATCCGGATCGGCGACAATTTTTTCTGGCTTTGAGCTGAAATCATTTGCGACAGCCGTTATACAGCCTATGTCATGGCTGTTCGGGTAGCTTGCTAAGCTATTTTTTCCCCAGGAATAATTATTAAATTAAAAAATACCAATATGAACCGTTTAAATTTCAAGATCCTTGTTGTGGGATTGCTCTTTTCAACTGGCGTTTATGTTACTTCCTGCAAAAGCAAGACAAAGGACGAATCGACTCAAGCTTCTGCTGATACTACAGCCGTTACTCCTGTACCTTCTGCACCGGTAGAAATAGCAGCAGACGACGCTTTGACCACCGGCGTAAAAGATGCAACCAAAGATCATCCGGGAGTAAATGCAACGGTAAATAACGGCGAAATAACACTTACGGGAAATATTGAAAGAAGTAAACTTCCCGATCTGATGCAGACGCTGAATTCGTTGAAACCGAAAAAAATCAATAACCAGTTAACTATTAAATAAAGCGGAGGAAACAAAGTATGGCTTTACAGGATAAATATAAAGAGCTGATAAATGCGGCCTCTGCTGCAGGTGTTCAAAATTTACAGGTGAGAGAACAGGACAATGTACTGTACATCGATGGTGAAGCGGCAACAGGGCAAATAAAAGATAATCTGTGGGCTATCTATAATAAGATTGATCCGGATTTTAGAGCGGGTGATTTGATCATGAACATCAATGTGTCAGCTATGGCGGCCGGAGCAAGAGCAAAAGTGACCACGGCATCCTCTAACCTTAATATAAGAAAAGGCCCCGGCACCGACCAGCCCATTGTAGGCAAAGCTGAACACAATTCAACGGTAACACTGGTTAGTAAAATGAACGACCAGTGGTGGTTGGTGAGAACCGACCAGGGAGAAGAAGGTTATGCGTACGCGCAATACCTGGCCGTGCAATAACAGCTATGTGTTGAGTAAAAGTATAATAGAAAAGAGGGAATTTCAAATTTGAAATTCCCTCTTTTCTATTATAACTCCCGTAAAAAAGCTTGAGCTGGATACGCTCTTACTATTTCTTATTAATAATACTGTTTGTAGCCTTTAGAGCTATATCGTTGATGTTGTGCTTATTCATGCATTTAAAATGCCCAAGCGGACACTTTGAATAACCGATCTTACTACAGGGACGGCACCACAAGCCTTTTACTTGCTGCAGATCATTAGCTAATATCGAATTAGCAAAATAGGGTGCCATACCAAAAGAAGGAACTGTATTGCCCCATATGCTTATTATGGGTTTCTTAAAAGCAGCAGCAATATGCATTAAACCAGTATCGTGTGTTATAATAAGTTTTGCACGCCGCACCAGGTCGGCACTTTCATTTAGGTTAAACTTACCGCAGGAGTTGTAAATTTTTATCTGGTCGGTTAATGCGATCTCTTCACCAACTTGCTTGTCTTCAGGTCCGCCTAATAAAACGATAGGGTGATCGATTTTTGAACACAATTCTTTCAATTTTTCTACAGGCAGTTTTTTGGTATTTCGCGCCGCACCAATTACCAGCCCTATGTACCCTAAAGATTGTGCTGCAGGTATATCATTATCAGGAACGACATCTTGTTTGGGAATAAAATAATCCAGCCCTTTGCCGTCATTCTTTACGCCGAAACTTTTTACTGTTTCAAGATAGCGGTCAACGATATGAACATCGGGCAAGGTGTTTATTTTGAGTGCAGTAAGTAGCCACTTTTGTACGTTAAGTTTATTAAAAGAAAATGCAGGAACTTTTTTTAAAGCTCTTTTTACTTTCAGCGTTCTCAGGTTGTGATGGAGATCGATTATGTAATCGAACTTTTCTTTTTTCAATTCCTCCAATACGATTTCCAAATCATCTTGTAGTAAGTGGACTTTATGGATATGTGGATTGCTTTCGACAATTCCCCGGAAACTAAACTTGGTTAAATAGTGCACTTCTGCTGCGGGCACCTGCTGCTTTAAACAACGAATTACAGGTGTGGTGAGAACTATATCGCCAATAGAAGAAAAGCGGATGACCAAAAATTTCATGCGGCGAAGTTAAGCTGCTGCCCCTAACCGTACGGGAATGTCAAAAAATTGATTATAGAATGTGAGTTGAAGGCAACGTAAATGGGGCTAAATAAAACCCGGGAAAAGTTACCGGGAGAGTTGCAGAAGAACGAAGTGCGACGCAACAAGCCACTAATCCCTAAAGGCGAACATTGCACAGTGATGTAAAATTAAAGTGCTCGAACAAACACGTTAAAACAATCAGAAAAATAAAACATGATAAAAGTCGCCGGTAGATTTGCCGATGAACGGATTGCGACGCAACAAAAGATTCACAGGGAACTAATGCATGTACCAAAAATACATCTCGAATACAGTATTCCCCTTTAGGGGTTAGGGCACGGCTCTACTCCACGTACATTAAATCCTTACCAAACGTTTCTTTTGTAAAATAAGCGGCTATACATGTAATAGTCATAATAATGACCCCGGTTATAATACCGCCGGTTATAAAATCGGTGGTTTCGCGTAACGATTTAAACAAAATGATCATTAAAGGCAAAGAACCGCGAACCATATTAGGAACGGTGGTAGCGGCAGTGGCTCTTATGTTGGTACCAAATTGCTCGGCAGCCATGGTAACAAAAATTGCCCAAAAACCGGTTGCAAAGCCAAGACCTAAACAAATTAAATACATTGAGGTAGCCGTACCGTTGCTCTGCATATAGAAAAGGGCAATAAAAACCGCAGTTAAAAAATAGAAGATGAATAAGGCTTTTTTCCGGCTTTTTAAAGCCTGGCTAACAAAGCCAATGGTGATATCACCAATAGAAATACCCACGTATGCATACATGATCGCCCTTCCCGGATCTATTGCCTCGGCAATTCCCATATGTGAACCGAACTGGTCGGAAAAGGTGACTAAAATACCGATAACGTACCAGGTAGGCAAGCCGATTAAAATGCATTTTATGTAGGTGTAAAAACGCGCTTTATTAGTAAAGAACATCAGAAAATTACCGCGGCTAACCCCTGTTTCCTTCACCCTTTGAAACATTGTGCTTTCAAAAACACTGACACGCAGGATTAATAATAGTAAGCCCATTACTCCTCCTATGTAATAACAAATACGCCAGTCAAATTCTTTGGATATAAAATAAGCGACAACCGCCCCGGTTAATCCCAGGCCGGCTACCATAGAAGTAGCTAACCCCCTTTTTTCTTTAGGCAACAATTCGGAAACAAGTGTAATACCCGCACCTAATTCTCCGGCAAGGCCTACACCCGCTATAAAACGAAGTAAGGCATACTGGTTAACAGTTTGAACCATACCATTGGCAATATTAGCGAGGGAGTATAAAATGATAGAGCCAAACAAAACACTGAGACGTCCTTTTTTATCACCCATTATTCCCCAAAGGATGCCGCCAATTAACAAGCCGACCATTTGAATGCTAATAATGAATTCGCCGCTCGTTAATACCTGATCCTCTGATAAACCTAATGAGCGAAGGCTCGATTTACGGATAATACCGAAGAGCAGAAGGTCGTAGATGTCAACAAAATACCCTAAAGCAGCCACAAGCACAGGAATAGAAAAAATACCAAGAGGTGCGGCCTTCTTAGGAATCATATTATGTCTTTGTCTTTAGTCATGTCTTTCAATAATTCTTCAGAAGCCTTAATAGCGGGGTCTTTCTTTCCAAAGAAGATCTTAAATAATACGGGTAAAGTAGTAATAAGTATAATAATAATGGCGATTGCTTCTATATGATCTTTCAGGCTGAAGTTAAATTGCGTTTCAACCCATTTCTGCAGGTAATGTCCACCCAGCATCATCGATAAAACCCAGGCAACACTGCCAAGTATATTAAATAATGAAAAAGCAGGCTTTTCCATTTTCACGATTCCTGCAACGATAGGAGCAAATGTGCGTAGAATAGGAAGAAATTTTGCCATGAAAATAGTGGCCTTACCATACTTATCGTAAAAAGCTTTGGCCTGGTATAAATACTTCTTTTTGAAGAGCAAAGAGTCTTTGCGTTCAAACAATTTTGAGCCATATTGGTATCCAAACCAGTATCCCACAAAGTTTCCGAGGATGGAAGCAATGATTACCAATAAAATGATGACACTAAAGTGTACTCCGTAAAATGCATCGGAGAGATCCTGCACATAAATACCCGCAGCAAAAAGCAAAGAATCACCGGGCAGAAAAAAGCCTACAAATAAACCTGTCTCGGCAAAAATTACCAATAGTAACACGTACAATCCACCATTATGGATTATCCATTCGATAAATTGTTGAACTATACCTTTGTCCATGAAATAAAATTATTTTTTCTAAGAGTTTTCTCACTTGTTCCACCGGTTACTAATCCATTACTTAAAAAATTCGCACCCAGGAAAAACAGATCAATGAGACAAAACTAAAGCAATTACTTTACCAGCCAATTTCAGCAGCAACAAAATGTCTGCATGAATACCGATCCTTGCCAATCCTCGTCCAAAAGAGATATGAAATAATTCATTCCGCTAATGTTTTAAAGGAATTAATATTCGTTGTCTGCAAATACAAACCGCAGTTTCTATTGTTTTGTGGGCAGCTAAATTTAATCCGGTTGAAAATTTCGTGCTTTCTCGTCATCAAATTCTCCTTCCCAGCGTGCTATTACACAACTGGCCATTGTATTTCCGATCACATTTACAGATGTTCTTGCCATATCCATTAATTCATCAATGCCAAGTATAGCCATTATAGGCCAAATAGGCAAACCGAATGAAGCTGCTGTACCCAATAAAATTACCAGTGAGGCACGAGGAACACCGGCGACTCCTTTGCTGGTAAGCATTAACGTAAGGCCCATGAAAATTTGCTGCCCTGCGCTAAGATGAATGCCGGCCGCCTGCGCTACGAATACCGCGGCCAGAGATAGATATAACGTAGTTCCGTCGAGGTTAAAAGTATAACCGGTAGGTAGAACAAAGGATACGATTTTTTGCGGCACACCAAACTTTTCCATGTTTTCGATTGCCTTGGGCAAAGCCGACTCTGAACTTGTGGTGGCGAACGCAATTGAAACCGGTTCGGAAATGGCACTTATAAACTTCCTTACCGGAATTTTTATGAGTAATGCAATGGGTAAAAGAACAATGAGTAAAAAAATTATTAAAGAAACATACAACGTAATCAGCAATTTCAACAAATTTCCAAGCACATCCAAACCGAGGTGCCCTACGGTTACAGCTATGGCAGCCCCGACGCCAAAAGGGGCGAAATACATAATGATATTGGTGAACTTAAACATGGTTTCTGCCAGGCTCTCGGCAAAAACAAGCATTGGTCTACGCTTTTCTTCTTTAATCATTGCCAGGGCGATCCCAAATATTATACTGAAGACAACAATGGGAAGTACATCGCCGTGATAAATAGCCTTTATGAAATTTTCAGGGAAAATATGAAGAACAACGTCCTGCCAGCCTTGCGGTGCTACAACCGGCATTGCCTCCTTAAAACCTGCCGGCAATAAAATTCCTTTACCAGCACCAGAAACATTTATGGCAATCAGACCAATCCCTAAAGCAATTGTTGTAACAACTTCAAAATAAAGAATCGACTTCCACCCCATCCGCCCGACCTGCTTCAGGCTTGAATGACCTGCAATACCGACAACCAATGTAGCAAATAAAATGGGAGCAATAATAGTCTTTACAAGCCTAAGAAAAATCTGGCTTAATACCCTTAGGTTTTGAGAAAATGCCGGGAAGTCTAAACCGATTTCAACGCCTACCACCATGCTAACTAAAATCCACGTGGTTAGTGATCGTTTTAAAACCGCATATAATAGTATACTTACAATAAAAATCCACCTAAAGCCTGATAAAACAGTTTCAGAAACGGTAATTATATTATTGAGATGCAGAAAATAAAGAATTGTTATTACAGTAAATAAGAACAAAGCAAGCAATCCACATCTTCGTAAGTTCATATCCTGATATTTAAAGTAAAATCGTCAAAACTAACAGAAAGTTTGTGTTCAATAAAATGAATTATTCT
>JAQBNO010000025.1 GCA_028288485.1 Segetibacter sp.
TAACAACAAAATGAATATTGCCGTCTTTGGCATGCCCGAATATGATGGCATTAAGGTATTTGTATTTCAGGAACAACTGGTGCAGGTCGAGGATGGCATCGCCTAATTTCTCTACCGGGAAAGCCACGTCTTCCAGTATAACGGTGGTTCCGCTTGCCCTTACCGCTCCTACTGCGGGAAAAAGCCCTTTACGAACCTGCCATAAAAAGTCCTGCTCTGCAGGATCATTGGTGAAAACAGGATCGTTAAACAGTGTAAGTTCAGAAGTAGACGCCAAAAAATTTTTTACTCTTGCTTCGAGTGCTTCCAATGTATTTTCCTGGAATTCGATCAGCAAAGCCGCTGCAGGCTCCGGCAGTGTTTTTACAATGGCCGGCATTCCGGGTAAATTTTCAACCGAATGTAAAGATGCTCTATCCATTAACTCAACCATTAAAGCGCCTGCAATGGTAAGGGGAACAATGGCCTTGCATGCAGCATAAATATCAGGAAAGTATAAAAGCGCTGTTGATTTATGAGGGTAGTCAGGAACCGTCTGCATTACCGATTCTGCGATAAAGGCAAGGGTACCTTCGCCACCAATTAACAAGTGAGCCAGAATGTCTAACGGATGTTTATAATCGATGAAAGCGTTTAATGAATAACCAACGGTGTTTTTCGTCTGGTATTTCCTCCTGATCTTATTATACAAATCCAGGTCTGCGGCTATTTGAATTTGTACTTCCTTCAACGTGTTATATACTTCATTACACTCTTTTTCAAACCTGGCGTAATCAGCAGTATTTTCGGTTGAGAACATCTTGCCATCGGGTAAAATGAACTTAATATACTTAGCTGTGTGATAAGAATTTAATGCTACACCACAACACATTCCGCTCGAATTATTCGAAAGAATGCCGCCCATCATTGCAGCGCTAATACTGGACGGATCAGGGCCTATTTTTCGTTTATACTTCTTCAGGTATGCATTTACCATTGCACCCGTTATACCAGGCTGGGTACGCACCAAATCGCCATTCTCTTCAATTTGTATTTTGTTCCAATGCTGGCTGAGGTCAACCAAAATACCATCGGTTATAGATTGGCCCGAAAGGCTGGTGCCACCTGTTCTGAAAACCAAAGGAATAGCTAACTTGTGTGATAGCCGGAATAATGCAATGATCTCTTGCTCGCTTACCGGCTGTACCACTGCTTTAGGAACCAAATGATAAAAGCCGGCATCAGAAGCAAAAGATACCACGTCGATATACCTCGTTCTTATTCGGTTTTCGGGTAAGATCTTTTTTAATTCTAATTCAATCTCCATATCGCGCTTTAACTATTGAGGGTAAAACTAACGCAAAAACACACTTCCCTTTAAGCTCATACTCTACATCTATATAATATCCGCTTCGTTTAACCAATGTCGTTGACTTAAGGTATTATTTGCAGTTGATGGCGTCAAAGGTAAACTTAGCTAGAGCTGTTCATGTTTTGATGATCATGTTTTGTTTTTCTTTTTTTCTTGATAAAAAAAGAAACAAAAAAATCAAGACTGCATAGAAAAGGCTAAAAATTAGCAGGACAGGCTAAAATGAAATAGTTACAACTGCGAATATCCTCCGTCTGTTGTAGGACTTACCGGCAAAGAATATGAACAAGCATCGGTAACATCATTTCATTTCTTCACGCCTGTCCCGCTAATTTTCTTAACGCCTTTTCTATGAGCCCGGAAGGGAAAGAAACGTTTTTGTTTTTAACATCAAGAGGTATACCGCTGCTCTGTTTAATGGTCTCGAACCGAACAGGCATAAAAAACAAATGCTGAAGCCACAGTAGCAATAAAGTTTAATCAAGGAACAATGAAAGGAACGGGCTGTTTCGTTCCTTTCTTGAATTTTCTTTGGTTACTTTCTTTTTTTCAAGAAAAAGAAAGTAACAAGTCAGCCTTTAACTAGGCTTGAAAATAAACAGCGTCTTAGAATAGCAGCTCAAGTTAACAATGTTGACTATTCAATTAAAAATTGAGTATTTTCATTTAATGCTAAAAGATTGCCTCATTCCTTAGTACTTTCCCCTATCAAAACTTTCCATCCCTGCTCCTTCCTCCTTTTATTTTGCAACCGTTTGAATTTTCAAAACCGTAGCCACCTCGCTTTCTACAGCTGCAGGTATTGTTACTGATAATCCTTCATCAAGGTATGCCCATGTTATTTTCTCGCTTGAGCCGGCCATTGTCACTTCAGTAATACTTATCTTTTCCGGCACTTTATTCTTATTAAAAGCTTTTAATAAAATCTTTTGGCCTTCTGCGGGTTTGCCTAAAATAATTGCGTTTACCGTATTTCCCTTACGGGTATACCGAACATCGTCGGCTGTAAATTTTATTTCAAAATATTTTCTCCTGTCTGTTGTTGGTCTTTCTGCTTTTTCATCAGCCTCTTTTGCCGGTCCTTCACCATAAGTATACCACGGATGGGTATCATAAATGGCATCTCCATATTGATGCATCCAGCCACCTATAGCAAGCAATATTTCTTTTTGGTCCTGCGGTATAGTTCCATCCGCTTTCGGACAGATATTTAAAAGATATACCCCGTTTTTACTTACAATATCAACCAGCCCCTTTACAATATCTTCGGCGTTTCTCAGCTTTATATCGCTCGTATAGCTCCAGCTATAGGTACTGATCGGCTCCTCTGTTAACCAGGTATTTTCTCCCATTTTGTTCAGCCTGGTTTTTTCATACGTACTCATTCCCACACCTTGCGGAAGATCTTTGGCCTTGTACAGGATTATCCTGTCTTTGCGTTTTTTCGGGGAATTGTAAAAAGTAGTGGCTACTTGTTTGCGGTAACTTTCACCTATGTGTCCTAATCTCGAATCAAAATAAAGCAGGTCCGGCTTGTATTTGTTTACCACTTCTTCAACCTTTGTTAGCCATTGTTTATTAAACTCGTCACTTGGCCTTTCGGCGGAGTCTTTTTGCAACCACGCATCCTTCGAAACAACAGGCCCATAAAGCCCGGCATATTTTGGATCGCCTGCATCGGTACTGCTATCAAAAGTAGGATACCAGCCCCATTGCCACTGGTGATGAAAAGTAGTGATGAATTTCAAATTTCTTTTTCGAACGGCTTTCTGCATGGCTTTTACGATATCAACCTTCGGACCCATATCTTTTGCATTGTACGCATTCACTTTACTGTCCCACATCGAAAAACCGTCTGCATGCTCTGCAACCGGGCCTGCAAATTTTGCCCCTGCCCTTACAAAAAGATCCACCCATTCATCTGCATTAAAATGCCCGGCGGTAAACATTGGAATAAAATCTTTATAACCGAAAGTTTTTAAAGGTCCGTATGTAGCCAGGTGATGTTTATTTGGACTGGTACCGGGAACATACATGGTTCTTGAATACCACTCGCTGTTGTAAGCCGGAACGTTATAGACGCCCCAGTGAAAGTAAATGCCAAACTTCGCATCTTTCAACCATTGCGGAATTTCGTTTTTCAGGTGATCCCAATTTGTAAAAGCTTCCTCTTTTTCCTGCGCATATCCCTTCACCGAAGCCATCACCATTACCAGTACAACAAAAAAGAACCGTTTACGTAAACGTTCACTCATCATTTTGAAACTTTATTATTGATTTTAAATTACGATTGCAGTTGTGAAAACACTTCAACTCCTGCTATACAAAAACCGTTGTTTTACTTTTTACTAATACAGTAAATACAAAGAAGGTGGGTAGGAAGAATAGATAATTGAGCTGTTGCAAGCATGCATTGTTTCATCATTAGCCGGGTTAAAATCGTTAGAAAAAATCATCCTGTTTATGCTATTCGATTTTACAGGAACAGGGGTGCATTAAACAACTAAAATTAGAAGCTTAAAATTATACGAACAATGTCACCTTTCACTAACATAATGGACGATTTTACTATTTTCAATCTTCATTTCAGTAATTTTATCGTGTCGCCACTATTCATATTCAATCATCTACTTCTCTGTTTTCACAATTGCTGAACAACACAGGAGCAACCTTGCGTGAATTTGACGACGGTATAGAATTATTAAGTCATCTAACGATTATAATGGAAAACAGTACTAAAGGTGGATCGCATAAAAACATTTGGTACGGTGTAGGCCGGCAAAGGATAGAAATACCCAAACCGGTTTTAAAAAGCAGGGTTATCGATAATCCCCTCTTAAAAAGCCTTTATATTGCGGGCCTGGGCTACTATCCAAAAGCGGAAGGTCATTTTACTGCGAGGAAAAAAGGACTGCATGAAAACTTTTTGTTTTATTGCGTTGATGGTGCAGGCTGGTATAAATTAGGCGACAAACAATACGAGGTTAAAACAAACGAATTTTTTATTCTGCCCCAAAACGTCGCACATGCTTACGGAAGTTCGAAAGACAATCCCTGGACCATTTATTGGGTGCATTTTGGAGGAGACGTTTTACCTTCCTTTAATGCTTTAGAAACCGTTTCGCACTTTAAACCTGTTTTAATTAAAAGCAGCAACGATATTCTTTCCCTTTTTTCAAAAATTTACAAAACGCTTGAATTAGGTTATAGTATCGACAACCTTCTTTTTGCCAACATGTGCTTATCGCACTACATCACACTTTTTATTTATAATTCAAAACATTACGTTGTTAACCACCCCGATAAAATAAGTTGTGTTGACAGGGCCATATTGTACATGCAGGAGCATATCAACGAGAATATCAACCTTAATGAACTTAGCTTTTTGTACAACTATTCACCATCACGTTTTTCGAGCCTGTTTAAACAAAAAACAGGGTATGCACCAATAGATTACTTCATACAGATGAAGATGCAAAAAGCGAGTCAGCACTTAGACTTTACCGACAAGTCGATAAAAGATATTGCGATCAGCATGGGCTTCGATGATCCCTATTATTTTTCACGAAGGTTCTCGAAAGTAATAGGCATGTCGCCTTCTAAATACCGTGCAATTAAAAAGGATTAATTTATTATACCTTCTAAGTGGTTTGGCGAAACGAATAGCGCCCTTCGCGCTTCTAGGCTTATGTTCTGAAGAATCTTCTTTTGGGCCAAACAGAAATGCTACTATTTTACTTTCGTTGCGTCGCACTCTTGTACATTTTACGTCCTTTGCAGCGACGAGTCCCCTTAGGTAGAACCAATTCTTATACTCCAAAAATAAATAAATGAACGTCTTTCTGTTTCGGTGAAAACAATAACAAAAAGTACAAGAGTGCGACGCAACGGCTGCTTAATAGCAGTAACTAAGCCGGGCAAAAAAAAATAAAGAAGTTTCGTTGCGTGAAGCCCTTTTAGAGTTAAACCCGCCGAAGCTATTCTATTGTCCGCTTACTTAATTTCTTCTAAATACTCGTCTAAAAAATTAAAGCCCCAACCCGGGCGGTTATGAGGAGTAGCAAAGCCGTCTTTTACAACCATTGGGTTATCAATTAAAGGATCGATCCAATCAAACGATTCCACCCCGACACCGTTAGGAATAGAACAAACCAAAGGCACATCATAATCTTTGTAATAATGAGGTAACACCGGCAAATGAAAACTTGCAGCAAGGGCTGCACTTTGCCGCCAGGCTTCCACACCTCCAATACGCAATAAGTCGGGTTGCCAAATATCTAATGCTTTACGCTGAATTAATTGCACCAGTGGTTGAGTGTCGTACTCCCGCTCGCCCATGGCCAAAGAAATTCCGGTCTGGTTTTTTAATACCTGGTATCCATCAAAGTTCTGGTGATGTAACGGTTCTTCAAACCAATAAATATTTAGGTCATTTGCTGCTTTTGCCAATTGAATGGCAGCAGGCAACTGCATTCCCTGGTTCGCATCCATCATGATATTAACCTGTGCGCCTACTGCATTACGAACCTGCTTTAATCGCTCCACATCTGTTTTCCAATCAGGAGAACCCACTTTTATTTTTACAGCCTGGAAACCGCGTTGTGCATATCCGGAAACCTCCCCCACCAGCTCATCGATCGTGTACGAAAGCCACCCGCCACTTCCATAGATCGGGCATTTATCCTTATAGGTTCCAAGCAATTTCCAAATAGGCTGCTCGACGGTTTTACCCCACGCATCCCACATCGCAATATTTACAGCGGCTTGCGCCCACCTGTTTATTCCACTCTTACCGAAGTATTCAGATAGTTCATTAATTTTTTCAAATACTTTTCCTGTTTGATTTGCTTCGTAGCCTTTGATCTCCGGAAGAATATCTTTTAAAGCACCCTGTATAGCGTTGGGCGAATATTGAAACGAGAGAAGATACGACTCACCTATTACGCCATTTTCCAATTGTAATCTTAATACGAGAAAAGAAATTTCGTGAAGGGTGTGGGTAGCATCAGATATAGGCTTTCTAAGTTGAGCTTTTGCCTTATACAATTTGTAGTCTCTGATAGCAGACGATGAATCTTTCATTTGAAATCTTAAAGATATTTCTTGTTGTTTAGAAACCATAAGAGGCAAATAGGCTTACTTTAATTAACCTCGACCATAGCCTTAATAACGCCGTTAGCAGGATTAAGCCATTGCTCAAATTCTGCCTTTACATCTTCAAATACCACGCGGTGCGTGATATACGTCGTCGGGTCCACTTCTTTGTTCTTCATCGACGCTATTACATGTTCAAAGTCTGTACGAGTGGCATTTCGGCTACTCATTAACGTTGCTTCCCTTTTGTGAAATTCGGGATGACTGAAACAGATCTCGCCTTTCTGCAAACCGATCAAAACGTATCGGGCCCCATGAGCCATGTATTGAAACGCATCATTAATTGCTTTTAAACTACCTGTTGCATCAATTACGACTGTTGGCATATCGCCGTTTGTTATTTCGAGTAACTGGCCTGTTACGTTCTCGGAAAGTGCATTTACAGTATGTGCAATGTTCAATTTGTCTTTACAAAACCGGAGACGCTGATCGTTAATGTCAAGGGCAATTACTTTCCCTCCTGCTATGCGTACAAACTCCATAGTCCCCAGTCCAATCGGGCCTGCACCAATCACCAAAACAAATTCATCCTTGTTTACATCTGCCCGCCGAACACCATGCGCCCCTATTGCCAGAGGTTCAACCAGCGCCAATTCATCAAAGCTTAAACCTTCGCCATGTATTAATGTATGAGATGGAACAGATAAATACTCCGCCATTCCACCATGCACATGAACACCGCAAACTTTAATCTGTGTGCAGCAATTTGGCTTTCCCGACCTGCAGGCTATGCATGTTCCGCAATTAAAGTACGGGATAAAAGTTACCGCCTCTCCAACCTCAAAACCCGGTGCATTGTCAAATTCAACCAGTTCGCCTGCCAGTTCATGCCCTAATATTCTCGGGTAGCTAAAAAAAGGCTGTGTACCTTCAAAAGCATGAAGGTCCGTTCCGCAAATGCCGATACGTTTTATTTTAATAATGGCTTGCCCTTCGGTTAATGCAGGTTTCACTCCCTGCGAATATTCAAATTGGCCTGGTTCTGTACACACTAAAGTTTTCATGAAAATATTTTGTTTTGGTAATTATTACACTTATACATATTGATACCCGTGTTCGATAAGCCCCTTCGATTTCATTGCACACCAGAACTGGGCAGGTATTTGAACATTTGTCATTTCAACATTTTGCTTTACCCTGTTTGCATTCGTCGTATTTAATGCAACACTTACTACTCCCGGTGCGTTCAATGCAAATTGAACACATGCTTCTGCAGGTTTTACGTCAAACTCTTTACACAACTTAAAAAAGTCTGCTCTCCATTGAAACAACTTTTGATGTTCCGGAGTATCAGGCTTAATTAATTTATAATCAAAATAATCGCTGCCAATAAGGAACCCTGAGTGAAAAACTGCGGAATTAATAATAACTACCCCCCTGTTTTCCAGTTCCTGCATAAATTTCAATAACTCATTCGGGTGTTTTAATATAGTAAGACTGTTAGCAAACATTACCCAATCAAGTTCAACATCATTTGCTATTTTCTGTATCGTTCTCCAATCTTTTGCTCCTACCCCTATTGCCTTTACTTTACCTTGTTTTTTTAAGTCGGATAAGGCCCTGTACGCGTCAAGTACATCATGATATAGTCGTGCTGCATCTTCTTCATTTGTTGCGGTTGAAATATATTCATCAGCATCATGTACCGAAACCATTTGTGGAATATATCCCTGCAGCAAGTCATTACCCTGTTCGAAACATTCGAGCATGCCGTCGTAACTTATTTTTTGAACGGCATCGTACCTGAGGTCTTTCCAAACGCCGGGTTCAAAAGTTGGCTCAGCCGTTGTTAACGGCGACCTTACCCAACCAAGTTTATTGCTGATTATGACATTTTTATCTTTAATATCCAGTTCTTTCAGGCATTTGCTAAGGGTTTCAAGAGCAAGACCTGCACCGTACTTCCCCGCTGAATCGAAAACAACGGTTCCATTTGAATTTCGAATACATTCCTTCACTATTTCAAGTTTTGCCTTATCGTCTAAGGCAACAAATAAATTTCCCAATCCACTTGTTCCAAAAATTATGGTTGGAATTTTTAAGCCTGCTATTTTGTTATCCTTTTTATCGGTATCGGTCTGATCAACTATCATTAACTATTTTTAATTTTATTTTAGCCAAAAAAGAGCAGTGCCTGAGCTGGTTCCGGAGAAAAAATGTTCAATTAGTTTAACAATAAACGTTTTCGCTATTCGGGAAACTGCAGATATGCCAACCCTGTTAAAGGGTGACCTTTGGGCAAGCCTATAGACTCAGGAAGCAATTGGCAGGTTGAATAATGCGTTGCAGTACAAGCGAGCGTGGCAACGATAATTCAATAAAGAACAAACGCCGGTACCAAAAAATTGTTTGAAAACAACCGCTGTTAAAAAACTTAGGGCAATGCAGATAGTTGATATACTTTTCCTTTTTGCGTTTCGAAAGAAGTTACATAGCCCTCTGCTGTTTTTTGCGAAGCCACTTTTACACCTGTTACCCTTACCGGCATACCTGTTCTTACTTTACAAGAGCCACCTTTAAATGATTTGATTGATACATTTGTCAACTTGTGATCCTTCCAGTCCATATCTACTTCATACGCACCTCTCGCTCTTAAGCCCTTTACCTGTCCATCTTTCCACGCACCGGGTAATGCAGCCAGCAAGTGTAATTCACCGAGATGGCTTTGCAATAACATTTCTGCAATTCCCGCAGTTGCCGCAAAATTGCCGTCGATCTGGAAGGGAGGGTGCGCATCGAAAAGGTTAGGGTAAGTGCCTCCGCCGCTTGCGTAAGTGGTACCACTTTCGCCCGTTAAATGTAACAGGTCACGCAACAATACATAAGCATGATTTCCATCTAATAAGCGTGCCCAGAAATTGATTTTCCATGCCTTACTCCAACCCGTACCTTCATCACCACGTATCTCGAGGGTTTTCCTGGCTGCAGCAGCTAAAGCAGGTGTTTTTACGGGAGATATTTGTTCCCCGGGATGAAGTCCAAACAGGTGCGACACGTGCCGGTGATGTACTTCCACATCTTCCCAATCTTTATACCACTCCACCAGATTTCCCTTTTTGCCAATATGAAAAGGATACAACATTTTCTCTTTAGCAATTACAGTATCCCTGAAGGATTTATCGATATTCAGCTGTTGTGATGCTTTTATAAAGTGTGAAAACAGGTCGCGGATGATCGACATATCCATAGTACTTGCCTGTGCAATACCACCCTGCACCCCTTTTTCGTCGATAAAAGTATTTTCAGGCGAGCCTGATGGAGCAGTAATCAAATAACCATCTTTGTCGGGGATCAACCAAGCTAAAGAAAAGATAACTGCATCTTTCATTAAAGGATAGGCTGTGTCCTTTAGGAATTTTTCGTTCTGTGTAAATTGATAATGTTCCCATAAGTGCTGACACAGCCAGTTAGCTCCCATTGCCCAGTTGGCCCATTTAGGATCGCCGTTACCTAGATCGCCCACCGGGTTCGACAGAGCCCAGATATCGCTGTTATGATGAACTACCCAACCATCCAACCCATAAAATTCCTTTGCTGTTTTCTTTCCGGTCACAGCAAGGTTTTGTATGAGGCCGAAAAGCGGTTGATGCAGTTCGGACAGGTTGGTGGTTTCTGCCGGCCAGTAATTCATTTGCACGTTAATGTTTGTAGTATAATTAGAGCTCCATGGTGGTCTCACGCTTTTATTCCAGATGCCCTGAAGGTTAGCGGGCGGATTACCGGGCCTAGAGCTTGAGATAAGCAGGTAACGCCCGTATTGAAAATATAAAACCTCGAGGTCAGGGTCAGAACTTCCGGCGGTATAAGCAGCCAACCGTTTATCGGTGGGAAGTGTTGCACTGGTACTGGGTTTTTCATTCCTCAAACTAAGCGTAACTCTATTAAAGAACCGATGATAATCGGCAAGGTGATTGGCAAAAAGCTGGCTGTACGATTTTAAAGCAGCAGCCTCAACGTATTTTTTGGCAATCTGATTTTCGTCTTTTCCCTCCGAAACGGGGCATTTATCGAAGCCGTTAAAGCTGGTGGCTGCGGATAGTAAAAGCAGTACTTCGGTAGCATTTTTTATTTGTATGCCCGAAGTATCGGTATTAATGCTGCCATCTTTGTTGAGCGCCCTGGTTAATAAGGTAAATCTCATCCCTTTGCAGTTACTTAATGAATCGTTGTAGCTTACCGGTTCACGTTTGTAACGGGTATAATTAGGATCTACATGTGTGGGTGCAACACCTTTAAGTACAAGCACATTATTATCAACAGAGTTCGCATATTTTAAAAGGCTGTGGGCCGATATTTTCAGGTTAAGCTGGTTAGGCTTATCGGCGGTTAAACGAATCACAATTACCTGGTCGGCGGCAGAAGAGAAAAGTTGCCTGGTATAATTAACCCCATCCATTTTAAACCTGGTTGTAGCAACGGCATCTTTAATATCGAGTTCACGGTAATAGGATTCTGAGGAAGTTGATCGAAACTCCTGTTTTATCATCAAATCGCCCAGTGGCAAGTAGCTCTCAGAATATACCCCCTGCATTTTTTTACTTAAGTCGGATGCTTTTTTATAATCACCTTCAAAAATCGCCTGCCTTACCTGGGGCAAATACTTTGGTGCGTCGGGATTTACATTCTCCGATACAGGTCCACCAGACCATAAACTACTTTCATTAAGCTGAATCAGTTCTTCCTTTTCATTCCCAAATACCATTGCACCAAGCCGTCCATTTCCCAATGGAAGGGCTTCAGTCCAGGTTTTTGCAGGCTGTTCGTACCAAAGCTTTAGTGAACTTTGACACATCCCGACAGCGGGAATAATCGCAAAAAGCAGCAGAATTGTGTTCTTCATATTAGTTGACGACAAATAGAAAATTAAGAATCAAAAGGTTTATGATTTTATCTTTTATAAGAAAGATTATTTACAATTTAAAGGGCAGTCTTAGATATTTCTGGTGTAATGAACTTATGGGGGAAGCTTGTATACAAGCAGTAGCAGCGGCAAATCGCTGGTTACTGTATTTACTTTCAAGTTGGCAAAACCAAAAGCACAAGGCAATTTGTTGTCTTATGCTTTTGGCAGACACGCTAATAACCGGTATTCTGTTGCAGATCTTTATTAATGTCAATTTCTGAAAGAGGGAAAGGCCATAGATAATGTTTTTGCTCGAACTTTCTGGCGACACCGCCGGGATTAATAATTTGAGGGAGGACAACATCCGCTATTTTCCATCTTTTTAAATCAAGAAATCTCAGGCCTTCAAAAGCCAGTTCAATCCGTCTTTCATTTCGAATTCTTTGCCGCATCTGGTCTTTTGATAAACCTGCCGGGAGAGGCGGCAAGTTTATTCCAGGTCGTGCCCTGACAGCATTTACTGCACTATAAACGCTTTCGTCGGGCCCGCCAACTTCATTTTGTGCTTCTGCATACATAAGCAGTACATCAGCAAAACGAAGCAGAACAAAATCCTGGTCGCTCTGGGTTGCATATCCGGCAGGAGCTCTTGTAGTGTCCAAATATTTCTTTAATAGAAAGCCGGTTTTATTATTGCCATCTTTCGCCGGATCAAAAAGACCGTTTGCACTATACTTCCATCGATCACCGGGCACATAAACAGATAATTTCATACGAGGGTCCCTGTTTACATAAGGAGTCAAAGGATTATACAGAGGAGATTCAGTAATGGGTCTTCCATCTGCCATTTCGTACGCGTTAATAACATTTTGAATAGGCTGAACGAGTTCCCATTGGTCCCATCCATACTGATAATCCATCGTATGAAAAAGGTTCGGCATCTGGTAGCGGATAGAGAACATAATTTCCGGATTGCTGTTTTGGCCCGGCTTTACAAACAACCCATAGTAACTATTGGAGACCGTAAACTTTTTTGAATCTATAATTTGTTTAGCAGCAGAAGCAGCTTCCTGCCAGCGGCTATTAAATAATAATACCCGGGCTTTTAAACCAAGTGCAGCGCCTTTTACTACACGCCCGTTATAGGGAATGTCTGCAAGTTTTGAAATAGCAAAATCAAGATCCTCCAAAATCAGTTTCACAACTTCATCTTTAGTGCTTTTTGCACGTTTCGGATTTTCATAGGTTTCAGGTTCTGTTGTTAAAGGAACTCCGCCGTAGAGCTCACTGAGCTGAAAATAATAGTAAGCACGTAAAAAACGGACTTCAGCCAGGTTTTGTTCCAACTTGTTTTTATCCATCTGAACTTTTACGGCATTTGCCAAAAAATAATTACAAGTGGCAATAGAACGGTAGTTGTTGAAATACACATCGGAAACGATGCCGCCCGTTGTTGATTCAATTTGTCCCTGCACCACTGTATTAAATGACCCGGAGCGGGGCCAGGCATTGTCTGAAAGTCCATCCCAGTGTATTGTAAATGGTCCAAATCCTTCAGAAGACCGGGTTAAAGTATTATAGACTCCCGCCAATGCCAGGTTAATGTCTTCTTCGCTTTTCCAAAAGGTTCCTGAGGAAGGTTGTGCAAGCGGGTTCCTGTTAAGAAAGTCTTTATCGCATGATATGAATACTGAAAGCATTGATAAGGCCAACAGCAGTTTATAGTTAATTAGTATTTTCATAATTCTAATTTTTAATCATTAAAATTTAGCTCGTACACCAAATGACAGAATTTTGTTTTGCGGGTAGCTCGCGAAATTGGCACTTATAGTAGGGGTACGTTCAGGATCGAGGTACGGGTATTTGGTGAAAAGAAAAAGATTGTCGCCGGCAAAATAGATGCGTAAACTGGTCATGCCAGCCTTCCTGGCAACAGTTTCAGGAACATTGTAACCTACCTGAACATTCTTCACCCTGAAAAAGGATGCATCCTGCAAGTAATAGGTGGAAAGGCTTCCTGAAACAGGTGCATAACCAGCTACGTAAATAGCAGGCTTCGTAGTGGATTTATTTTCGGGAGTCCATGCATTTCTCCAGTCAGTTGTTGGAGGGGTAGATTGTGTAAATGGATCAAAACCCCATTGTCTCACATAATTTTTCTGACCCTCAACTCCGTAGAAAAAAGCCGTAAAATCGAATTGTTTGTAATTCAAATTAAGGTTGAAAGAGTAATTGAAATCAGGGAAGTTTCCGTCGAAATAAGTACGGTCACTTGCATTTATCAATCCATCGTTGTTCACATCCCTAAACATCAGGTCGCCGGGTTGAGGATTATTGGGATGTTTTGGCGCCTTGTTGATTTCTTCCTGCGACTGAAAGATTCCGATCCAGTCGTATAGATAAAAAGTGCCCCAGGGACGTCCTTCTTCGTTAATAACTGTGTTATTGATCTGCCGTGCACCAAACTTGGTTAACTGATTTTTAAAAGTCTGAAAGTTACCACCAATACTATATTTAACCTGTCCTATATTGCTATTATACTGCGCCATGAATTCATAGCCTTTGTTCACCATTGTTCCGGCGTTTATAACAGGAGCGGTTAAGCCAATCCAGCCGGGAATTTGCGCACTCCGTAGAATATCATATGTTTTTTTCCTGAACCAGTCAGCGGTAAAAGTTAGTTTGTTTTGAAAAAGTGCTACATCAACACCAATATTGAAAACTTCGGTGGTTTCCCACTTGATATTTCTATCAACCAGGCCGGTACGAACTACACCAGGCGACAAGTTGCCGCTATTATCTAAGGGATAATTGGCTCCCGTGTTTATAATATCCTGGTAGGGATATAAGTTAATATTTGAATTCCCTAAACGGCCCCATGACCCCCTGAATTTCAAATCATTCAACCAGTTGATGTCCTGGAGAAAGTTCTCCTGTTTTAAACGCCATCCGGCAGATAAGGAAGGGAAAAAACCCCAGCGGTTCCCTTCCGCGAACCGGGAAGAACCATCAAAACGCATGTTCGCCTCGAAAAGGTATTTCTTATTAAAATCGTAATTCAAGCGTCCGTAAACAGATTGCATCGCCCACTCAGATGCTGTACCATTGGCTGTTTGCCCGTCAGCGGCTCCGGCATCCAATTCTCTTAGATCATTATTAATAAAGTCTCTTCTATAACCTGTTAAAGACTCTTGTTTGAAGTACTCTGTTTGTACCCCACCTAAAACACTAACACTATGCTCTTTAAGTTTTCCCTCATATGTTAGTTGTGAATAAGCTATAGGGTTAATATTATTTGCGTCGCCTACAATTAACCCCCGGCCGCCAACATCTAAGTTAGATGCATAGGCTCCTGTGAACCAGTCGTAAACAGGAACAACCGGGCGAAAATCTTTGAACTTAGAGAAATTGTACGTAAAGCCACCCCTTGTATCCCAGGTAAGGTTATTTAGCAATTTAACACTGAGAGATAAATTGTTTTGAAGGAAATAAGAACGGTCGCTCCTTCTTGCTGTAGCAGCAATAGCTACTGTATTTTTATTATGGAAGTTGTAAGGGTCGCCTCTGTACGTGAACCGTCCGCTTCCATCCGGCAGTACCGGTCCATACATTGGCCCCTGGGTGATGGTTGACAAGTACTGGTCGTTGGCACCCTGGCGGGGAGACATTCTATCGTTATAATTAAAGTTGACATTAATGCCGAAGGTAATACGCCTGTTAATAACAGAATTTAATGCAAACTGGAGAGTATACTTCTTGTAGTCGAAGCCAAGCATTGTACCAGGTTGATCAATATAACCTAAGCCGATATTATAGCTTGTACCATTTCTGCCACCATTTGCACTAAGGTAATGGTTGCTTGTGTTGACATTTCTGAACAGGATATCCTGCCAATCGACATTAGGATATTTTACCGGGTCGGATGGGTTCCTGTATTGATCTATAAAAGTCTGGGGATATGGTATCGGAAGGCGGGAGTGAGCAGCAGCTTTGTTATACAACTCCATATATTCCACAGAGTTAGTCATCAAATCCAACAATTTTGTCGGGCGGGTGTTTCCAAGGTTATAGCTGTACTCTAAATTAAACCTGCCCTGTGTACCTTTTTTTGTAGTAACCAATATTACCCCATTGGCCGCACGGGTTCCATAAATAGAAGCGGATGCTGCATCCTTTAGAACCGAGATTGATTCAATGTCGTTAGGGTTGATGGCATTAAGACTTCCAGGTATCCCATCTACAATTACAAACGGGTCGTTACCGGCAGCACTAAAAGATGTAAATCCCCGAACCCGAAGTTGAACACCTTCATTACCCGGTTCACCGGAGTTTTCGATTACACTTACTCCCGGCAGTTTTCCCTGAAGTAAAGCTGCGGGATTAGTAACCACCCTTTTGTTTAAGTCTGCTCCTGACGCAGTAGCTACGGCACCCGTAAGTGATATTCTTTTCTGTTTGCCGTACCCCACAACTACTACTTCATCTATCTGGTGTGCAGAAGCCTGTAATTGAACACTGACCGAAGAGCGATTCCCTACTTTTACTTCCTGGGCACCAAAACCAACAGAAGTGATGACCAGCGTTGCATTGGAAGGTGCACTGATCGTGAAATTTCCGAAAGCATCTGTTTGTGTAGCAATACCCGATCCTTTTACCTGCACCGTAGCTCCTACCAGGGCAGTATCTGCGGCAGTAACCTTACCGTTCACCGTCGTCTGGGCAACAAGAACCGACGATAAAAATGAAAAGATGGAAAACAAAAGAAGCTTCAAACGTTTGATTCGATGTTTTTCAAATTTACTCTTGAAAAAAATCTTTTGGGTTGGCAGAATAGAATTCTTCATGGCAAGTTTTTAAAGTTAGAAGAAGGATTAAAAAGAAAGCAGTTGATTGTATTTCTTAAGATTTAAGTAACCACAAACAATGTAAAAATTTACCAAATTAATGACTAAATATTAACATAAACACAATACGTCAATGATTAGAAAAACATAGCGACGAAAAGCTATTTTTTCCACAATTGCTTTTGCCATCCTTTTGGCTTTTGCGGCAGGCAATTCTCAAACTTTATCCCATCAGATAATTCACCCGAAATTTTTGTAACCAGCTCGTTCCCCGGAACAGTAAACTGAACATTTTCAAACAACACATTTCTTCCGTCTAAAAGACTGATGAGTGAATCCTGGGTTTGTATTTTTACGTTACGGACAGTAAAATTTTTTATATCTGCCGCGGCGAAAAGCTTTTTTGATTTTATGACTGCATTTTCAATAAGAACATTCGTCAGAGGTGTTTCAGGTATGCCATTCACTTTTACAAACTGGCTCGAATTTTCAATAATAAAATCGCGGGCAACAATGTTTTTAAAACTGGGCGTAAGCCGGTTAATTTCTCTTGCAGGTAAACGTGTGGCTAACTCTCCAACATACATTGAACTTCCCAACATGTCCCAATTAAAGGCGGTACCGGTAAGGTTCATTCGTATCCGTTCATAAATTAGATTTTCACCGCCACCGCCACGTGGTCGACGGGTTTTAAAACGAATTCCCACGCCGGTATTATCAAATACACAATCATGCACATACAGGTTACGGATCATACCTGCGGTTTCGCTGCCACAGGTAATTCCTCCGTGTCCTTCACGGGCAAGGCAATAACGCACAACAATGTTTTCGCTTGGCTTGTTAACCCGTAGACCATCTTCACCGCGACCTGCTTTAATGGTAAAACAATCGTCACCACAACTTAGAGTGCTGTATTCGATTAAAACATTTCTCGAAGATTCAATGTCAATTCCATCACCTCTGGGTATACCGACTGAATTTACAGTAACACCACGAATGATAACGCCATCGCAATAAACCGGTACAATATTCCAAAAGGCAGTGTTTTCAAGAGAGATGCCTTCTATGTAAACATTCTTGCAATTGATAGGCGAAATGAACATGGGCAGGAAAATAAAACTCCCATTGTATCCTTCAAAAACCCGTTCTGCAACAGGTTTGTTTGCATTGATAAAATTTTCTACAACGTCTGCATTCATTACCTGCTTTCGTACAGAACCGCCTTTTGCCGGGCCGATCAGCCTGCCCTTTCCTGTAATGGCTATATTTTCCTGTCCATTTGCATAAATACATGCTCCCAGCGACATTACTTCCACACCTTCATTCCGTGTAAACACTGCAGGACGATAATCTTCCACTTCACCGCTGAAGTATACTTCTGCGCCTTCTTCAATGCGCAGGTTTACATTACTTTTCAGGCTTATCCGGCCGGTGTTCCATTTGCCTTTAGGAATAACTGCCGATCCACCTCCGCGTTTACTTACTTCGTCAATAGTTGCCTGGATTTCTTTGGTAACTTTCAAACCCTGTTTTGCTCCCCTGGCAATAATGCTAATTGATAATTTAGGAAATGTAGGTTTCTTAAATTCCGGCATAGCAAATGGTGCCTTTACCGGCTCAATGTTTTCCGGCAGATTCAAGGCGCCTACCTGTTCTTTAAATGGAATAGAAACCGAAGCGTTAATTGTCTTTTTATCTTGTGCAACAAGGGATGTAAAAACAAGGATTACAGGCAGTAAAAAAATAAGTTTTTTAAGGATTGTAAACCAGGAACCAGGAGGGTTGTTCCAGCTAGCTTTTGTGTACATAGACAGATTATTTATCAAAATAATTTTATTCAGAATGCTGTTACGAAAATTTATTATAGCTGAACAGTTTATTGCTCCTTGTAAAACTGTTACCAGGAAATTTTTTTGTTGCCGGCATTTGTTTTCCAATTGTACATCGTTGTGTCACTCACTTGTACTGCAAAACATTGTATCAACAACAAAAGCAAGTCATAAACGAACTACAATTATCAGCCATCTAACGTCGGTTGCATTTACAAAGCCGAATATGAAACTGTATACTCCTTACCTTTTTCCATTGTCATTTCGTATACGCCATTTCCTTTAGCTGTAATCACCGAACCTTTACTAACAGGTTTGGTTTTACTTTTAAAACGTAGTGTACCATTTCCTTCTGCACCTTTTACTTTGATCTGTTTGGTTGTACAGTCTAGTGAAATCTCTCCATTTGGTGTAGGTACTGTTCCCCGCATCCATTGTAATCCGCCTAATGCAGGTTCAACTACATAAGTTTCATATCCGGGAGCTGTTGGCTTTACACCTAAATAATATTTACCCAAAAGGTAGATAGGACTTGCACCCCATGCATGACATAAGCTTTTACCAAATTCTCTTCCATACATCGCGTAATGTTCAGCACCTTTTTTTGATGGATTGTATTCTTCCCAAAAAGAGGTTGCACCAAGGTTCAGCATTCCGCCCCAGTAATCTTTCATTTCTTTTAGTACATAAGGTTGTTCACCCATTGCGCATAGAGCTTCCAACTCGTAAAAGCGCATGTATGGTGTAGTGATCTTTTGTACCTTATCGTTCAGTAAAACATTTTGTTTTACGCCCAGTTTCTGTGCATCGTTCAGGTAATTGAAGAAGATAGCAAACATGTTTGCATAACGGGTTACGTTTTCTGTAGGTTTACCATCTACCCGGCTATGGACCAAAGCCTGTTTGCTTTCATTCCAATATGCAGCAAATATTTTTGATTTAAGGTCTGTCGCCAACTGCTGGTATCTTGTTGCGCCTGCTGCATCATTTGCTACGCCTGCACTGATAGCCATTGCTTCCAGGCTTCTGCAAAGCAACAATTGCTCAAAGCTTACTTCACCCTTTTTACTTAAACCTTCCGCCCAGTCAATAAAAACCCAATCACCGGCCAAACCCTCCATCATGCCGTTCTTGTTGCGACGTGATAAACAGTATTCCATCAGGCTTTGCATCCGCGGATAAAATTGTTTGATGAAGTTTTTGTCACCTGTATATTGGTAGTAATCATAAATACCAAGGAACCAATAGAAGCTATAATCCATGATGGTATTGATATGACTTGTTACCGGGTCCTTGCCTCTTAGGGCAAGCAGGGTTCTTGTAACAGAAGGAGAATCAAAGAACAGGTAGTAGTTCATCAGGTAGCTTTGGTAAGCATCACCGCTCCAGATCCAACGGTCGCGTTTAATACCGTCGATAAAAAATTCTCTTGTATTTAAATGGAACGTGTACTTTGCTACATCGTAGATCTTATTTACCTGCTCATCAGAACAACGAAAACTTCCACGATCTTCTACCGGAAGATATTCGTATAACATAGAAACAGAGTCGAGGCTAACACCACCATCTAGCTGAACATTTACATAACGGAAAGCTTTTGAGAGCTCCATAACAGAGTCTGTACCTTGAGAAAGATTAACCTGTAAACGGTCTAACGTTTCACATGTTTTTGTTGCAAGTGCTTCTTCTTTTGATTCACCATAATAAATACCAACATTGCCTTTGCCTTTTAGTCCGTGGAGTTTTATGAAACCAAACGTTTCTTTACCGAAATCAAGTACAAGCGAATTGTTCAGTTTAGCAGTAGAAACGGCCGATTGAGGTTTTACAGCCAAACTAACTTTAGAAGGAAGTTCACCAGGAGAATTGAAGTTCCAGAAACCGGCGTTTAACCAGGTTGTACCTGATTGATCAGATGCTTTGCCGGTTTCATCAATCCATTCTTTGTCTTCATACGTTAACAACCAGGAAGAGTCGGATATAACAGTTTTACCTTTCACATAAATGGCAGGCACGCTTGACTGGTTAAATACTTTCAGGCTTAACTTATGTTTACCTGCCGGTATGGTTATTCTTGAAGGCGTTCCTTCAATACCCTTTCCGTCGAGCTTTATATTATACCTGCCTTCAACAAAAATATCTACCTCTTCAGCAGCAGCAAGATCATAATCCCTGTGAAAATCTATAAGAACATAATGATTGTCGAGTTTCCAGAAAGGCGGAAGAAACACCGTTCGTTCTGTTCTGCGGTTCTGCATTTTATTGCCTAGCCACACTTCAAAATCTCCCGGATACCAGATCCATGTTGCCTGCTGCGCCTTTACCTCAACGGATAATGCAGTTAGAAGCAATATAATTACAAGCGGTCTTTTAAAAGCGCAGAATAGAATAGATAAAAGTTGCAGTGTGCGACGCAACGAATGTTGAAGAGAGTCACGACGCTGACTACCAAAAAAATAACCAATAGTATTGACAAGCATTATGCAATATTAATTTTTTTAAATCGATTTAAAAAACCATTTCACCTATATTTTTTCTTTTTGAACGGATTTTATTAAATCTTAATGTCCGTTGAAGATTAGGTAGAGGCAAACCATCACAACCACTAAACTTAGCCATGCAATTTTTACTCTCCGTGTAGGTTTTGGAAGGTTTTTTACGTCAGAAATGGCGGCATCATTTATTACCGGGGATGGATCGAGTAGCGAAATAATAATGGCGATAATAAGCAATATTGCAAAGATGTAGAAGGATAATAGCAGGTAGTGAGGCCAGAAACTATATTGGTCCGACGGGAAGATCCAAAGATACATGACACCCGTTCCAAGGCTAAAAGCAGAACCTGCAGAAAGAACGGTATTTACGGCCTTTCTTGTTGTCCGTTTCCAAAAAACAGTCATAAGAAACACTACCGAAAGAGGTGGCGCAATAAAACCAAGCACCGATTGAAACACGTCGAACAGGTTTAAACCTTTTATACTGTCAATTGCCAGGGCCATCATGATGGCAAAAAGGCAACCGGCAACAACGGTTATTCTACCCATTTTTACAATCTCTTTATTGGTAGCAGTAGGATTAAACTTTTTCACATATACATCCATTGTAAATACGGTGCTCAAAGAATTCAGTGATGAACCTATTGTACCCACCAATACAGCTATCAGCACCACAATTACAAGCCCGTTCATACCCGGGGGAAACAGGTTGGTAACCATGGTCATATAAGCTTCCGCAGGATCCTTTAAACCTGGATAGAGGATATAACAAAGCACACCAGTTAGTATAAATAACGGCAACGATAATATTTTGAGCCAGCCAATGAAATTGACGCCGAGTTGCCCCTGCTCAAGATTTTTAGCACCGAGCACCGATTGTACCATTGCCTGGTCGGTGCAAAAGAAAGCAACCGCAGCAACAGGATAACCCAGCAGGATAGCATGCCATGGATATTGCGGGTCGCTTGCAGGATGAATTAAGTTCCAGTAACCAGCAGGCGCCCTTTCATATACTTCAGTCAACCCACCCACTTTTGCAATGCCTAAAATGGTAAGGGTTAGCGAAACGCAGATCAGTAATATCATTTGAAAAACGTTCACTTTTGCTATTGCTTTTAAACCCCCGGCAAAGGCAAACAAACCGGCAAAAGCAACCAATACAATAACCGATTGCCACATGGGAATGCCTAAAATTTGCCGCACTAAAAATCCGCCGGCAAACAAACCCAGCGAAAGCCATGAGATCAAAATTTTAATAAGGGCATACCAGGCAAGAATATTTTGCGTAGAGCTTCCGTAACGGTTACCCATAAACTCCGGCATCGTCATTACTTTGGCCGCCAGATAGCGGGGTGCAAAAACCATTGCCAGCAACATGAGAAACACGAAGGCATACCAATCGAAATTGATGGCTACAATACCGGTGCTGTAGCCAATACTTGCAAACGCCAGTAGCATAGATGGGCCAACGTTTGTTCCCCACATATTAAAGCCAATGCTTGACCAGTTCAGCGATTTATTGGCAAGGAAAAGAGATTCGCCACTGTCTTTCTTTTTTCCAAAACTTGCCCTGTAGCCGATAACCATTAATATAACCAGGTAAGCTATTACAATTGCATAATCTAATGTGGTGAGGCGCTCTACTATATTACCCATTTAGTTAGTTGTGTTTTTTTATTTGGGACCCGGCATTTTAGCGCTGATGAAACTTCCGTTGCGTCGCACTCTTGTACGTAAGAATATGGTTCGGCCCCTTTAAACCACAATGACACAAAGCACAGTAAGGCGCACGAAGCATTAAAAAAAATTGAATATTGAGCATTGATTATTGAACATTCAAAGCAGTACTTCTTCCAATTCTAAAGCCAATGCTCTTTCAAAATATCGCTCACCTTAACAGGTGCACCTGTTTTAAGCGATTTGTCCATTGCCTGCAACAATGCAATGGTGCCTATCCCCTCTTTTATATCAGGATAAGCAGTTGTATTATTTTCTATGCTGTCAGCAAAGTATTCAAGGTAATTCTGGTACTCGCCGGCATGGTGGCTTTGTCCTTCAAACCTGAAGTAATACTTCAACGCAGCATCTCCCCAGTGAATGATTTTTTCTTCGCCTGTATTTGTTGTTAACGAGTATCGCAGTTCGTGGTAATCGGCCTGGCTTGCACCTTCTGTTCCTCTCAGCACCGTGCTCATTCCACTGTCACGCGCTGCAGGTTGAGTAGGCCCTGTATATGCACCGCTTACTCTTGCAATTCTTCCGTCGGTTGCTTTAAAAATGAAGTGCATGGTGTCTTCATTTTTCAAACCTGCTTTTTTACCGTTACTGCTGATCATACCGTAGCCCATTACTTCTTCAATATTTGGCAAGTACCACCTGATAAAATCGACCGGGTGGCTGAGTCCACCATATAACCACTTAAAAGACTCTTGTAACGCCCAGCCTTTTTCTAAAAACCAGCGATGGTCGGCGTGATAATAGGCTTCAATTGTAATCAGTTCACCAATAACCCCTGCTTCAAAATCTGCACGTTGTCTTTTTGCTGGTTCGAAGAAGCGGGAGCTTTGTCCGACGAAGACCTTTTTGCCACTTTTTCCAACCAGTTCTAGCAGCTCCTTTGCTTGTGATAAATCATCAATAAATGGTTTTGTACAAACTACATGTTTATCGTGCAATAAAGCCTGCTTTACATGTTCTGCATGCATGTGATCGGGAGTATATATAGCTATAATATCTATCTCCCTATCATCCAACATTTCCTGGTAGTTGGTAGTGTAGTTCTGGAAATCAAACTCTTTTGCACGTTGCTGGCATAGTTCAACATTCCGGTCACATACCTTTTTCAGTTCTATTTTTTTACTTTGTAAAGCAGCTGACATGGTGCTTCTTCCTTCGCCTAAGCCTAATATTCCTAATCGTAGCATTATTTTATTTTTACCTGGATGTTTATTTATCGTTGGATTGTCACAGGGTTGGGCTCTGCCCAACGGTTAATGATGTATGTTTTTTCTACCAACAGGAATGGGCTAATGCCCAT
>JAQBNO010000031.1 GCA_028288485.1 Segetibacter sp.
GTTATAACTATAAGTTATTAAGCTTACCTTTTAAAGACCATAATTCTTTTACTTCTTCTACTGGTAATGGTTGTTCAGCTATGCCTTCCTTATCACACAATAAAGTCCATTTTCCTTCATGATGAATTAAAATTCTTCTCAATATGCTACTTTGTTGAGTCCGGATTAAATACACAGAATAATTTTTTATTTCCCCCCATTTACTTTCAGGAACTTTTTCCATCAGCAGGTTATCCCCAATATTAAATGTGTTTCCCATAGAATCATCCTTTACGACAAAAGCGCCAAGGCCCCCGGCTTCGACCTGGTTTTCCAACTGTTTGTTGTCCATATAAATCTTTTATCGCTCAAAGGTATCAGGAATAATGTTTCGGCAGTTACCGTTGTTCGCAACAGTACTGCCATTGCCCTATTTTTCGTGGTTTTCACAAGAGGTCTTTATATCACTGCGAGGTAAAGAGAGACAATCTTGTATTCTCTTGTTTTAATAAATGCTAGATCCTTCCTAAAGGGAGGACTTAAAATTCCTCCTTCCTGGCAACTTCATTTAGCTTCGTAATACTGATAAAATCGACGTCTTTCTTTTTTTCAACTGTAGCCTGCGATATAACTCCCATGGATATAATGGCGGCAACAGATGACCCCAACACTTAGCGGATGCCGATCTCTTTGATGCGCTTTTGTACGTTTGAGGAAACGAGGCCCGACACGGCAAGCAATACGATCAACAGGGCGCGAATAGTGGCTGCATAAGCTGCCTGCTTTAGCTGTATCTCCGACTGGTACATATTTCCGTGTTCGATGTTACTCATCTGAAAATTGCAAAGCCTGGAATGAATACCGATGAAAAACAAATGCTGAAGCTACAGTAAACGCCCACCGATTATAAATTCACACACGTTTTGAACGCATTGCTTTCACGCATTTCAAATTTTCATCGTTAGAAAGTTTTTTGTATTCTTCTGATTCGACGGGGTAAATGGCGATTTTACCCTCTGCATTGCTATGCACACCCCAACCATATCGCTTCGTTAGCGGCGATGAACGAAAACACGGCTGCCCTTTTGAAAAGAACTTTTCACGCTCACGCTCGACCTCGTTTTCGCTGATCTTATTTTTCATTTTATATACACTAAATAAGATGTCATCGGAGGTATATTTATAAGGGTCGCCGCCGATCATCTCAAATTGAATGTTTGCGACGGTCTTGTCGTCTCCTTTCTGCGGCGGCACTTCTGCAATGTTTATCGGGCAATCATCTGCAACTGCAATAAATGTATTGTAATAGTTGGTTGTGTGCATTTGCTATCGGTCTTAAACTTATTTAATACTTAAGTTAAAAGCTTTTATAATTCTACCAACCACTTTTGTAGAAAATTTATTAAATCTCCGTTTACTAAAACCCGTAATCAACGCTTATCCAATTTGGTCCGTTCCATCCGGTTAAAAAGTATAAGTGTGCGACGCAACAATGTTGAATAGGAATTATTTGCCGGGCTCAAAAACAAAAAAAGTGGGCTAAAAAGGGTTATTTTTTTCCTTTTAAACTCAAATAATCCAGGAAATAAATAATGCGTAGTGAAAGGCTGTTTAACTGGGGTTCGGACCAGGTGTTACTAAAGTTTTTAAAATAACGATCGTCAACATTATTGCTGAAGGTTGATGAAGCATCTTTCCAAACGATGTTAATAAAACTTCCCTGCGAAAATTGCCAGGTGTACACCATATCTACATTAAAAAAGTTGACGTTGGAATTAGGATTGTTTGAAACTGTGGTGGTGCTCTTCAGGCTTCCATCGTTGTTAAGGTCAAAAAATTCTGAATAATCTACTTTGCTCCAATAATGCCGCGTCCTGAAAGTGATGCCCATTTTATTATTGAAGTTGTATTTGACCGAAAAGATGTTTTCTACAGTATGTCTTTTCCGTAACCCAAAAATGCTTCTTTCGCCCTCCACCGCTGCAAAACCGATGTTCCTGTTTTTGTATTCGAGGTTGGCTGAATTACTGATGGTCAATTTCTTATTGAAACGGAACTGCTCGTTAAATTGAATGTCGAATCCTTTGGCTTTGTACTCGGGCATACTCGTGTAACTGCCATCTATACCCAGCGAGTATTTCTTTGCAGCGTTGGTATAGATCCAGGCTGCCGGCTTTGTAAAATAGGGTCTTTTAAAAACTTTACCTTCAATTCGCGGCTCCCAAAAATCGTTCTCCTGTGTAGAAACATTATAAGCAATTCCGACATTCCATAAATTCTTCATTTGGCCGTTGACATTCACATTTACAAATACGTTTTGCGATGTGCCGGGGTTAAACCTCCTGTTGTACGTGGTATTGATATTAAAATACAGGTTGTTATAAAAATTTTTTGGTTTTAAAATTTTATAGCCAACCCAGGAGTAATGATTTAGATAGTTGTTGTTAGTGAAATAACCCATATCGTTTTGCTGGTAATTTCTATCAGCAAGATTTTGAGATAGCGACCAGGTCAAGTTCCCTTTCATCTTGCCAAAGCTGAGGTTATGGTTATAACCGTTCAGCGTTCCCTTATCGGGTTTATAGCCAAACAACTGGCTAACGCCAACTTTACCCCAAACGTTGTAATTAACGTTCTTGTCGTAAATATCAAACAGGGCTGCTGCCACATTTGCATCATAATCACCACCGCTTCGCATTACGTTTGTATTAATAAATGAAATGCTGGAATTGTGCTTCAACGCCTGGTCAAGCACAACGATGCTATAATTGGTGAGCGGGTTTGTTTCAATTTTTCGCTGTACTTTATTGTTGTCTTCGACGATTGCATACTGCGCGTTTGTAATTGCGTTGAAAACACCCACACCTAAACCACTGGCGGTACGGCCACTAATTTTAGTGGCATTAATCAACCTGGTTTCCGACGGGTTCGCAACAATTCTTTCGTTGCTGTTTATTTGGTTGCCGGCATCGTAATAGTGCAGGGGCGTTCCACCGATCCTACGGCTGTAGAACAAATTACCTTTGCTGAAAAGCTCCGTTCCCTCGGTAAAAAACGTTCTGTACTCATTATACTTTACTTCGAAGGGTGTGAGGTTTAATACTTTATTATCGCTTTGTACCTGCCCGAAATCTGGTATTAAAGTCATGTCTAAAGTAAAGGACTGGTTAATGCCGTATTTTACGTCCATGCCTCCGTTAATTGATGAGGACCAGTTTTTTACTCCAGGCTGGTTGTAAGGGTAATGGTTGGCATACGTAGAAAGATAAGGTGAAAAGGAGAGCCTTAATGGAACTTTTACATTTTCAATTCCCTTCCAGATTCCTGCCTGGTTAAAGAGACCGTTGATTACCGGGTTGATGGGGTTCCACATAAACTGCTGACCGCTTTTGTTGCGTCTGCGTATAATGTTTATGCCCCAGTCCTGATGGCTTTTATTGCCGAACCTGATGGCCGAGTAAGGAATGCGCATTTCGAATTTCCAACCGCCTTCAACAATTTTTGCCTCGGTAAAATAAACGCTGTTCCAACTATCGTCTTCGCCGTTAGAGGAGTACTTGGCGTCGTACTGCTCGCCAAGCGGCGTTACGTAATACCCGAAGCCATTTATTTCGTCGTGGTAAGTATCAAAGAGAACTCCCACAAAATCATTTGCTCCTACAACATCGCGCCCAACAAGGTCGGTAGATAAACTGTCGCGGCTGCTTTCGTGGCAAAAGCCTGCTACATAAATTGCATTGTCGTCATATAAGATCCAGACTTCGGTTTTATTTTTTTCATCTTCATGCTTACCAATGTTTGGCTTGAATTCTACAAAGCCGGTTGCTAAAGGCGCTTTCGTCCACGCCGAATCGTCGAGAACGGCATCAATAACGATTTTTTGAGTAGTCCTGACAGCGGGGAAAGTGCGATGAACGATCTGGCCAGAAACGGAAGTAGACCCGATGAATACCATGACAATAAGAAAAAACATTTTCATCGGAGAGGTGGATTTATTTCAATCGGAATTGAACGAAAAACAGCCAAAAAAGTTACAGGAAACAGGAAATGAAAGCCAGGAAATTGACAAGCGGTCAAAATTAGCTTTGAACGGCGCTGTTGCAGGCCTTTCTTACAATACCATCGATAGAATGAAAAGCCAGGTAGGGCAGTACTTGGTGCGTATGGCACGGGCGGGAACCCCTTATTGTTGTTAAAAAAGAATAAACAAAGAAACAATTGTTGAACGGAGCGTCGCAACGATAGAGTCAAAAAAAGTTCCCCGGCTGGTAACCAAAATATTTCTATACAATTTCCTTCACCACATTCCAGATAACTTTTGGCTTACCCAAGGTATAATAATGCAACACGGGCACACCAAACTTTTTCAATTCTTTGCTTTGCTGTGTTAGCCATTCGGTACCCACCTGTTCACATTCCTGGTCGGTCTTACTGCGCATAATGGCAGTAGACAAGTCTGTAGGAATATCAACGTGAAATAATCTTGGCAATATCGACAATTGTTTTTTACTGGTAATCGGCTTTAACCCGGGAATAATAGGAACTTCGATTCCAATAGCGCGGCAGGCTGCTACAAACTCGTAGAACTTCTGGTTGTCAAAAAACATCTGCGTCATGATATAGCTCGCCCCGGCATCTACTTTTTCCTTCAGGTAGCGCAGGTCAATTTCAAGGTTCGGCGCTTCGAAATGCTTTTCGGGATACCCGGCGGCACCAATACAAAAGTTCGTTTTACCGCCATTCCGAATGTCTTCATCGAGATATATACCGGCGTTCAAATCCACTACCTGCTTCAAAAGGTCGATGGCGTAACTGTGGCCGCCGGGTTCAGGTTCAAACGATGTTTCATTTTTAGCAGCATCACCGCGTAATACCAATACATTGTCGACGCCCAGGAAATTAAGGTCGATTAACGCGTCTTCCGTCTCGCGCTTATTGAAACCGCCGCAAATAAAATGCGGAACCGCGTCTATTTTGTAGTGATTCATAATGGACGCACAGATACCAACAGTACCCGGCCTCTTACGAACCTCGACTTTTTCGAAAGTGCCGTCGGCCTTTTTCTTAAACATTGTTTCGCTGCGGTGATAGGTAACATTGATCCACGACGGCTTAAATTCCATTAAAGGATCGAGGTGATCATAAATGGAACTGATGCTTTTTCCTTTCAGCGGCGGCAAAACTTCAAAAGACACAAGTGTATCTTTCGCTTGTTTAAGATGGTCAATAACTTTCATCCTTTAATTAAATTGGGTGCAAACATAAGCTGTAAAGAAATAAAAACAAGGTGAAAGTGAGTGTAGACAGGCATACCAGGCCAGGGCAAAACGAAGAAATGCATATTTCAGGTTTCATCTTGCCATTAATTTACCGCGTGGTTTTTTCTGGTACAGGCGCCGGTTCGTTGATTTAACATCGTTGCGTCGCAATCCGTTCATCTTTCTTGCTTCGATTTTACTTTTCTTAGGTTATGCAATTAAACATTTTTGAATCAAACCCACCAGCTATTAATTAAGGAACCCCGAAAATCTGGTTGTTTTTAAAATAGTAGATTAAGTAACCGCATCGATTGAACATCGAACGCTTTTTCTTCCTTAAACGCAACCCTTCTTCATATTACTTCCTGCAGCAGGTATTCATCTCATATTTGCAGCCTAAAAACTGTTAAGACTCAACCGCAAATCTTTATAAACAATTCATTACTGTATTTTTGTTCAAATCTATTTTTCGTTGAGTCTTATTATTCATACAGAAGAACTTATTAAAAGTTACCGCAACCGTACGGTTGTAAATCATGTATCGGTAAATGTGAACCAGGGTGAAATCGTAGGTTTACTCGGGCCTAACGGTGCCGGCAAAACAACTACCTTTTATATGGTTGTTGGCCTTATAAAGCCCGACCAGGGCAGGGTTTTTTTAAATGACCTTGACATTACCAGGCTTCCAATGTATAAAAGAGCCCAGATGGGGATTGGATATTTGCCGCAGGAAGCAAGTGTTTTCAGAAAACTTTCGGTTGAAGACAACATAAAAGCTGTGCTTGAAATGACAAAGCTTACCCGGAAAGAACAAAAGGCCAAACTGGAATCCCTGCTGGATGAATTTAACCTTCACCATGTAAGAAAAAACAATGGCGACAGCCTCAGCGGTGGCGAAAGAAGGAGAACGGAAATTGCCCGTGCATTGGCCGTAGATCCTAAATTCATTTTGCTGGATGAACCTTTTGCAGGTGTTGACCCTATTGCGGTAGAAGACATTCAATCGGTTGTTGCTAAATTAAAATACAGAAACATCGGTATTCTTATTACGGATCACAACGTAAACGAAACCCTCTCCATCTGCGACAGGGCTTATTTGCTTATTGAAGGAAAGATATTCAAACATGGCACCGCCGAAGAACTTGCAAACGACGAAAAAGTAAGAAACCTGTACCTCGGCACTAACTTTGAATTAAGGCGTAAGGACTGGATCATCGACATGGAAAGAGATAATGCATTATTGAGGGCGACAGAAGAGTTGACGGCTGAGGAGAAATAAGCAGTCGTCATTGCGAGTGGTTAATTTTTGGTTCGAAAAAAGTTCATTGAAACCTTTTAGTGCGGTTTGTCATTCCGAGGTACGAGGAATCTCCGAACGCGAGTGGGATTCCTCCTGCGTCGGAATGACAAAAACAGCAATGTCTTTCCGAGGTACGAGGAATCTCTTAACGCGAGTGGGATGCTTCCTGCGTCAGCATGACAAACAGCACTGTCATTCCGAGGTACGAGGAATCTCTTAGTGCGAGTGGGATGCTTCCTTCGTCAGCATGACAAACAGCACTGTCATTCCGAGGTACGAGGAATCTCTAACGCGAGTGGGATTCCTCCTGCGTTGGAATGACAAAACCGGGACTGTCATTCCGAGGTACGAGGAATCTCTTTTAGTGCGAGTGGGATTCCTCCTCCGTCGGAATGACAAAAACGCAACTGTCATTCCGAGGTACGAGGAATCTCTTAACGCGAGTGGGATGCTTCCTTCGTCAGCATGACAAAAACCGGCACTGTCATTCCGAGGTACGAGGAATCTCTTTTAGTGCGAGTGGGATGCTTCCTTCGTCAGCATGACAAACGGCACTGTCATTCCGAGGTACGAGGAATCTCTTAGAGTGAGTGGGATTCCTCCTGCGTCGGAATGACAAAAACGCAACTGTCATTCCGAGGTACGAGGAATCTCTTTTAGTGCAAGTAGGATGCTTCCTTCGTCAGCATGACAAACGGCACTGTCATTCCGAGGTACGAGGAATCTCTTAACGCGAGTGGGATTCCTCCTGCGTCGGAATGACAAAAACGCAACTGTCATTCCGAGGTACGAGGAATCTCTTACCGCGAGTGGGAGTCCTCCTGCGTCAGCATGACAAAAACCGGCACTGTCATTCCGAGGTACGAGGAATCTCTTTTAGTGCGAGTGGGATTCCTCCTGTGTCGGAATGACAAACGGCACTGCCATTGGCAGCGTAGCCCGAAGCGATCCTCTTTGAGTTCGTCACCCTGATTGTGCGGGACGTGTTTCGTAACTCGCCATGGCGAAGGATGTTAAAAAATACTATAGCTTTATACAACTAGTAGTTCTAGTACAAAAAATGCTATCCCTATTAAAATCATTGATATAATACATACATCACGTTCAACAACTTATATACAGCGAAGATTAAAATAAAACTTCCCGTTTTCATTTCATTTATTATTTTGCCGTCATCAGATGAAAATACTTAGTCCTGCCATATCCCGCCTTGCCCGCTTCAGACATTGGAAGATCGAAAACTGGATCAACAATCCGATCGATTCACAATATGAATTATTCCAGGACTTAATAGCAGCAGCGCAGTATACCGAAATAGGTCGTAAATATGGATTTGAAAATATCTATACGATCAAAAGTTTCAAAGAAGCGGTTCCCATTCACGAGTACGACGACCTGAAGCCATACATCGAAAGAACAATGGCAGGTGAGCAAAACCTTTTGTGGAATACCCCTATCACCTGGTTTGCAAAAAGCAGCGGTACCACCAGCGACAAAAGCAAGTTCATCCCGGTGAGCGATGAAAGCCTTGAAGAAAGTCATTTCCAGGGTGCCAAGGACGTCATTACGATGTACTATAATTTCAATCCGGAAAGCGACCTGTTAACTGGTAAAGGCCTGGTAATTGGCGGAAGCCACCAGGTAAGCAAAATCAATGAGGATACACAGTACGGCGATCTGAGTGCTGTGCTTATGCAGAACACCCCCTTCTGGGGACATTGGCTGCGAACTCCCGAATTATCTATTGCCTTGTTAGACGAATGGGAAACAAAAATTGAACGGCTGGCAGAAACGACTATTCCTGAGAACGTTACCAGCATCAGCGGTGTTCCTACCTGGACCCTTGTTTTAATAAAACGTATTCTTGAAATCACGGGAAAACAATACCTGAAAGAAGTCTGGCCCAACCTTGAGTTGTACATTCATGGTGGCGTGTCGTTTACTCCGTATAAAGAACAATTTGAAAAGCTGATAGGCGCTCCTATCCATTATATTGACCTATACAACGCCAGTGAAGGCTTCTTCGCTGCCCAGAATAATCCCGATGAAGAGGGAATGCTTCTTTTTTTACAGCATGGTATTTTTTATGAATTTCTACCGGTAGAAGAATACGGTAAACCAAACCCGCAAACCATTGGACTTGACGAAGTGGAAATTGGAAAACAGTATGCAGTGGTTATCAGTTCTAATGGCGGACTTTGGAGATACCTCATCGGTGACACGATCAGGTTTACATCTGTAGCCCCTTTTAAAATTAAAGTGTCCGGTCGCATCAAACATTTCATTAATGCCTTTGGCGAAGAAGTAATTGTAGATAATTCAGATCGCGCTATTGCTGCTGCCTGCGAAAAAACAGGTTCGATCGTTAACGACTATACCGCTGCCCCTATCTATTTCAGCGACCATGGAAACGGCGGGCATGAATGGCTCATTCAATTCGAAAAAGAGCCTGCTGATATTGGCCTATTCACCTACGAGTTAGATAATGCCTTAAAAAACGTAAACAGCGATTACGAAGCCAAACGACACAAAGACATCGCATTAAAGATGCCGGTCATCCGGTCCTTAAGAAAAGGTGTGTTTGAAGACTGGCTGAAAAGCAAAGGAAAACTCGGTGGCCAGCATAAAGTGCCGCGTTTAAGCAACGATAGGAAATACCTCGAGGAAATTCTTGCAATTGCGAATAACAAGTAAAGATCTGACGAGATTCCTCCTTCGTCAGCATGACAAACAGCACTGTCATTCCGAGGAACGAGGAATCTTCTACTGTGAGTGGGATTCCTCCTGCGTCGGAATGACAAAAACAGCACTGTCATTCCGAGGAACGAGGAATCTTCTTAGAGCGAGTGCGATTCCTCCTGCGTCGGAATGACAAAAACGAAAACTGTCATTCCGAGGTACGAGGAATCTTCTTAGAGCGAGTGGGATTCCTCCTGCGTCGGAATGACAAAACCTATAGCACCTTCTTCAAGTCCCCCTTCAGGGGGATTTAGGGGGTTATCCGATCCCCGTCCCCTTAATCCTTTCGCGGTCGCGTTTTTCATCCGGCAAAAGGTTATAAAGCGTATTCGTCGCCACTTTCAGCTCTTCATAATTCTTTCTCTCCATCGCTTTTTCACCGATCTCGATATATTGCTTTGCTTGTTTCTGGTCTTTATAATCCTGCAATGGGCGGGCGGAATAATAATAAAATAATGCAATCCACACATGGTCCTGGTTACGTTGAACTTCCCACGCCAACTTCCTTATTTCCTGCTTCTTCGCCTCAATCGAATAATAACTTTGGGAGGTTAAGTATTCCTTTTCTTTCGCTGTTATCGTTTGCAGTTTTTGCAAACGCGCTGTATCTCCGGCTTCCCCAAGCAACTCCTCGCAAAACGACTTCTCTTCAAAATATTCTTCGGTTATCTCCACGATCTTTTGGTCTTTACCCAAAGCGTCTAACTGTTGAGCCAGCTTTCGTTTTCTTTCTTCCAACTGGTACTTTTCATCCGTCACATCATCCACGCTCAACTTCCTGAGACGTCGTAATAACAGGAGCAACTCTTCGTTGATGTGCTGAACTTTCGACGCAAGTTCATACTGCTCTTTTTCCTGGAAATCGATTACATCCTTGTTCGCCTGGTGAAGCATCAGCTTCACCTCTTCACTCATTTTAGTGAGGTTCACAGACCGTTCTGAAGTATTAAACACATTCGAAAACTCCTGGTCGTTGATCATTAAAACAGCGGTGATGGTAAGGTCGCGGCTCTCACTCATGTTCAGCGTGATTTCAATATCTGAACCTTTTATCGCGTCTACCTCTAGGTCGCTGCCTTTAATTTCAATCACCCCAATTGGCACACAACTCGAAGGAATAGAAAAGCGGTTACCTTCCAAAATATTAATGATCAGGCTATCGCCACTTCGCCTGGTAATCGTTTTTACCAGCTCCTTCATAATGGTTTTACGAAGCGGCAGGATGCTGTTCTTTTCAAATACTACTTCAAGCCTCGTTGTATTGTTTTCTGTATCATCCACCTCAATACAAATGTCGTTAGGAAGCGGTTGACCCTGCACCGTAAACTTTCCCTGTACAATTTCAATAGGCGAAGCATTCACCTCAACCGGATTATTCTTCTTATCATACACCTGCAGATGGAACTGGTTGCTTGCATTCGGCGCCAGCACCAACATTTCCGAGATCCGCTCTTTCAATGGTTTTAATGCACTGTCAAAACCGCCGTCCGTTCTTACGATACGGTAGAAAAGTCCTTCTATTTCTCCACTTACCGCGGCTGTAAAATATTCTTCCCTGTCTTGCGTACTCTTCTGATAAGCCGTTTTAAAAGAAACTTTTGCTGTATTGTTTGTTACAATGCCGGAAGTTGAAGCAGGCACCGAAGCTTTCACAGTAGCCGTTTTTGTTCCTGCATAATACGCAGCACCAACAGCTACCGCAGTAGTCGGATCAACAGAAGCATTGACAGGAATCCCCAATTGATCCGCCAGCAGTTTCTTCACCAACGGAATATAGGTGCTACCACCAATCAGGATCACCTCCTCTACATCTCCCTTCGACAGCTTGTTGCGTTCAATGATCTTCTTCACTATTTCAATCGAATAACCGATACTCCCCATAATGCATTCATCGAACTGCTGGCGGGTAACCGTGATACAAACTTCCTGGTATTCACCGTTATCATCCCTGATTTCAAATTCAATCTCCGCAGCCACATTGTGCGACAGTTGTATTTTAACCTCCTCAGCCTTTTTCAACAGCACATAATACAATGTATTGAACTTGCCTTTCGCACTCTTCAATTCAGTCGGCACGTTGGTCAAGGCATAATTTGCTTCCAGGCTCGGAATAACGATCTTTTCAATAATGGCATTGTCGAAGTCCATACCGCCCAGGTAGTTATCGCCTTCATGATCCAGCACCTTCATTTCCCCATCATCAAACTTCACCAGCGCTACATCGAAAGTTCCGCCGCCAAGGTCGTACACCAGCCACTGGCCCTGCATGCTTTCGCCCTGCTCCCGCTTGTTGGCAAAAGCCAGGCTGGCCGCAATCGGTTCCTGCAGCAATACCACCTCTTCAAAACCCGCTTCGTAACCTGCTTTCTTGGTGGCGTTTGACTGTATCGTATCGAACGACGCCGGAATGGTAATTACCGCAGCCTGCACCTTTTCGCCCGTGTACACGAAATTCTTCAGCTCTTTTAATACCAGCGCCGACAGTTCCATCGGGCTTTTAAAGCTCACCGTATTCTGCACGAAGAACGACTCACTCGTTCCCATCTTTCTTTTAAAGCCCGAGAAAACATTTTCCGGGTCCTTTTCAACCAGCTCTCTTGCTTTATCACCCACCAGCACACGGTCTTTTCTAAAGGCAACTACCGATGGCAGCGTTTCTTTCAGCCCCATCGGGTTTTTAAATATTTCCACCCCGCCGTTCGCAAATTTTGCAATCAGCGAGTTGGTAGTTCCCAGGTCAATTCCAAAGTTGATCGTCGTGCTCATGTTATTTTTTTGTCTCAGCTATTACCACTCCTTTTTGAAGCAATTGCCGGGAGCCGTTTTCTAGTTCGTACACAATTGGTTTTATCACGTTCGAAATGTACAGGTCCTCGATCGAATCGCCGCTTATGCTTGCCATGCAGTCCGTTCGTGTTTCACTATACGGCTCGCCAAGCGGGTTTAGCACCTGCAGGCCCATTTCTTCAAACGTATTTTTTATCCGCTCAATATTTCGCAACAGCGAAAGCAATTCCTCCTTCCCCGCTATCTTTTTCTCCAGTTCAAACAACTGGTTGATGATCTTTACCTGGTTCTGCCGCAACTCACTGCTCATGAATGTTTAAAAAGTATAGATGGAAAAAATAAACCGAACGCCGCATACCCGTAATATATTTAAAAGAAGAATGTTTTTGTAGCCGGCGGAGGAATAAGGATTAGGCAGCCGTTGCCACGCTCGCTTGTACTGTAACGAATTATTCCGCGTGGCAGTTTACCCTGAGCCTGTCGAAGGGTCGCACTCTTGTGCTGAGGGAATACTATTCAAACAACTACGCTTGTATTGGTACTGATGGTCAGTAGTGAGCTGTGAGTGGACTGCAGTAGTTTCAGGCATCCAGGCAAAAGAAACCGATCATTTCAGTTCGATTATTTACTGCTGCTGTAACTTATTCATTTTAGCTTTGTCCGCCGGCGGGCGGATTTTGACTTTTTCATCCAGTCTTGATTTTTTGTTTCTTTTTTATAAGGAAAAAAGAAAAACAAACATGATTAAAGAAAAATCAATCGCAAAGTAATTATGGAACTGATAAAGGATAACGAATACAAACAATTTTTCACACTTGTATCACAGCATATTAAAAGCAGCCAGGCCAAAGCTGCTATTACTGTTAATACTACTCTGATCCTTTTATACTGGAACCTTGGTAAATTGATTGCTGATAAACAAACAGAAAACTCATGGGGTAATGGTATTATTGATCAGCTTGCCAAAGACTTAAAAGCTGAATTTCCGGAGTTATCAGGATTTTCAAGAGCTAACTTATTTTTCATTAGAAAATTTTACCTTTTTTACACTACTGAAAAAGTCCAGCAAGCTGTTAGACTTTTAGCCAACTCGACTGAAGAGACTCAAAAAGTCCAACAAGCTGTTAGACAATTAACAGCGGAATTACAGCCAGGAGCGGCTGATGATGGCTTTCAATTTGTGCGCCAGGTTGTCGCGCAAGTTCCTTGGGGTCATCACACAGTTATTCTTACAAAGATAAAGCAGCCAAATGAAGCTCTTTTCTATATTCAGCAAACAATAGAGCACAATTGGAGCAGAGCCATTCTTGCCATTCAAATAGAACAAAACTTATTTGCAAGACAAGGCAAAGCGGTTACCAATTTCAAAACTACCTTACCGGAACAACAGGCGCAACTGGCCCAGCAAATATTAAAGGACCCTTATAACTTCAGCTTTCTTACCCTTGAACCACAGGTGCAAGAACTGGATTTGGAAAAACAACTGATTGACCATATCAGCAAATTCTTATTGGAACTGGGAAAGGGCTTTGCCTTTATCGGCCGGCAGTATCCATTAGAGATAGGTAAAAAAGACTACAGGATCGACCTGCTTTTTTACCACATCCGACTTCACTGTTTTGTAGTGATCGATCTAAAAACAGGAGAATTTGAACCTGAATATACAGGCAAAATGAATTTTTATCTTTCTGCAATTGATGATCTTCTAAAGACCGAAGCCGACCAACCAACTATTGGAATTTTATTATGTAAAAGCAAAGAGAGTGTAGAAGTGGAATATGCCTTAAGAGGAATCAATAAACCAATAGGAGTCAGTGAATTTACATTTACAGAGGCATTACCCGAAAACCTGAAATCAAGCATCCCGACAGTGGAAGAATTTGAAAATGAATTAAATAAAATTGGGGATAGTTGAAATTCCATTAAAGTAGCTTTTGCTTCCCGACCTCATGAAAAAGGCGTTAAGAAAATTTTCTTCAAAGCGTTAAAAAATGAATTACTGTTACTAAAGCTTGAAATAGTAATTAGCCCGTAAGTCCTACCTCTGTCCAAACGTATACGTTTGTTGTAACTTATTCATTTTAGCTTTGAATAAAATTTTTAGCCTTTTTCATGGAGTCTTGAATTTTTGTTTCTTTTGTTTCAAGACAAAAGAAAAACAAAACATGATCAGAGAGCAACATTTATCACTTTCTCCAGCGAAAGCAACTCCTCCTTTCCCGCTATCTTTTTCTCCAGTTCAAACAACTGGTTGATGATCTTTACATGGTTCTGCCGCAACTCACTGCTGATGAATGTTTAAAAAGTATAGATGGAAAAAATAAACCGAACGCCGCATACCCGTAATATATTTAAAAGAAGAATGTTTTTGTAGCCGGCGGAGGAATAAG
>JAQBNO010000038.1 GCA_028288485.1 Segetibacter sp.
TGTGCTCTTCAAAATAGTTTGTTGGATCCATTAGTAAACCCAGGTGCGGATCGGTTACATCGGCAAACAATTGTAAAGTCTCTTCTACAGAGCCAATAACATTATTTACATAAGTTTCTACCAAAAAAGTCACTCCATGTTCGCGTGAAAAATCCACCAGTTCCTGGATCACCTTTCTGCATTCTTCATAACCTTCTTCGGTCTTATTTTTCGGATGATGAACCCAATCACTGTCAGGATCGAAAGTGCCTGATTCACTGATAACATAGGGAGATCCTAACTCGTTTGCAAACCTTATTAATTGCTTAAGGTGAGCCAGGTTCGACTTTCTTTTAGCAGGATCAGGATGTACAAGATTAGTATAACCCGAGATGCATGAAACGGGCAGGTTGTGCCGGCGGAATGTATCCCTGATTTTTTTACATTTTTCTGAATTGATTTGATCTGTAGAAAGATCCATGTCCTTGAAACTCGCATCAAGCTGAACAGTATTAAAGCCAATGGCACGAATACGTTGCGCCGTTTCTTCCAATGAATATGGAAAATATCCTGTGAATATGCCAACTTGTATCATAGCAGTAGGTAGATGATTTAGGTAAGTGTAAAAGAAGTTTGTAGTTGATTTAATAAGAAGCACATGAAATTGAGCAGTTAAAGTGTAGAAGGGGAAGGACGGGGAATAGATTGTATGTAGGATAACCGGGTCATAAAAAAAACCTCGCTTTTCCTAATATGTAAGCCTGCTATCGTTATTGCACTAGTAGATTCTAATTCCCGGCGTCCCGTGCTTACGCTCTTTTAAACCTTTAACGTTATTTCATCTTCTTTTTTCAGGAAATCCATCTCCTCAGATAATCCGCCAGGATCGGATTCCATTATTGCAGTATCAGGTACTACTTTAACCGGCGTGATGCAGGATGTATTCTTTTCGCGGAATGGTTTATTATAGCTGAGATTGTATGCAGAGATCAATGACCACCGAGGACGAGGTGACAAATTAGCTTCAGACATATGCAGTAAATTAGGGTGGAAGAACAGGACATCTCCCGGCTCCAACTCAACATATACCCTTTCAAAAAGCTTAAATGCTTCTTCAACAAATGGCACATCGGCGCCTTGCTGTTCGCCTGCAAAATTGTGTTCAAGCCTTCCCATTTTATGAGAACCCTTCAACACCTGCAGGCAGCCATTTTCCTTTGTTGCCTCTGTAAGGGCAACCATCACACTGATGAGAGCATCGGGAAACAAAAACCCATTTTTATACCAGTAGCCATAATCCTGGTGCACTTCCCATGCACCGCCTACCTGCGGCTCTTTCTGCATGAGTTTAGAATGGAAATGACAAACTTCACCTTCACCAAGTAATGCCTGTACAGCATTTACAATTCCCTGGCTGCGCGTTAAAAGACCAAAGGTATCATCACCGGGAGTAAACCATAAAGTAAGCTTTGTACGTTTACCAGACTGGTCGTTTAAATCGATTGAATGATTGCGCAAAATATTATCAGCAGTTGCGATAGAATACAATAAATCCACTTCTTCGAGGCCAAGAAAGCTTTTTACCATGAGGTAACCATCGGAATCGTATTGCGCCTTTTGGGAGGCTGTAAGAGGTTGGCGGAGCATATCGTTTTTAATTTAGAACCATAAAAATAGGCCCCGGGATTTCCTTTTCCTACCACTTTTCCACCAAAAAAAAAAGGTTTTTTGGCCTAATAATGAGTTTTATAAAAGTATGAGGTAAATTGAACTTTCAACCAGTCGATAATGAGGCTACATATTCAAAAACTTCCCCTTTCTGAAAATTCGTCGTTTACTGCCGACCGGTTTATTACACCCTATTTTGAAACTCCCTGGCATTACCACCCCGAATACGAACTTGTTCTGATTATTAAAGGAAAAGGAAAACGTTTTGTAGGTAATCATGTTTCTGATTACGAAGAAGGTAATCTCACTTTTATCGGCCCCGATCTTCCTCACTTGTTCCGCAAAGATGATTCATATTCGCAAGGCGGTTCTCTTGTCATTCATTTTAAAGAAGAATTTCTTGGTAGTGAATTTACCATGATACCCGAAATGCAAAGGATTGTTCTATTGTTTAAAAAATCGGCGATGGGACTTCATATAACCGGTAACACGCAGCAAGTAATCAGCGAGCAAATGAATACGATTGTTGAACAACAGGGAATGGACCGGTTAATCACCCTGTTGCGACTGTTGTCTATTCTTGCTGATTCAAATGAATACGAATTACTGTCGAGCGCCGGTGTAAGTGGACAAAATGATAAAGACAGCGATCGTTTGAACAAGGTTTTCGATTATGTTATCACCCACTTCAAAGAGGATATCCAATTGGACAAAGTGGCCGATATCGCCAACATGAGTTACTCCGGATTTTGCCGGTATTTTAAAAACAGGACAAAGAAAAATTTTTCCCACTTCGTAAATGAAATCCGGATAGGTCATTCATGTAAGCTGTTGATGGAAAGTGACAGTAGTGTAAGCGATGTTTGTTATGAGTCAGGGTTTAATAACCTTACCAATTTCAACGAGCAGTTTAAGAAGATTGTAAAGGTTACGCCTTATCAATTTAAGCAGCAGCAGAAAGTGTGAGCTTTGTATCAAAGTCTTTTACTAATGCTACTATTCCAAGACGTTATCCAATTTCAAGCCTTTTTACGTGCCAGCTTTGTCACTTTCTTCTTCTTGAAAAAAAGAAACTAACCAACGAAAATTCAAGAAAGGAACGATAGCAGCCCGTTCCTTTCATTGTTCCTTGATTAAACTTTATTACTACGGTGGCTTCAGCATTTGATTTTTATGCCTGTTCTGTTCCACACGCCATCGTAATTTAAGTACATGTACCGTATAACTAAAGCGTCTTTCTTCGCCTCGGACCTTATAAAAGGCGTTACGAAAATTATAAATACTTCGTGCCGCCGGGAAATTTTTTCGGGACGATTATGTTACAAGCCGCAGTGTTCTATGGCATCGGTGGTTGTGTCACTCACTTGTACCTCTTGTTTTTATGGCAACTTTTTCCACCTTTTGCTGCAATAACATGAAGTTGATATTCTCGCTCTTTAAACGGCAGTTGTTATACTTCCGGGAGTAATAATTTTATTTTGATCAGCACTGGCCAAAGCTGCAAAACACAACTCGAGGCTCC
>JAQBNO010000067.1 GCA_028288485.1 Segetibacter sp.
CTGAAGGTATTTCTTCGGCTTTTCTACTAATGAACTCGTTTTTGCTGTCTTGATTTTTAGTGTTTTTTTTGATACCGGCTTTTTGTACTATAAGAATCATCGTTGCTACGCTCAGTTCAACTTTTAAATCTTTGATAGAACTTAGCGAAGCCGAAGGGTGCCCTCAGCTAAGCCGAAGGGTCGCAACCCTTTCGTCTGCATGGCCGCTGGCAACAAAAGAGTAAAGTCGGTGTCTGTTTTTATCGGTGGGTGTTATAATATCCGCTTCTGACAACAGTTATTGCATAAGGGACATGAGCCGGTTGTGTGCCGGGCGAAGGCATTCTGAAACCAGCGGGTGGCGTCGCTGTGCAATAACGAAGCCAGGCGGCTTGAGCTATAAATGATCGCACTATAGTTTATTTTGCACGTTTGGGGGCCGCCCCCTAAGGTTTCTTGTGTCGCCGGCCTTGTACTGGTCGTAATTCTACCCGCATAAAATACCAATGCTTGAAAAACCTGGCTTAATAAAGAGGGCAACCAAAATAAGCTTTTGATTGCCGCAATCTAAGCTGTAGAATGTCTTAATCTACCCTCATATATTTTTTAAAGCTTAACTACATTTGATCTTATAATTCTAAGCAGGTCAACAATTTAAATGTCAAAAAATGGAAACAACCAACAAAACATCAATCACTGTAGAAAATACCGTAAAGGCACCTGTAGAAAAAGTATGGAAATTTTGGACAGAGCCCGAACATATCAAACAGTGGAACAATGCTTCAGATGATTGGCATACACCTTCTGCTGAAAACGATTTACGCCCCGCAGGTAAATTCTCTGCAAGAATGGAAGCGAAGGATGGAAGTTTCGGATTCGACTTTGGTGGAGTTTACGACGAAGTAAGAGAAAATGAATATATAGCATACACGCTTGGTGACGACAGGAAAGTTGAAATAACATTCTCTCCCCACGGAAATGAAACTAAAGTTGTTGAAACGTTTGAAGCGGAAGGCACGCATTCAATTGAATTGCAAAGAGGAGGATGGCAGGCGATTTTGGATAATTTTAAAAAACATGCAGAAGCGAATGTTTGACAAATAGAAAGTAGACGCGTCGCAAACATTAAGGTCTGCTAAAAGTCTAGCTTTATCTCAGGCCTCGTTGACAATGCTGAAGAAACGGTCGCTTTTTTATTTTGCTTTTCAGGAATTGATGCAGAGTTCAAAAAATCAGGTATAAATGCTTTACAATTCAAAGGTTGAACTACCTAATATACAACATAAACCCATAACAGTGTACAATATGACAAGAAAGGGAATTTATTAGTATGTTTCCATTTTGGTTATACAGCATTACCTTTCAATGTCTTTATTGAATCCAGTAAAGCGCTCTTGGAGTTTTGCTCTTCCTCGCTATATGTTTTTGTGCCCTTTAACAGCCCATAAACATTTAAAAGTACAAGTGAGTGACACAACGACGCCGAATAAAGTTCCCCTGCCTGTAACAAAAAAAATCTATAAAACAATTTGCTATTTCTGAAACTAATCGTAATATTGCGATAGAAATGGGAGTTACAAAATCATACGAGTTTAGTGTTAAGGAAAACAGGCTGGCAAAATATGCTAAGGCATTGGCGCATCCGGCACGTGTGGCTATTTTACAGTTATTGGCTAAAAAGCAGGCATGCGTTTGCGGTGACATTGTAGATGAGTTGCCTTTGTCGCAAAGCACCGTTTCGCAGCACTTAAAAGAATTGAAAGAAGCCGGGTTGATTAAGGGAGATATTGAAGGGTCAAAAGTTTGTTATTGCATAGATGAAAAGGAGTGGAAATTGGCGCAGGCCTATCTTAACCAGTTATTTGATACCTATAAAAGCGGCAGCAATTGTTGCTGATTTTTTTTGATCATATTCATCGTGATATTACGATAGTACTAAAACTTAAACAAAATGGAAACGCAGGAAAATGTAAAGGAGCTCGTTCGCCGGAAGTATTCGGAGATTGCTTTACAGGACAAAGAAACCAACCAGTCGTCATGTTGCGGATCGGGCTGTTGCAGCACCGAAGTATATAACATTATGGCGGACGATTATACCGAACTGGAAGGTTATAACGCGGATGCAGATTTAGGATTGGGGTGCGGGTTACCAACGCAATTTGCAAAGATCAAAAAAGGCGATGTGGTAATAGACCTCGGAAGCGGTGCGGGTAACGATGCTTTTATTGCCCGGCAGGAGACAGGAGAAACGGGGAAAGTAATAGGCATCGACTTTACACCGGCTATGATTGAACGGGCAAGATCAAATGCTGAGGCAAGGGGAGTTCATAACGTGGAATTCAGGCAGGGAGATATTGAAAAAATGCCGGTGACCTCGAATATTGCTGATGTTATTGTGAGCAATTGTGTGTTGAACCTTGTTCCAGACAAGGCGGGTGTTTTTAAAGAGATCTACAGGGTTTTGAAGCCGGGTGGTCATTTCAGCATTTCAGATATTGTTTTAGTCGGACAATTACCGAACGCTATTAAAAATGCAGCCGAGATGTATGCAGGATGTGTTGCAGGCGCTATTCAAAAAGAAGAATACCTACAATTGATTGAAGCGAACGGTTTTAAAAACATGGTGCTGCAGAAAGAAAAAGCGATCGTTATACCAGATGATATACTTGCCAACTACCTGTCGGCCGAGCAGATCGCATTATTCAAACAATCAGGAACAGGAATATTTAGTATCACCGTGTACGCCGAAAAACCATTGGCAGAAAAAGCAGCTTGTTGCGGACCTGGTTGCTGTAATTAATCAAAAGGCTAAAATATAATAATGTCAGCAAACAATTGTGCACCGGCAAGCGAACGAAGGAAACTGGGCTTCTTAGACAGGTATTTAACCCTTTGGATCTTTATAGCAATGGCAGCGGGGGTGGCAATAGGGTACCTGTTCCCCGGGTCTTCCACATTCATTAATTCATATTCAAAGGGCACAACAAATATTCCCCTGGCAATAGGTTTAATCTTAATGATGTACCCGCCATTTGCAAAGGTGAAGTACGATAAATTAAAAGAGGTATTTACAAACACAAAGGTTCTGGGTATATCATTATTCCTCAACTGGGTAGTTGGTCCTATACTTATGTTTATGTTGGCCATCGTTTTTCTACACGATTACCCTGAGTACATGGTTGGTTTGATCCTTATTGGACTTGCCCGTTGTATAGCCATGGTAATCGTATGGAACGAATTAGCCGAAGGAAGCAGGGAATACGCGGCGGGCCTCGTTGCCTTAAACAGTATCTTCCAGGTATTACTGTACAGTATATATGCTTATGTTTTTGTTACGCTGCTTCCGCCTCTGTTTGGTATTACCGGTGCAGTCGTAAACATCACAATAGCGCAGATTGCCGAAAGTGTAGCGATATACTTAGGAATCCCGTTTGCGGCAGGGGTAGTCAGCAGGTATATATTAATTTGGCTAAAGGGTGAGGAATGGTATCAAAGCAAATTCATCCCTGTAATCTCGCCAATCACATTAATAGCATTGCTCTTTACAATCGTTGTTATGTTTAGTTTAAAGGGCAACCTGATTGTTCAGATCCCATTCGACGTAATAAGAATTGCAATTCCGTTGGTGATCTATTTTATCATCATGTTTTTAGTCAGCTTCGTTATTGGCAAAAAGATGGGTGCCGATTATTCAACCAATACTTCAATAGCATTTACCGCCGCCGGTAATAATTTTGAGTTGGCTATTGCAGTAGCTATAGGAGTATTTGGTATCAACAGCGGCCAGGCGTTTGCAGGCGTTATTGGTCCTTTGGTTGAAGTGCCCGCGCTCATTGCATTGGTAAATGTGGCTTTTTGGCTCAGGAGGAAATATTATAGCGCCGGGCCAAAAGAGGTTGTTAGCTAAGGCGCTTTGTATGTTTATGATACCGGCTTTGGTATTCCACAGCAGCATCGTTGCGTCGCAATCCGTTCTTCTGCATTGCATCTATTTGGCTTTTCTCGTGTTTTGATGTACCCGTACAAGGGATAGCTAATGTTTAAAACATTCGGAACCCAATACGATGAGGAATATATTTATGAGCATGTTCGAACACGAGGTGTTCGTATCGAACACTTGAACATTATCCTCATTTTTTGCTACCCACAATTGGTCGGGTTGGTGGGCTGCTATAAGAACACGACCGTTAATAAAAGATTTCATTGTAAAAAATACATTTAATGAAAATTGCATTATTCTCCGATATCCACGCCAATCTTCCCGCCCTGGAAGCTTGCTTTAAAAGTATGGATGAACAACAGCCTGATGCTATTTATTGCCTTGGCGACCTGGTAGGTTATAATATCTGGCCTAATGAAGTAATTAATGAAATTCGGAAAAGAGCTATTCCAACTATTGCCGGTAACTACGACCAGGGAATTGGGTTAATGAGTAACGAATGCGGCTGTGCGTATAAAACAGAAGTTGATAAAGACATGGGCAAAATTTCCATTTCATTTACCAACTCAATTGTACATGACGAAGAGCGAAAATACCTGAGGACATTGCCTGCACATATAAAAGTAGAGTTTCACCTAAACGAAGACAAGCTTAACCTTTTACTGGTTCATGGCAGCCCCAGAAAGATCAACGAGTACCTTTTTGAAGACAGGGATGAGAAAAGCCTGTTAAGAATAATGGAACAGGCAGGTGCAGACATTATGTGTTTTGGCCACACACATAAGCCATATCACAGAATATTGCCAACCCAACCTGGCGAAAACGTTCATTATCGTCATGCAATTAATATTGGCTCAGTAGGTAAGCCAAAAGATGGAGATGCGAGGGGTTGCTATGTAATACTTACCATAGATGCTGACAGTTCTGTAACAAATGCCGAAGCTGTACAGGTTGAATTTATACGTTTTGAATATGAAGTAGAAAAAGCAGCCAGGGCAATAGAAGACAGTCCACTACCTAATGCCTATGCCGGGATGTTGCGCAACGGGTTTTAAGATTTTTTGCAATGGTTCAGTTTTCATAAAAAGTAATTTTGTAAAAGCCTTGTCTTTAAACTTTCGTAATTTTAAGAGATTGTTTTTTTGACTTAAGCTCTGATCATGAAACAGCTATTCTCATTTTTTCTGCCGGTAATACTTTTAGCTTCTTCTGTATCTGCACAAGCAGAAAGCGATGCTTCTGCAACTATAAGATTTAAAACCTTTACCGCCAGCAAACAAATGGAGGATGTAAAATTAAACTGGTCTGTTGCCTGCAATATTCAATTCGCCTTATTTGAAATTCTCCGGTCCCATGATGGTACTAATTATATCACCATTCATACTTTTAAAGCTGACCAACTTCGATGTGCCCGGCCTTTCAATTTTATTGATAAGACAGCGGCAGGACAGGTTTTTTATAAAATCAAAACAGGTGATATTGATGGCAGATATTCGGTTGAAAAAACTGTTTCTATTTTTGGAAAAGAGATAACAGCGAATAGTATAAAAGTTATCGCTCCTGTTTTGAAAAATAACCTTCGTTGCATTATCTCTGCTAAAGAAACCGGTAAAGCTACTCTTCTCATTTCAGCCACCGAAGGGGTATTACGCAAACAAATGTCAGTAGCTTTTATGAAAGGTGTCGGCCAACTGGAAATTAGTGTTGCTGATTTGCGGGGAGGAGTTTATGTGCTTAGCTATGTAATAAAGGATGAAAAGAAATCGGTCCGGTTTATTAAAAGTTAGTGATTGGGTAGTGCATTTGAGTTTATATAAACAATAATTATGAAAGCAATATGGAACAACGAAGTAATTGCAGAAAGCGATAAGACAATTGTAGTGGAAGGGAACCATTATTTCCCTCCTGGTTCAGTCGATAAAAGCTTTTTGCAGTCTTCCGCTACCCACACCATTTGCCCATGGAAAGGAACAGCGTCTTATTATTCCATTGAAGTAAATGGAAGTGTAAACAAAGATGCCGCATGGTATTATGCCGACCCGAAAGATGCAGCCGGCGAGATAAAAGATCATATCGCTTTTTGGAAAGGGGTAACAGTTGTACAATAATTATTACCCCGATTATCGACTCATCAAAAGCCTGGAATGACTTGTTGCTCGCTTTACACCAATGCTTCAATCGGCTTTTTTGATACCCTAATCAGGTATACTATATTCTTGGTGCAATCTTTTGAATAAAAGCCTCGTTATTATATTGTTACATAACAGTAACAGGTTTTGAAATCCAATATCTTACTACCAAGGCTATTGCTGAATAAGCAATAGCCTTATTTTTTTTGTCCTTTCCCGAAGCGGCAGAGGCCCAAAGGCAAGAGCAGAACGTGTTTTTTCTACCTGTAATATTATTCGTCGCCCGAACTGTCTGCCACTATACTTAGCCTCAACATATTCAACGCGTTAATCGCAGTAACCTCAATATTCCTTTTCCGGTCATACCGTGTTTGGTATTTTTGTGTTACAGTAGCCGATTTTCCTGCCACGGCTATCCAAACTGTTCCGACCGGTTTTTCTTCACTACCGCCTCCGGGTCCCATAATACCGCTGATGGAAATAGCATAATCGGTTTTCATTAGTTCTTTTACGCCCTCAGCCATTTGCCTGACCGTTTCTTCGCTCACCGCACCAGAATTTGTTAGAGTGCCTTCATTTACGCCCAGCACACCTCTCTTAATAGAATTGTCATAACTAACAACTCCGCCTAAAAAATAGGCTGAAGAACCGGGAATACTAGTAATAAGGTGAGCAATATAACCGCCTGTACAACTTTCGGCTGTGGAAACGGTTTTGCCGTTTTTTGCCAGTAATTTTCCGATAGCTTCTTCCAGTGTTATGTCTTCGTTGATTACCATTACATCCTGCAATTGGTTTTGCAATTCCTCAAACAACTGATCCACTTCTGCAATAATTTCTGTTTCGTTTTTACCGGTTGCAGTAAGCCTTAACCTCACCATTCCAAAGTTTGGTAAATAGGCAAGTTTAATATGAGGAGGCAGTGCAGCTTCAAATTCTTTTATCCGGTCGGCAAGGTACGATTCTCCAAGCCCCGCAGTAAGCAGGGTCCGGTGGACCACCGCGGGAAGTGAAAACATAGCCGGTAGCCTTGGTAAAACATATTCTGTCATCATGTTTTTCATCTCGTGCGGCACACCCGGCATGCTCACAAAAATTTTCCCATCTTTCTCGAACCACATTCCCGGTGCGGTTCCGCGATGGTTTTGAATTACCGTACAAACATCCGGCACTTCAGCCTGCTTCAGGTTACTGTCGAGCATCGGCCTTTTTATATACTTTTCAAAAATGTTTTTTACGTTTTGCAGCGCTCCTTCGTCTACCACCATTTTTCCTCCAAAATAGGCGCAAAGTAGAGGTTTTGTAATGTCATCTGCAGTTGGACCAAGTCCGCCTGTAATTAGTATTATTTGTGATTGCCTGCTCTCTTCATCCAGTGCATTCCATATTTCATCATACACATCTCCCACCGCCACACGGCGCTTTACCCATATCCCCATTTTATTCAATTCCTGTCCCATCCACGCACTGTTGGTATCAATTGTTTGCCCGATTAATAGTTCGTCGCCGATGGTAATAATGGATGCATTTATACGGTCGTTATTCATACAATTTGCGAGATTATTTGGTAAGATTAATGGATGCCCTAATTTTAGCGCAATGTAAGTTACAAGTATGAAAAGAGTTGTTTCATTTGCCTGGTTATTGATGATTGTGGGGTTTGGAAATGCCCAGGGAGTTTCAAAAAGGTTAGGAGATGCCGTAAGAGCACTGGAAAATGACAGCCAGATGCAGAGTGCGATCGTAGGAATTTATGTAGCGGATCAAAAGACCGGGGCGATCGTATTTGAAAGAAATGCGAGGATCGGGCTGGCAATAGCCAGTAGCCAGAAAGTAATAACGAGTGCGGCATCCCTCGAATTACTAGGAACCGGGTATCGATACAAAACAGAACTGGCTTATGATGGCCAAATAGCAAATGGAACATTAACGGGTAATCTTTACGTTGTAGGTTATGGCGACCCAACTTTAGGAAGCTGGCGGTATGGCAACACAAAGGAGCAGGTGATTTTAAACAAGTGGAGCAGTTCTCTTCATCAATCCGGTATTAAACAAGTGAACGGAAATATCACCGCCTTTAACAGGAACTGGGAAAGTCAGACTATTCCAGGCGGTTGGATCTGGGATGATATCGGCAATTATTATGGTGCCGGCGTTTCTGCGGTGAACTGGCGCGAAAATCAATATGACTTGAAATTAAGATCGGGAAATAGGGCCGGCGATAAAGTCACTATTGTATCAACATTACCTAAACTGTATCATATAAATTTTACCAGTGAGCTAACTACAGGCAAACCCGGAAGTGGCGATAATGCGTATATATATTTACCTCCTTATGCTACGAACGGTTTTATAAGAGGCACCATTCCACCCGGTGAAAATGCTTTTACGATTTCCGGCTCTTTTCCTAATCCCGGTTTACAGCTTACTTCTGTGTTAACGGATGAATTTAGAAAACAGGGCATTGAAGTAGCCTCTGCAGTTAATGGAAACGATATAAAGCAACTACCTGACATTACGAATTTGACTACACACTGGTCGCCTCCTTTAGACAGTTTAAACTATTGGTTCCTTAAAAAAAGCATTAACCTGTATGGTGAGGCGCTGGTGAAAACGCTGGGTTACGAAAAAAAGAATGAAGGCTCAACCGAGGCAGGATTGTCGTTGATCAAAGACTTTTGGAAAAGCAATGGTATCAGCTCCACCTCTCTTAATATTATTGACGGCAGCGGGCTTTCTCCTCAAAATCACGTAACAGCCCAAGCGCTGGTAAAAGTGATGTTATACGCCCGCTCACGGCCCTGGTTCAGTTCTTTTTATAATGCGCTACCCGAATTCAACGGTATCAAAATGAAAAGCGGAACAATAGGCGGCGTTAAAAGTTTTACCGGTTATGTGGGTGGTTATACTTTCGCCCTTATCATCAATAATTACAACGGCTCTTCGGCCGAGATGGTAAGGAAGATGTACAGAGTGCTGGATGTGTTGAAGTGAGTGTTAAGTTACAGGTTGCAGGTTAGAAGTCGCCAGGTACCAGTTACCACATGCCAGTTACCAGTTACTAGTTACAGGACAAGACAAGGTTGCAAATGACATGTTGTAACTAGGAGGCAGGAAGCTGAAGAAGGAAGGATGCATAAGTAAAGCAAATAGAATCGCCCGATTCATGGTACAGGCTTTACTACTCCGGTTAAACATCGTTGCGTCGCATTTCGTTCAACCGCAACAACTCTATTTAGCGGTTTGAATTCTGTAAGAAATGTCATTGAAGGTCAGTTAGCCTCTTTACTACCTAAAAAAAGACGAACAACATTAAAACTGTTGTCCGTCTTTTCTATAATCTCATCGCAAAATTACTTTCAGTCACCCTCATTCGTCAACACGTACAATTCGTAACTTATATACTGAACCCCGTAACCGCGCGTCGGGTAACTTGTACCGGTACCCGGTAATTAACTTATAACGTCGCCATGTCAATTACAAAACGATAACGAACGTCGCCTTTCAGCATTCGGTCGTATGCTTCGTTAATATCCTTCATTGCAATAACTTCCACGTCACTGGTTATTCCATGTTCGGCGCAGTAATCAAGCATTTCCTGTGTTTCGGGTAATCCGCCAATTAAAGAACCAACAACGCTCCTGCGCTGAAAAATAAGGTTAAACGCAGGTATTTGCGCAGGGCTTGGAGGCGCACCAACACAAATCATAACACCGTTTGTATTCAGCAGGTTCAGGTACATATTATAATCATGATCTGCAGAAACCGTGTCGATGATGAAATCGAAATAATTGGTAAGTCCCTTTAATTGTTCCGGGTCTTTGGTTAAAGCAAACTTATGCGCGCCTAATCTTTTCGCGTCCGCTTCTTTCGAAGCGGAGGTGCTAAGCATGGTAACCTCTGCACCAAAAGATGCTGCTAGTTTTACCGCCATATGACCAAGGCCGCCTAAACCTAATACGGCTACTTTGTGCCCCTTGCTTACCTTCCAGTAACGCATAGGAGAGTAGGTTGTAATACCGGCGCATAACAGAGGTGCAACCCCTTCTAATGGAAGCTTGTCGGAAATGTGAAGCACGAAATTTTCGTGTGCTAAAATCCGGTTGCTATAACCGCCTTTGGTAATGGTGCCGTCGTTCCTGTCGGGGCTGTTATAAGTTTGTGTGGCTACCTGCTCGCAATATTGTTCGAGCCCTTGTTTACAGTTGTTGCATTCCTGGCATGAGTCGACGAGGCAACCTACACCAGCCAGATCTCCTTCCTTAAATTTCGAAACGTGGCTTCCTACTTTGGTTACCCGTCCTACAATCTCGTGGCCGGGAACGCAAGGGTAAGCTGTCCCATGCCATTCGTTGCGCGCCGTATGTAAATCAGAATGACAAACGCCGCAATACAATATTTCTATCTGCACATCGTGCGGACGAAGGTCTCTTCTTTCGAAGCTATAGGGCGCTAATGGCTCAGTTGCGCTTTGAGCCGCATATCCTTTGGTTGCTATCATTTGGTTACAATTTTGGCAAAAGTAAACACTTACCCATGGTATAAAGTTCATTTCAGTATAAGAAAAATAAATGTTACGAGTACCGTATTTATTTGGTAGCCGGCATTTGCAATTAGCTGAAACATCGTTGCGACGCTCCGTTTAAAGGGCAGATCAATGAGCGGCAGAAGGCAAAGAAGCTTAATCCTTTTTTAGGAAGCTGCCCTGCAATTCAAAGGAATGTAGCCGTTGGCCGAATAATGATAAAGCAGTACAAGAGTGCGACGCAACACAAGCCAAATAGTAATACCAACGTCGGGCTCAAAAAATATGACTCGGTTTTTTATTCCTTGTATACTATAAATTGATAACTTGCCTACTAATAGTGCGATAACTTCATAATAAATTTCCTGTATATGCTTGCCCCGCCGCTTCACACTTGTAGCTACTTATTGCATAAAAATTATATCGCTCCCTTCTGGTATCGGGCCAGGTAAACAAACAGGTTTCCTATTATTCGTGTAGTTTATTTTTATGCTTCTTTCGCAAGAAGCGATTAATAATGCTAATTATCTTAATCATTATCATAAATACAGATGAAGTATTCCATTTCTCATTTTAAGCGTTTCTTTCAAGGATTTTCTGCGGGAAAATGTATGTTTTTCATTGCAGGTGCTGTAGGTTGCCAGGTTCTGAGCGCACAAACAACCGTACCTCTTACCGATCTTTCTTATTTTCAAAATGCAGGCACCACCTGGAGAATTGCCAGTGATGTACGGGGCGATTTTGCACAAAGGGCAGTTTTAACCACCACTCCCGGCTCGGGCATCCTGGTAAATATAACCGACTTTAATAATACCGGTTCAGACCTTATATCAACCATGCAACATGGCGACATGGACCTTGAGTTGGATTATATGATGGCACTTGGCTCCAACTCGGGGATCTACATGCAGGGCCGGTACGAAATACAACTCCTGGATAGCTGGGGTGTTGTAAATCCTAAGGCGGGCGACAACGGCGGAATCTACGAGCGCTGGAACGAAGGTAAACCCCAGGGCCAGAAAGGATATGAAGGGCATGCTCCCCGCCTGAATGCAAGTCGTGCACCAGGATTGTGGCAGCATATGAAAATATCTTTCCAGGCACCTCATTTTAATACTGCCGGTCAAAAGACCGATAATGCAAAAATATTACGTGTTGAACTGAATGGCTTTACCATACAGGAAAATGTAGAACTATCGGGTCCTACGCGGGGAGCATTAGGAAATGATGAAGTTCCAATGGGACCGCTTCGCTTACAGGGAGATCATGGGCCCGTTGCTTTCAGGAATATAAAGGTTACTACTTTTGACAAACCTCGTCCTGAGCTTCTTAACCTGAAGTACTTTGTTTATAAAGGAAAGTTTGAAGCTCAGCCCGATTATAAAAAGCAACCGCCTGATGCTGAAGGTACTTCGGTGATACTTTCCTCGAATGTAAGTAACCTTGAAAATGAATTTTTTATTCGTTATACCGGTACACTTCGGGTAAAAGAAGCTGGAGATTACAGTTTCAATTTAGGTTTCGGTGGCGGCAGGGGAGCAATGACGATTAATAACAAGGAAGTGATTACGATGAACCAACGGAGAAGCAGGGGAAGAGTAACATTGCCAGCGGGTGACCTGCCCTTTGAACTTTTATATTCGAAGATTTTTGATTTTGCAAAACCATCACTTGGTCTTGCAGTAGGCGGCCCGGGAATTCGTGAGTATGTCATCAGTGATCAAAATGTAGCCTCGGGTGATCCTGTAGATCCGATATACATTAATGCTCCTGTTAATACCGTTCTGCGCAGTTTTATGGATGTAGATACGATAAGAGTAACACATGCTGTAAACGTAGGAAGTGCACAACAACTTCATTACACCTACGATATGGATAAGGGGATGATTGTACAGGCATGGCGAGGAGGATTTTTAGACGCGACGCCTATGTGGCATTCAAGAGGTGATGGTTCATCGCGCCCGGCAGGGTCGGTTTTAAGATTCGGAATACCAATAATGGCTTTGCAAACACTTGGTTCTGCTAATGCAGCCTGGTCTGCAGATACTGCCGGCACCGGGTACAGACCAAAAGGTTATATACTTGATGCGAATGACCGCCCTACGTTCCGTTACCACATCTACGGTGCTACAGTTAGCGATGCGACCCGTGTACTCGACAATAACCAGGGCCTGCGCCGTGAAATATCAGTTGAAAATGCGCCGGCAAATACATTCCTGCGGCTGGCAGTAGCTAAAACAATTGAAACCGGTGGTGACGGTCTTTACATCTTAGATGATAAATCGTATTATTTGCGTGTAGACGATGCAGGCACAGTAAAGCCGGTGATCCGTGATTCAAACGGGCAAAAAGAATTGATTGTTCCGGTACAAAACAAAATAAGTTATTCTATCCTTTTTTAAATTAATTGCAATATGATTCATTCATTGAAAAATATTTTTTACAAAAATTGCCTTCCTGCTTTAATGCTGGCTTGCGCTGTTGTAGGTTTTGGCGCGGAAGGACTATCACAGGCGGAATCTGCGAAAGAGGAAGATTATTTCAAAATAATGAGGGTGCCTGCTCCTGAAGGTGTAATACTTGAAGTAGGAGGTCTGTGTACATTGCCTAATGGAAGTATAGGTGTTACTACAAGAAGGGGTGATGTTTTTATTGTAGAAAATCCAACCAGTCAGCGGCCTTACTTCAGAAAGTTTGCGAGTGGAATGCATGAAGTGCTTGGATTAGCTTATAAAGACGGAGCCTTATACTGTGCACAACGTGGCGAGCTAACGAAACTGGTAGATTCTGATATGGATGGAAAGGCTGATATCTACGAAACGGTGTATGCGTGGCCGGTATCAGGTAATTACCACGAATATAGTTTCGGGCCAAAAATAGCACCCGACGGTTCTTTTTTTGTAACCCTGAATCTTGGCTTCCCTCCTGATTGGTGGCACCCTGTAAGTTTTGTGCCATGGAGAGGATGGGCTCTTAAAATATTTGAAGATGGAAGGATGGAGCCGTGGGCTACCGGTTTACGTTCTCCATGCGGTATCAGTATGATTGACGGAGAATTGTTTTATACAGATAACCAGGGTGATTGGGTAGGGTCGGGTAGTATCCAGGCTATACGAAAAGGTTCATTCCTGGGGCATCCTTCAGGTTTGGTGTGGGCTAATCAGCCTAATTCACCTTTGAATGTGAAACAATCGCAGATCTTCGACAAGATAAATCCACGTCTTGATGTAGACAAGGAAGGTAACCCTGTTAAGCCGCCAAATATCGAGAATGAGAAGTTTACAACGATGTTCGAGATGAAAAAATACATTCCGGAACTTCAATCACCGGCTGTTTGGCTACCACACGGAATTTTAGGCATTTCAAATTCTGAAATTGTAAAAATACCTGAAGGAACATTCGGTCCATTTGCTGGTCAGTTATTGGTAGGCGACCAGGGACAAAGTATGATTGACCGCGTGTTTTTGGAAAAAGTGAATGGAGAATACCAGGGAGCATCATGGCCGTTCAGAAGCGGATTCCAGTCTGGAATTGTTCGTTTGTCCTGGTTAAATGATGGTTCTTTAATGGCCGGTGAAACCAACCGTGGCTGGGGTTCAGCAGGTGAAGCCACTGAGGGGTTACAACGACTGGTATGGAACAATAAGATTCCTTTTGAAATGAGAGCGGTAAGAGCAATGCCCGATGGATTTGAAATTGAATTTACAAAACCTGTTGACAGAAGGACTGCAGAGGATATCGCTTCTTATTCTGTTGAAAGTTATATTTATAAATACCACGCGGTTTATGGAAGTCCTCCTGTAAATACCGAAAAGTGTGCTATAACAGGTGTGAAAGTTTCTGCTGATGGAATGAAAGCCCGGTTAATTGTAAATAATTTACGCCGATCTTATATTCATACGATTACCTTAAATGGAATCATGGATAAGGAAACCCAGTTTTCTCTTGTACATCCAACGGCTTATTATACCTTAAATAATATTCCTGAAGGGTCTAAACTCGCCCTGAGTGAAGTAAGTACAAGGAACTCTGCAAAAGGCGGAAAAGGAAGTGCAATTCCTTCAAAAAGTACGGTGCCTGTAAAATTCACTAATACGAAAGGCAGGGCTGCTAATCCTGGCACTTCTGACCAGGAGCCTTCAAGTACACCTGCAACCACACCAAAAGCCGGAGCTAAAACGCCGGTTAAAGCTGTGGCAAAAGCACCAACCTATGCCGAGGTTAAAAACATTTTGCAAAAGAATACTTGCCTTGCCTGCCACAATCCTACTACAAGGCAGGTAGGTCCGGCTTATGTAGATGTGGCAAAACGAAAATATAGCGTAGCTCAAATAATGGACCTGATACGCAATCCAAAACCAGAACATTGGCCTGATTATTCAACACCAATGCCGCCAATGCCACAGGTGCCTGATGCAGATGCACGAAAGATTGCAGAATACATTAAGGGTTTGGAAAAAAAGTAAATCATTTCAAGCATTTAAGATATAATGAAACCGGGTAACACGATTTAAAACGAAACGCTACATGAATAAAGTAATAATTTTTACAGCCCTATTATTGGGCGCGAGTTGCACAAGCGAAGCCCAGCAAGGCCAGCGAATGAGGCCTGAAGAAACTGAATATTATTCACCAGTGCCGCCGGTTGTAACACCAGGATCTTCTTATGGTGATGCTCCTTCCGATGCCATTGTTTTATTTGATGGAAGAAATTTGGATCAATGGATGTCTTCAAACGATTCAACGTCGGCGAAATGGACCCTTGCAGATAATGCAATGACGGTAAATAAAAGCACCGGCGATATACAAACGAAAAGTACTTTTACCGATTTCCAGTTGCATATCGAGTATCGAATTCCTTCAAATATCACCGGTACAGGACAGGCACGCGGAAACAGCGGGATCTTTTTAGCTGCTTTGCCATGGGGAGCCGGTGGTTACGAACTGCAGGTGTTGGATAACTATAAAAACACCACTTATGTAAACGGCCAGGTAGGAAGTATGTATAAGCAAGCCGTTCCATTGGCAAATGCAAGTCGCAAACCGGGTGAATGGCAAACGTATGATGTGGTATGGACTGCCCCAAAGTGGAATGAAAACGGAACACTGAAGTCACTTGCCCGTGTTACCGTTTTACACAATAATGTTCTTGTTCAGAATAATGTAACGCTGTTAGGTGATACCCCTTACATTGGGATGCCTTCTTATCGTAAGCACGGACCTGCACCTATCAAACTGCAGTCGCACGGCGATAAAAGCGAGCCTATCAGTTATAGAAATATCTGGCTGCGACCATTGCAGTAATGGTTTATTAACTACTGATAAGAAAAGTATATCTCTTTTAACGGGATATACTTTTTTTGTTACTTACCCTTAACTTAACGTTGCAAATCCCTGCATTCCTGCTTCAAACTACTTTAAAATGAAAGCATTCAATATTGTTTTTATAGTAATATTCGTAACGTTCGCCGGCCTTCAGTACAACGATCCTGACCCTTATATCTGGATCCCTGTTTATTTATACGCTGCGCTGTTATGTTACCTTGCTATTTCGCGAAAATACAATGCTGTTCTTTATATTATCGGGCTGACCGCGTACCTGGTGTATGCCGGTTATCTGTTTTTTGATAAAACCGGCGTGTTAAGTTGGGCCGAAGAACACGATGCTGAGAACCTGGTTCAAACAATGAAGGCAACAAAACCATGGATTGAAGAGACCCGTGAATTTGGAGGTTTGTTTATTGTTATTGTAGTGCTGGTGATTAATATGATCTGGCTGAGAAAAAGGGTAGTAAAAACCGCTTATAACATCCATTAAGCTTACTGCGAAACCTACAATTAATTTTAGTGATACAAGCAGTTTTTGCAACCGATGGCAGGGCGAAAGTATAGCAAGTACATTTTTATGGTACCAGCTTAAGTACTTCCAGGAATCATCGTTGCTACGCTCAGTTCAACTTTTAATTCGTTGATAGAACTTAGCGTAGCTGTTTTTACCGTGAGCTAAGCCCGAGGGTCCCATTACTTCATCCGCATATCAATAAGCATCTAACTGCGGGGCCGCGGAGTTTTGTTGAGCAGATAACAGGGCTATTTTTGCTCTCTCTCAATAGCTGCGATAGAAAGATAGGGTACAAGTGAGTGACACAACGGGAGATGCAATGGAAACAAATGTTGGTCCCCAAATAAAAAAAGGACAAGGTTAAACCTCATCCTTTAATAGATTATAATCCAGTTTAAGCCCTTTATTTTAGTTGTATACCACCGCTTACTTCACGCGGAAAAATATCTATTGTTTTTATTTGTGTAGGAAACCATACGACCATTTCTCCGGCGCCCCTGTTTGCCCAGGCGTAATACGGAATAGCAGTTACCGTTTTGTTTTCGGTAGAGATGCTTGTACCATTTTCACCGATCTTAATTACAGGTAATTTGCTTTTTAAAACGGTTACTCCATTCAGCAAACCGGCGTTATATTCAGTCTCAAAAGATGCATTGGCTGGTACGAGAATATTAGCTGCCCTGCCATCATTATCGGCCCATTCGGCGCAGTACACGAGTGGTCCGCGTTGAATAGCAACTTTACCGATATCATTTTTGATACTATCCAGCGCAACAACTTTACGTACTTCCATTGGCAGCATTACTTCTACAACATCGCCGGTTTTCCATGCCCTGTTTAATACTGCGTAACCTTTTTCAATATTATACTCTGCCGCTGTGCCATTTACCTTAATAGTTGGTTTACTTTCCACCGCACTTGCAAACGAGTATAAGTTGGAAGGTATGGCTTCATTCTTAGCCCAACCAGGAATGCGGATTTGTAAATTAAAAGTTTCGGTAGACTTAGGCGAAACTGTAAACTTCAAAGCGCCATCCCAGGGATAATTATTTTCCTGGATAATGCTTACTGGCTTATTACGAACAGTAAGTGTAGTGTTGCTGTTGATGAAAAGATTTACAAACACATTGTTTTCCTTTTGTGCATACACATAACCCGGAACAGAAGGAAGCAGCCTGGCGACATTGGTAGGACAACACGAACAATCAAACCAACCTGAACGGCTAGGTTCCATTGCACTATGCGTAAAACTGTTTTTAATTTCCATTGCATTGGTATAGAAAAACGATTTTCCATCAAGTCCAACACCCGATATTAACCCGTTGTACAACATTTTCTCCAGCACGTCCATGTATTTCGAATCTCCATGCAGAAGGAACATTCTGTAGTTCCAATAAACATTGGCAATAGCTGCACAAGTTTCGTTATACGCCGTGGTGTTAGGCAATTCGTAATTGTCGCCGTAACGTTCTCCGCTTGGTATCGCACCGGTTCCACCTTGTACATACATTTTTTTTGAAACTACATTATTCCAGATTTTATCGATGGCATTGTAGTATTTCTGATCACCGGTTAATGCAGCAATATCGGCAACAGCAGAATATAAATAGCCTGCACGTACTGCATGACCTATAGCTTCAGTTTGTTGTGCAACAGGAATATGGTCCTGCCAGTAAGCACCATTTTTCCATACGTCTTTTGATTTAGCATCATAGCCCTTATAATGTCCGCGTTCTTCTATAAAATATTGCGCTGTTTGCAGATACGCAGGTTTACCGGTTATACGGTATAATTTTACCAGGCCCATTTCTACGATTTCATGTCCCGGTGCTACATGCAGTTTGCCAGGACCGAATACAGAACATACCAGGTCGGCATTTTTTAGGGCAATATTTAAAAGGGTTTTTTTACCCGTTGCATAATAATGGGCTACAGCTGCCTCGTACAGGTGGCCTGCGTTGTATAACTCGTGGCTGTTATCGCGTTCTTTTTCCCATCTTTTTAAACCCGACCATGCATGTGGATTTTTTGGATCAATCGTTCTCGGTGTATACAGGTAGCCATCCGGTTCCTGGGCTTTACCAATTTTTGTGATAAGGGTATCTATGTACGTCTCCATTTTTTTGTCAGGAAACAGGCTTAGTGAAAAAGAAGCGCCTTCAATAGTTTTATAAATGTCGGTGTCGTCGAAAGGGAAAATAGTGCAAAACTTCCCTGTTTTCGTTGCCGCCATTTCAAAGTTTTTAACCCTGCCGGTGCTTTCGCAACGTTCGAAAGATGCGGGAATGGTTACCTGGTGATTTACTTTAATTTTCGGTAGCCAAAAGTTGTCGGTGAGTTTTACCTGGGTAAAATTAACACCCTGGATGGGATAGTCTTTTTTTTGACCGTACAGTACTGTTGCAGCCAACAGTGAAATGGAAACAAATATTTTTTTCATATTGGTTTTACTTAAGCAATTTATATCGCTGGCAAGATAAGCAGGTTTAATAACATTAAGAAGTTAAGTGTGTATGACACACTTAAAAGCATTATTTAACAACAGCAGGGCAAACA
>JAQBNO010000073.1 GCA_028288485.1 Segetibacter sp.
AAAGTCACCGAGGAGATCAGCAGAGATTAAAACACTTCATTCTTTTGCAAGTTCTGCAAATCGTCTTTACTATTATTTGCAAAATTACTCCTGAACTTTTTTGAAGCGTTCATTCTATCGCATTTCCTGCTTATTAGTTTTCGAACGTTCCTATGATTGGCATTTAAGCCAAACCTGATACCATACACACTAAAAAGCAATTATGATTAGCACCACTAGCGGGATAGGTTTGTATTGTATTACAAAACCAACAACTAATAATAAAATGAAAAGTTACTACATCGCCGGTTTAGCTTAATACTTATTTCTGCTTTCCTTTTACGCTCTGGTTTTTCTGGATGCGGAAAAGTTGTGACACGGCAAAATAATCGCGCTGACAATGACTGCGATAATTATGGGCGAAATTTTTACGACAAGCCAATTATATCTCCCTTTATTAATAATCGACTACTATTTTTTTAACGAATTAGTGTAGGAATTAAGTTGTAATTAAAAACAAAAGCAACGCTATTTCATGAGGCAAATCGTTTGTTTCAATTATTATTAGAGAATCAGGTATCGACATTTCTGATGAAACTTGAAATATTAGTCAGGCCTAAGAGCAAGAAAAATCTTTCTATTTCTTTATAAATTGACATTTGTCAAAATCGTGTTGCGCTTCCTTCTATTTGACTTTTGTCAATCTTATTGCTTTAAAACTGTTGTTCATTTGTATAAAGAAAGGTACATCGATGGGTAGTATTCTTTGAAACAGGAAATTCAAAAAGCGGAACAATGATTTTAAAATAACAAAACTTACCAACTGGTTTTGTAATAAACTACAATACACCGCCATACCCGTTCAACATCAGATTGTCAAATGCAGGCTTTGGTAAAAACAAGAAAATGGGCTTTGCAATCCAATACAAGTGGCAGGACAGCTTCATGTTTGAGGATGACTTTGCCAATGGGAATATAGACGCCTTCTCAACAGTAGTTGCACAGCTAAGCTATAAGATAATAGAGAATAAGCTACAATTATGTATTGGTGGCACTAACATCTTAAATCGCTATTATAAAGGTGCCTTTGGAAATCCTGAAACAGGACAACTCTAAATAAATTTTATGAGACGATACATTTTTCTAATACTAACGTTAATAGTATCCACCTCTTTTTGCCAGGATTTGTTTCAGACTATCAGGGGTATTGTTATAGATAAAGATAGCCGCAGATTACTTGAAGGAGCGACTGTATCTATAGCAGGGAAGGAGCGAAAATTAAATGCTGTTTCGGATAGTAATGGACGATTTATTATAAATAATGTTGCCATCGGCCGTACAAAGATCGAAAGCAGTTATGCAGGCTACCAGGTTTATGCAACCGATAATATTATTGTTTCGGTGGCGAAGCAACCTGAACTTATTCTTGAAATGGAAGAAAGCAGCAATAAGGCACAAACTGCACTAGTTAAAACAACCCGTAATCCTAAAATGCCTGTTAACCGGTATGCAATAGTTAGTGGGCGTTCATTTTCTCCCGAAGAAACGCAGCGTTTTGCAGCCAGTGCAAATGATCCGAGCAGGATGGCATTAGGGTTTCCTGGTGTGCAGGCAACAAGAGATACAAGAAGCGACATTATCATCAGGGGTAATAACCCGGTAGGTATGCAGTGGAGGTTAGAAGGGATTGACATACCCAACCCTAATCACTTTGCCAGAAGGGGAAGCAGTGGCGGAGGCATTACCATATTCAGTTTGAGCATGCTTGATAATTCAGACTTTTTGACCGGGGCAATGCCGGCAGAATATGGTGATGTTTTAAGTGGAGTATTTGATATGCATTTTAGAAAGGGCAATAACCAGCGAACAGAGAACACTTTTAAAGCAGGTTTGATAGGCCTTGATTTTTCTGCTGAAGGACCAATAAAAAAAGGACGGAGTTCTTACCTTGTCAACTACAGGTATAGCACCCTGGGGCTATTAAAAGCTATTGGTTTGAACCTTGTAGGTGAAAGAGAAAGCAATACATTCCAGGATGTATCTTTTAATCTTGCTTTTGCCAATAAGAAAAATTCTGTGCAGTGGAATTTTTGGGGTATTGGCGGATATAGTAAAGAGTATACAGAAGAAGTGGAAGATACCTTGGAATGGAAACAGTATGATGACTATGCAGTCTATGATTTTATAACTGGAATGGGTGCAATTGGTCTTGGTAACACTTATACTTTAAATAACCGTTCGTTTATAAAAACTTCTGTTGTATTAACCAGCCAGCAAATTTCTTTTATAGATGATACACTTAGCGTAAAAAAACAACCTTATACGGTGAACGATGAATTATATAATAATAGCCGTTTATCATTCACTACTTCCTATAACAACAAATTCAGTGCGGCAGTAAATATGAAAGCGGGAGTATTTATTAACCGGATACAGTATGCTTTACGCCAAGACAAGTTTAATTATATAACTCATACCAACATAAATACAATTGATGGTAATGGCAACACATGGCTGCTGCAGCCTTATTGGCAGATGAGTTTTAAACCCGGATCAAGTTTTACCATTAATCCCGGTGTGCATGTTATGCACCTTGCATTAAACAAACAAACAGTGGTTGATCCGAGATTGTCAGTGCAATATAGATTTAATGCCAAACAAACCTTTAGTCTTGCTTATGGTTTACACAGTAAAATCCTGCCATTGGGTTCATATTTTTATAAAAGCAATGCTGCTTCCGCTTATCCTAATAAAGACCTGGCAGTGATGCGTGCCCATCATTACATAGCTGCATTTGACCGGTTTTTGGGCAAGGGGTGGCGAATACATGCAGAAGGTTATTATCAGCAACTATTTAAAATACCTGTAGTAAACGACGTAAACAGAACCTACTGGATATTGAATGAATTGGATGGATATGCAAATGAACCACTGGTAAGCAAAGGAAAGGGTACAAATAAAGGAATTGACCTGACCCTGGAAAAAGTGTTTACGAAAGGTTTGTTTATGATCACATCATTTTCTGTTTTTAATTCTACCTATAATCCTTTAAATGAAATATCTTATGATACACGTTTCAATTCCAATACTTCCGGCTCCTGGACAGGAGCAAAAGAATGGAGCATGAAAAGAAACAAAGTATTTCAATTGGGTTGGAAAATTGTTTATAACGGCGGTTTGCCATTAACACCTTTAGCAAATGTTACATCCTCTACCCGCGAACCCCTGTTAGACGAAACAAGACCCTATTCAGAAAAAGTGCCTGCTTACTTCAGAACCGATGGGCGTATTGCCGTTAGAAAAGATAAAACAAAAGTTGCCTGGCAATTGGCTTTGGATATTCAGAACATCTTTGGCATTGAAAATACAGACGGCCTTAGCAGGAAATATGATCCCTCTGCAAACCAATGGGTCTATAAAAAGCAGTCCGGGTTGGTTCCGGTATTGAGTTACCAGGTAGACTTTTAAAAAGAGTATTATTTGGTTTTAATACAGCGAGATGTGATCTAAGCCTTACTTTGTGTGTTCCCGGCCTATCTCCTGGGACGGAAGTGATATTTTGGTCGCCGGCATTTGAATACCTATTAAAGCTTCCGTTGCGTCGCACACTTGTACAGTTATCTTCACTTTGGCTTGTAATGCCGGGTCCCTGCTACTTAAAAAGGCCAGGAGAGGAGACGCCGGCAGGACCAAAGGGGTAAAGGATGTCGACGTTGTTTTTAAGAACAGTTATATGTGCTTAACCTTCTTAATCTTGAACCGGTTTATGTCAATATTAGATTATAATGATGGCCGGTTTCATAACTGAAACGGTTTTATTGTTGCCGCCGGCTGTTAACCCCATTTCGTAAATAAGCTACCACGTTTGCCAAATCTTGTTGTGTCAACCCATTATTCGCGGGGTCTGGCATAAGGCTTTTATCCTGCTTTTGTTTGCTGCTGATCTTACTAACCTGTATCACATGCTTTCTGCCGGCTATATCTTTTAAAACCATTGTTTGCTTGTTGTCTGATACTAAAAAACCGTAAAGAGATTCTCCGTCTTTCGTGTTCACAAGCCACGGCTCATACCCAAAAACAATGGCGGCACTAGGGTTGATGATCGCTTCTAATAGCTCACTATCGTCAAACTTTTTCGCAATAGCAGTTAATTCGGGACCGATAGCATTTCCTTCTGTACCTACCTTATGACACGAAGAACAGCGGGTAGTGAATACCGCTTTTCCCTTTGTTATGTCTGGGGGTAATTTCCTGATTTCCGGAATCGAGTATAATTTGTCTGATTCAGGGTTTTTGAAATAGTTGCCTGCCTGCACCCGAACAGTAGGATCAGGGTTTTTGAAAATCATTTGCTGAATGAATGGAAATAAAATTTCGGGCAGCTGTTTTTCTGCAGCCATACCAATCAGTAACTGACCGCCCATCGAGTCTGAGGCCATTTCCTGTGCCCGCGATCTACGTTCATTTGTTGATTGTCGTTCATCCAGGATAATTTGTTTTTTTACTTTCATCCTTGCAACGGTTCGTTCATATGCCGTATTAATGTTTAGTTTACTCCAATCAAGCAGGTTGTACCAATCATTACTTTGCCGGAACGATAACCAGTAAGCGGCCTGCTGCGACACATCTTGTAGCCTGCTTTTTGAAAGGGCAAGCATATTGTCTGCAGCAGCCCTGTTATTAATGAATGAAAGAGCTGTTAATGAAGCCTCCCTTTCACCGGGAGATAATGTGGCAGCTTGCGCCCGCAATGCCAGGTCGTGAGCAGCTTCCGGCGGATGCAGCCGCCAGGCAAGGGCTGCCATTTGTTTATTCCACCCGGTGGCAGGTTTGTTGCCTGCAAAAAGCTTCACTACTTCCGGGTACATCTTCGATTCATGGCCTTGTAGAGCAGCTCCCAAAGTTTCCAGGTACCACCGGTCTTCACCGTCAAATCGGTGGATTAAATTCAGCAGCATTCCTTTTGTTTTTTCGTATGGAAGATCTCTTAATGATATAGCTACCTCCCTGCGAACGAAAGCTGAAGTATCGGTTGACATTTTTGTTGCATGGGGAAGTACATCAGGTATAAACTGACGGATGGCTCTGTACGCAGTTGCTCTCAGTTCAACATCAGGACCTGATAATAGTTTCTCCACTTCATTCATTCCCTTTTTTCCTAATTGAGCCAGTAGCCATACTGCTCTTGCCTTTATGTACCTATTGCTATCCGTAAGCAAGGGTTTTACTTTTTTTACCGACCGATCTCCGCGTTGTTTAAGTTTTTCAAATCCCTGGTTACGAACATTGACTGCGGGATTTTTAAAGGCTTCTAATTGTCCGCTCAGAGTGTTCAGCTCTATTTTTGGAGCAGTAAGTTTTTTATTTTTAGGGGTGATACGATAAATTCTTCCATAGCCTTTGACGTCCTTCATTTGATGGCCGCCAACTACGGGATCGTACCAGTCGGCTACATAAATAGCGCCATCTGTTCCGATAGTTACATCACTTGGTCTAAACCATTTTTCTTTGCTTGCATTTTGGGCAGAATCATTCCATACATACCCTTCGTTATCTTGCGCCAGGGAAGTGATAAAGTTTTTTCTTTCCCCCAGATCATATCCTGATTGCTTCAACCTGGGGTGATAACTAAAGATTGTGTTTCTGCCTGCGTCTGCACTTAATAGCATTCCCACGTATTGTGTTCCTAAGGCATCACTTTCATTCATTACAATTCCCGTAGGAGCACCGGTGCCCGAACGATCTCCTGCCGGCATTACACCTGGGTCATCCTGGTGCCAATGGGCTGTAAAAATATCCTGGCCGGGCCGTTGGTCGGCTTGCCAGTAACGGGTACCATCTGTACTAAAATAACCTGCATTTCCTCCTTCCATCAGCCACGTGGTTCTGCACGTTACTACCTGGTCATCATTATCATTCTGCCAAAGATTTCCGTAAGAGTCGGGAGTAATTTCGTAGGAGTTCCTGAAGTTATGTCCCATCACTTTCAAGCCTGTTCCATCGGGTCTTATTCGCAATGCCACCCCGCCTACCCAAATTTTACCATCGTCACTCTTTTGGTTTCCATGATTTTCGATTGCATAAGGCGAGCCACCAACTGCAATACTTCCGGCATTTAACGTCCACCCGCTTTTATCAGTAACATGATGAGGTCCGGAATTTCCGGCATTAAAGTACCAATTGCCGTCAGGACCGGCAAACACAGCATGTAAAGAATGGTCGTGATCTTTGCCGCCAAAACCGGTTAACAGTATTTCTTTTTTATCCGGCCTGTCATCTCCGTTTTCATCGGTATAGACAACCAGGTTGGGAGAACAGGAAACAATTACTTTATTACCGATAACGGCAATACCAACAGGTGATAATAAGTCTTTATCTTCTACAAATACTTTGGATGAATCCGCTTTACCATCACCGTCGGTATCTTCGAGTATGATAATTCTGTCTCCGAGCGGATGGTGGATAAATTTTGTAGAGTCATTGTTGAAGTTGCGGTAGTTCACTGCTTCAGTTACCCATATCCGCCCTCTGATGTCAACATCCATATTTGTAGGATTGAAAAACATAGGTGATTCTGCCCACAATGTTGCTTCCAGATCATCGGGCACGTACAGGTCGGCACCATTATTAATGGATGTATTAGCCAACCGGTTTTTAGCTGTAGCTGAATTATGATTAATCCAATAAATGAAATGAGAAAACAGTAGCGCCGAAACAATAAAGAAGTAATTTAGTTTCATAAAAAGTTCGTTAGAAAATTTTTCCTGTGTTCTTCGAAGGTGTCTAAAAATAGTAACGATTATTGTGTTTAAAGCTAAAGATGCAAAATGATTTGGCGATGAACTTAATGCGACCCTTCGACGCGCTCAGGGTAAACTGACACGCCGCTATGAAAAGCTACCGGCGAACCGAGCGTGGCAACGATGACGCCATAGAAAACCACGGACGGTGCCATACCTATCAGCGATAGCTATCGGATAAAAATAAAATTTGGACAGCCTCTTAAAGTTAGATTTTTTAATAATGGCTGAGAGCACAACGACACGTATCAGTTAGATGAAAGTCGCGGCACTTACCGTTAGAAAACAAAACAGTTCAGTGTTAGGCGACGGCTAAAGGCGAATATTTATACTCTTCCGAGAAACGGCATTAGCTGCAGCGACAGGATTGTTGTGAATGTATTCAGGCTTTTGTTCGAAGACTGCCTGGTTCCATGAGGATGTGCTTAAAGCGTTTCTTTCCCAAATCTGGTATGTACGATCACTTGCCTTTATTTTAAATTTTTCGGGTACTTCTTTATGATTATTTCGTAAATCTTTTCTTTTTTTCATCGGGTTGTAAAATTCATGCACGATAATTGAACTTCTTTAGGAGGACAGTCTGCTCGTACTTGCCATATTACCTGAATCTGCTTACTCATAATGCAAAATGCATATACTTTCAAACGGTTTTCCTTCACCAAAAATTGAAGGCTGGACAATTATTACGACCTTATACTTATTTTGTTTAAGTAGATGCCTCCACGGGATTGTTGCGGTGAAATACTCAGGATAGAATTGGCTAAAAACCATAGTTGAAGTTATCGCACTTCTACTTTTACTTCGTCCATTTTACGTGGGTGGACTTTCAACAACAGGAAAGCACGTTGCC
>JAQBNO010000118.1 GCA_028288485.1 Segetibacter sp.
TAATACTAACCCGCTCCTGCTAATGTGGATTTAATTTCTTGCTTTAATTATGGCAGCGGGCCTGTTATCTCTTCCAAATATCCTTATACACTTCGGGGTGATGAGTGAACTGCAAATGAACGTAAGGACAAAGAGGTGACACTTTCAAATGATTATTTCTTGCGTAGTCTGTCATTGCCAACAATAATTTTTTGGCCAGCCCCTTACCTTCAGCTTTTGGCAAAACCCCTGTATGATAAACGGTTAGAAGGTCTTTTCTAATTGCAATTACCATTTCACCCAATTGTTCATCGCCTTCCATTATAACAAAAGCGCCTTCTCCCTTTTCGCCGAGGTTTAGTTTTACAGGATCCATGACGAAGCTTAATTTAATTTTGCTGATTTCTTTGGTTTAGTACAAGTGTGCGACGCAACGATGCTCGATAGAAATTCTTTCGCCCGCTACAAAACAATTGTCCTTAATATAATGTAAACCAAACTTCTATTTTCCATACCTGTTCTTTTACTTCTGTTTCTATTAATGTTCTCTTCCACCGGTTCGGCAGTATTTATTAAACTATAATCTCGGGCTATTGTTTGCATTATTCGAAATTCCTGCATCTACACTTGCCTTTCCACCTCCTGTTATTAAAAGAATAATTGCGAGTCCAAACAGCAGGATGAAAAATTCGACCCCTTCACCTTTTTGTGTGCCGGTCCAATTCATAAAGAACCCGTGTTGAAGATGTACTTTAAGAACAACTCCCGTAAAGAGTCCAACAAAACCCAGAGCGGCTACACGGGTAAGAAAGCCGAAGATTAAGAGCAAGGATGCAAAGAATTCGATCAGGATCACGAATAAGGCTACAACATAGGGCAAACCAACCTGGGTTGTTAAAAATCCCATTGTTCCGGTAAACCCATAGCCACCGAACATGCCCAAAAGTTTTTGTGCTCCATGCGGCAATATTGTAATACCGAGGGCCAAACGTGCAATTAAGGGTGCCCAGTTATTTGCGTTGGTAGCGATAATCTTTTTCATACTATTTATTGTTTTAATTGAAAATTAAATGTAGGATAAGCAAGTTGTTCATTTGTTGAAGCGCAATAAAACTTGCTTTTTTCTCAAACCTTCTACAGTTCGTTCACGGGCAACCGGTTATGAAGGGTTAGGGAGAAGCCGGCTTTGACCATCATTGCCGCAATTGTTCGAACCGCTTCTTCATTTTCTCCAACTATTGAAACCGCGTTAGAAGGATGGTTAAAACATGCTGAAATGACACAGGAATGAGGTAATACATACTGTATTTCTTCCACTATTGCCCTATCGCCTCCAGCATTTAAGATGACCAGCACTATTTTTTGGGTCGCTACTTCTTTTATCTTACCGGCTATTTTCTTTTGTTGATCAGAATGATTAGCAAGAATGATGATGTCGGCTTCCCAGCAACCTTCCCTGGTACAATCAATTAATTCTGCATCTATGCCTGCAGTTTTTCTTTTTTGATCATCTAAAATACGGGCAAGACCAGCTTTATTTTCACCCATTAAAAGAAACCGGTAATCCAATAACAGTAGTTGACCAATAATGAGCTTCGATTGTTCCTCTGCCGCACCAGCAATTGCTATTGTTTTCTTTACCGCCATCTTGGTTTCTTTTGTTACACAAAGCTACAAAACACGCTAGCCTTTGTACATTACGATAGGATAATAAATTGTATTGATATATGTCACATAAAATGTCGTACTTAAGGCCCTTGGGAGCTACGTCTTTATAGAATTATTAAAGCTCCAAACGAGGTTCGTGTTCACCGGCCTCTCCTTGGGAGTCTTTAATATTTTTTATTTTTTCTCTATAAACACGGTGCCCTTCCACAGCAGCTACAATCTTAATTAAACCACATTATATATCACATAACTACTTCCGGCCGGCCATTAGGCCACGGATGCGGCTTAAAGTTTCACGTGTAATACCAAGGTAGGAAGCGATCATATGCTGCGGTACTCTTTGAACGCAATCAGGAAACGACTTCATTAACTTGATGTATTTCTCTTCTGCCGTTTCGGTCATAGAACCCATTAAGCGGCGTTGGGTGGCAATAAGATTATTTTGAATGAGAATACGAAAGTAACGTTCGAAAGCCGGGATCTTTTCAAGTAAGATATCCCACGAAGGTTTTGTGATTAGTAGCAATTCGCAGTCTTCCAAAGCCTCCATATTATATAATGAAGGCTCGTTAGTGAGGAAACTATAGAGGTCAGCCATCCACCAACCTTCGAGTGAAAACTGAAGAATATGTTCGGTTGCTTTTTCATCAACTGTATACGTTCGTAAAATTCCTTTTTCTACAAAGGCGGTGTACTTACATACATCGCCTTCCTGCAGCAGGTATTGCCTTTTACGAAGCTTCTTCGGAAGAAACAGTGTTTTGCAGAACTCAAATTCATCTTCTGTAACCGAAATGTTTTCGGTAACCTTCTTAAACAACAACTCGAACATCAATAAAGCAATTAATTAATGCTGCAAGGTAATATAGTATAAGATAAATCGGTAAGGTTGCGAGGTTATCAAATATTAAAGGATAAATTGATTTCGAAAAACCAGTAATAAGAAGAATAATTCGAATTTTTTAAAAAGCAGGGTATCGCTATTTCACAGCCGGTGTTTTAGACTTTTTATATTTATTAGTTCGTGCATCACTGATCACTCCTTTCCAGCTTAGGCCATAAGCGAAATCATATTTGTTACCTTCTGAAGCGAAATGGGGCTCCATGTCGTGCGGGACGTCTTCAAATTGCATTTCAACAGTCTGCATATTAGCAGGCATTTGAACCGGTAAAAGACCAGCCGGTTCTGCTGCACCGGAAAGAATGTTGAACATTGCGTGGTGCTGCGTTCCAAAACCTACAACAATACCATTTACCTGTTTTTCAAATTCAGCAAATATCATAGGCTTCGAAGCTTCAACAATTACAATAACCTACTGAATATTGATTTTATGCTCTTGTGCCACGCACTAAAGCCAGTCTGGCAAAAACTCACCTTATAAATTTCCCTATAACCGGCAACTTCTGAAATTCCTTTTTCTCGACAAACAGAATAAACCGGGTATAAATAAAAAGCAGGATGGAAGCCATGATAAGACTGAAATAAAGGTTCGGTAACAACCAGGTAGCGCCTTTGTGTATAAAAAACAATATGACCACTATTACAATATAGGCTACCAGTTTTTTCCAGGCGTAAGGGATCTTGTACTCTTTCTGACCCCAGACAAAACTAATGACCATCATACTGCCATAACAAAAGAAAGTGGCCCACGCACAGGCTAAATACCCAAACCTCGGAATGAAAAGCCAGTTAATGACAATAGTAACAACTACTCCCGTTATAGTTATGTATGCACCGGCTTTGGTTTTATTTCCCAACTTATACCAGATGCTAAGATTGTAATAAATGCCCAGAAAAATGTTTGCGAGCAACAGGATTGGAACTATGCCCAGGCCGACCCAATATGTCTCCCCTACAAAATATTTAAGAACCGGAAGATAGAGGCTCACAAAAAGGAACATTAGCGTTACGGTTATTACGAAAAACTTCATCACTCTTGCATACGTACGCTGCGGGTTTAACCCTTCTGCCTGTTTAAAGAAAAATGGTTCGGCCCCCATACGGAACGCCTGTATAAACAAACTGATCAGTAACGATAGTTTGTAACAGGCACTATAAATACCCACTTGTTCTTGTTTAAAAGTATCGCTTCCGGGAACCCAGGCATGTAGCATGAGCCGGTCAACAGTTTCGTTGATCATTCCGCCCAGGCCAACAATTATCAGGGGCATTGCGTAGATCATCATTTCTTTCCACAACTTACTATTGAAATTAAGTTTTATTGACCCGATTTGACCTGCCAGTAATAGCAACGTTAGTCCTGATGACAGAAGATTAGCGACGATGATATAGGTAACTGGGTTGACATCGGTACGATACAAAAAACTTATCCAGCTATTCGGATTGTCTTGCAGGATTTTCGGACAATAAGATAAAAAGAAGACGGTGGCGGCAACATAGGTGAGTATACTGCAGATTCGTACAAAAGCATATTGTACCGGTCTTCCGTCGTGCCTTAGTTTTGCAAAAGGAATGGTGGTTAATGTATCTATTGCGATGATAAGAATGCTTAGTTCTATCAGTTGCGGCTCATCTGCAACTCCGGCAATACCAGCCAGCTGTGTTCTAAAGATCCATAGCAGGGAAGACAGGATGATGGAAGAAGCAAAAAGAGAAATGGATGCTGTACTATAGATGGTATTCTCATACTCCTTTCGTTGCGAAAAGCGGAAATAAGCTGTTTCAAAACCGTAAGTAAACAGTACATTAAGCAATGGAATGGCGGCATACACCATACTCATTTTTCCATAGTCGGCAACCTGTAAAACGGAGGTTTGTGTTAAATAAGGTGTAAGCAGGTAACTGATAAAGCGGGCAGCAATAGAACTCACTCCGTACCACATCGTTTGTCCCGCCAATTTTTTAATTCCGCTCAATTGTATCTTATTTTCACAAAAATAGCTGTAAGAGTTTAGCCTGCCATCCTTTTTATAAGGCCAATATAAAATATAGGAATATTACAATCCAACTAGTAGAAACGCAACTTCACTTTAGTTTTCTCAAATACATCTTTCTAAAAGTGATCCGGGCCAACTTTACGCCGGTTTCCTTTTATCTCCGATTTATTTTTCTTTGCCTGCACCCTTCTTTCTTTAGACGCTTTCGATGGCCTTGTAGCTATTCTCGCTTTCTTTTTAACCAGTGCATGTTCTATTAATTCGTTTATTTTTCTAACCACTTCATCCCGGTTTCCCAATTGTGTTCTTGCTGTCTGTGATTTTACCAGCAGGAATCCTTCCAACGTAATTTTGTTGGCTAATCTTTCTGTAATTACTTGTTTTTGTTCGTCTGTAAAAAGAGTAGAGTTTGCTACCGGCCAACGGCCTTCAACCATCGTCTCTACCTTGTTTACATTCTGGCCACCTTTACCTCCGCTTCGTGCTGTGCTAAATATTATTTCGTTGTAAACGTCTACCTTCATAACCATAAAATTACAAGGAAAAATGTTATGAGGGTGGTTATACAAAGGGTAAGCCGGGCTTCGGTAACAGTGGAAGAAAAAATCTGCGGCAAAATAAACGAAGGGTTGTTGGTCTTTATAGGAGTAGAGGATTCCGACACTGAAGAAGACATAAAATGGCTTAGTAATAAAATTGTTCAAATGCGCATTTTTAACGATGAGAACGGTGTAATGAATAGAAGTGTGCTTGAAACCAGCGGGAACATATTATTGGTAAGCCAGTTCACCCTACATGCAAGTACAAAGAAAGGAAACCGTCCATCTTACATAAAAGCTTCTAAAGGTGATTTTGCCATTCCTATGTATGGAAAAATGATCGAACAACTACAGGCTGATATGGGCAAACCAATTGAAACCGGAATTTTTGGTGCAGATATGAAAGTTGAACTGTTAAACGACGGCCCGGTAACGATTGTGGTGGATAGTAAGAATAGGGAATAATAGAACCAGGATTTGTGAGATTGCGTAAGATTAAAGTGAAATGAAGACTTTTTGTAATACCGGCTAATCTTTTTACAGGAACAGTTGTTGCTTACGATGTACTCGAACCCATTGAGCAATAGTTTTCTTGGCTTCTAAATCCCCGCACGATTTCCCTTGTTTCCTCAAACATCGCTAAATAATTATCAGGGCGCAAAAAAGGATGAATAAACCTGTCGCCTCGCAGCCAGTACAACCAAAAGTACAAGTGTGCGACGCAACGAAGTTTAATTAAAGGCCCCGGTGCCTAGTACATAAAAAATTAATCACACCATGGAAATTACTCTCGGAGAAGCTCAACAAAAAGTGGATGAATGGATCAAAACGGTTGGCGTAAAATATTTTGGCGAACTGACCAACCTGGGGATTTTAATGGAGGAAGTGGGAGAACTAAGCCGGGTAATGGTTAGAAAATATGGTGAACAATCGTATAAGGAATCAGATAAAAAATATGAGTTGGCCGATGAAATGGCCGATGTTTTATGGGTCCTTTTATGCCTTGCAAATCAAACAGGAGTAGATTTAACGGAAGCACTTTCAAAAAATTTCGAAAAGAAAACTGCCCGCGATGCTTCACGCCATAAAAAAAATGAAAAACTAAAATAAATTTTATTGTTATACGGTACAGATTAAAGTTACTCACCGGTTTCCATTTTAGGGAAAATGCTTAAATTGGCACTCCACATGCAACCAAATCGTATCTACTCAGGTCTTTAAAGAGGAACTAAATAATAACAAATAAATTCGTTTTCCTATGTTTTCACCTTTACTAAATATCGTTATGCAGTACGGTGGTGCTGTTATGGCGGGAATTGTGGTCAGCTTGATCTGCAAAGCCTATTTTGCTTCTCAACTTCAGGGCAAGATAAAGGGCTACCAGAGTGACATTGTAAAAAGCCATTCGAAAATTCTTGAACTGGAAGCCAAAAATGATCAATTGGAAAAACGCCTGAAAGAATTGGAAGGCACTTTCAATAAAGATAGAATTTTCATGAATTAAATAGTCAGGTTGAAGGTGCAGGGTTGAAGATACAGGATAAAGTGCTAAGGTGGTTCTTTCACTCTTCCTGCTTCTCGTAATCTTTCTCCTTCAACCTTATACCTCCGTCTTTCTATCTTCGTTATACCTTTCACCTAAACCATCCACCCTTTTTCTCCAACATTTTCTCCATTTCATTTTACATTTTTCGTGTAGGTTTGCCGTCATTATGACGACAAACGAAAATAAGTTTCAGGAGATTATATCTCACGCTAAAGAATATGGCTTTGTTTTCCCAAGCAGCGAAATTTATGATGGGTTAAGCGCTGTATATGACTACGGACCATATGGCAGTGAATTAAAAAAGAATATACGCGACTATTGGTGGAAGTCGATGACCCAGATGCATGAAAACATTGTAGGCATTGATGCTGCTATTTTTATGCACCCCACTACCTGGAAGGCAAGTGGCCACGTAGATAATTTCAGCGACCCAATGATTGATAACAGGGACAGCAATAAGCGTTACCGGGTTGATCATTTAATAGAAGGCCTCGCAGACAAGTTGAAAGAAGCAGGAAAAACAAAAGAAGCAGATGACCTTATTGCAGAAATGGATCGGCTGCTGGCGGCAGATGATTTTTCAGCATTAAAAGAATTGATTGCAGCAAACAATATCGTTTGTTCTATCAGCGGCACTGGCAACTGGACCGATATCCGGCAGTTTAACCTGATGTTTTCTACGCAACTTGGCAGCGTTGCTGAAGAAGCAGATACTATTTATCTACGTCCCGAAACAGCCCAGGGCATCTTCGTGAACTTTCTGAATGTTCAAAAAACCTCCCGGATGCGTATTCCTTTTGGGATTGCACAAACAGGAAAAGCGTTTCGAAACGAAATCGTGGCGCGCCAATTCATTTTCAGAATGCGCGAATTTGAACAAATGGAAATGCAGTTTTTTGTTCGGCCGGGCACAGAAGGCGATTGGTACAAGTACTGGAAAGAAGCCCGCCTTCAATGGCACCTAAGCTTAGGAACTTCTCCGGAAAAATACCGTTACCACGATCATGTTAAATTAGCCCATTACGCGAAAGAAGCCTGTGACATTGAATTTGAATTTCCGATTGGTTTTAAAGAGGTAGAAGGCATACACTCCCGTAGTGATTTTGATTTATCGCAGCACCAGTTGTACAGCAAAAAGAAGATGCAGTATTTCGACAACGATGTTGATCCTGCTACCGGCAAACCTTTTGGAAATTATATTCCTTATGTAGTGGAAACCTCAATTGGTTTAGACCGAATGTTCCTGCTCATCTTAAGCGAAAGCTATGAAGAAGAGACTCTAACCAAGGAAGACGGAAGCACAGACAAACGGGTAGTGCTGCATATTCCTGCTAAAATTGCGCCGGTAAAACTGGCTATTTTGCCTTTGGTTAAAAAAGACGGTTTGCCTGAAATTGCGCGGGAGATCATGAACGACTGCAAGCCGCATTTCCGTTGTTTTTACGAAGAGAAAGATGCAATAGGGAAGCGCTATCGCCGCCAGGATGCAATTGGTACTCCATTCTGTGTTACCATCGACCACCAAACAAAAGAAGATCAAACCGTTACTATACGCTACCGCGACTCGATGCAGCAGGAGCGAGTTCCTTTAAGCACCGTCAGAGATGTTGTGTTGAAGAATATCAGTTAGTAGTAGTAGAATTCAGATTTCATCATTTATTCTTCATTATTTACTCCGGCCTCTCGCGCCTCTGGTGCGAGCTCTCGCCGCGTGTACTTGATCTGTCACCACGAGTCTCGTCCCTTAACCCGGATGGCGAACTTCTTCGCCTTTTTTTCCGGCGCGACTTGTTCCTGCTGGGCATATCATTATTAAGTAAAATACTCACAAGAGCAAAGATTACAAATACAGCTCCCGCTATGGCCATGCCAAAGAACATAACAGTATGTCCTTTGTTACTGTAGTCCCAGGCAGCATAAAACATAATAACGGCTTCTAAAAGAAAAAAAGCAACATCGCCCTGTAAAAACTGCTGAGTAATGGACTTGTGCCAGCCGGCTAATAACATAAATAACACTGCTACGCCTAAGTAGCCTGCAGCAGGTTTATAGTCGCCACTTTCAAAAGAATCAAAACCGTGTATCATTACAATGAGGCCTGCGAGCAAATGCCCTAACTGTTGCAATTTTTCTTTATTCATAAGTAATGCCTTTTTAAGCTACGATCTGCCTACCTGATCCAATACAAACGTCAAAGGTGAGAAGAATATTTTCGCATTTCACTTCTCGCGTTCCATATATAACAGACCTGACTTTACTCTAACCATATAGTTCAAGATGAATATCCTTTTTATCGTAACCTAAGGCGAGAATCCTCTGTTTCGCCTCGTCAATCATATTCTTCCAACCGCATAAATAAAAATAAGCCGGCAATTTTTCCTTAGAAAGAATTTCTTCATATACCGCATGTACATAACCTTTTCGTACGCTCGTATTGTCTTCTGCCTCCCTCGAAAAAGTGGGGATATAAAAATAATTTTCTATCTCCTTTTCAAGTTCCTTTAATTCCTCGTAGTATAAACAATCTTTTATCAACCGGGTGCCAAACAGCAGGTAAAGATTTTTATGGGGAGTTTTATATCGGTTAATATGATGAAGCATACTTCGGAAGGGAGCCACACCGGTACCTGTACAAATAAGGAAGATGTCGCGGTCAAGGGTTTGAGGTAAAACAAAAACGCCTTGCGGCCCCCGAAGTAATAATTCTGAACCTTCTCTTACTTCATTAAATATATACGTGGTTCCTGCACCTCCTTCAAGGTAAACGATCACCAGCTCAATTACGTTTGTTCCATCGGGTGTTGAAGCGATAGAATAACTCCGCCATCTCTTGTTCTTTTTTTCATGAATAGGAAGATCAAGTGTAACAAATTGACCGGGAATAAAATTAAAAGTTTCAACTTCAGGAATTTGAATCCAATAACGACGGGTAGAAGCTGTCTCTTCAGTAATTTTTATAACAATTCCTTTCCGCCAGGGTTCTAACATGCTCTATTTTTTGTGAAAAGTATCAAAAACATCTAAACCGTGAATATATAAACTCCTTTTAGAATTGAAGTTATAAAATGACTTTATTTAGCAAGGGAAAAGGTAAAAACAGTTGATTTTTTTGGGGGAGCAGCAGTAGTTTTTCATGGAGTCATCGTTGTGTCACTCTCTTGTACTGTAAATCATTGTTCTTCAGTTAACATATTTACTGGAATGTGCAAATACTAAGAACGATACCGAAAAGACAATAACAAAAGAACTACAACAACTCATGCAAAATTTGATAACGACTTTATAACTACTTTTCAGATTCCAAGAAATATGTAGAAGATTGCAGGAACAAAGAGTTTTGCACTAGAAAAATTACCTTTAAAACGGAAATCAAGAGTTTTCTGCTATTAAAGACTAGCTATGTCCAATTTAAGTAGGTGGAGGCAGACATAAAAATATACCGTACAAGTGAGTGACACAACCAAAGCCTCACAACGAAATTCAGCTGGTAACATACATTTCCCATACAAAATCTTAACAATAACTCATTTTACAATTCTCACCCTTACCGGTTATCTTTGCCAACCTTAATAAATAACAAGTGTTATACTATTAAGGCCAGAAGAGCGAATGAACCTGCAGCATTTATCAGATAAATTTCAAAATAACCCCCGCCTTTTTCAAGTTGCGGACAGGCTTTCTTATTCCCAACCTCAACGTATTTACCTTAAAAACCTGCACGGAAGCAGTATTGAATTTACCGTTTCCGCTATCTTTAATCACAAAGCAACAGAGAGTTTAAACCACCTGATCGTTTTAAATGATGCAGAAGAAGCGGCTTATTTTCACAACACATTAGAGAGTTTAACCAGTGCTTTAGACCTTTTTTATTTTCCGTCTTCTTTTAAAAACCGAAAGAATTTTAAGCTGCTCAACAGCAGTCATGTCATGCTTCGAACTGAAGCTTTAACGAGGCTTTCTGCAGGTGGAAATAAAAAGCTGATTGTAACGCATCCTGAAGCGCTTTTTGAAAAGGTGGTGCTTCCGAAAACACTCTCAGGTAACATTATTTATATAAAAACAAATGAAACCATTAACCTCGACGGGTTACTGGAATTATTTGTGATGTATGGCTTCGAACGCACAGACTTTGTTTACGAGCCCGGACAATTTGCTCTACGCGGCGGTATTCTTGATATTTACTCTTATGGCAACGAGAAGCCGTACCGTGTAGAATTATTCGGAAATGATGTAGACAGTATTCGAATTTTCGATCCTGAAACGCAGTTGAGTGAAAGGAGGCTGATGCAGGTGAGCATAATACCGAATGTAGATACGCAATTTGCGACAGGCGATAAAGTATCGATCTTAGAGTTTTTACCTGAAAATACTGTCGTTTGGATCCAGGACTGGCAGTTTGCCAAAGAACGGATCCTGACACAGGAAGAAGACCTCGATTTTTTTCTGGAACTACAGAAAGAAAGCAGTAACAAAAAACAGCAGATCGAAGAAGATGATGATACAAAAGTATTAAAAGATGTAAACCCGGGAGATTTTGTAAAGGCAGAAATTATTGAACAACAGCTTGCATCGAGGCATATAATTGAATTCGATAGGAGTAATTATTTTAACGGAGTTGAAGTTGAATTTAATACGAAAGAACAACCGTCTTTCAACAGGCAATTCGACCTTTTAATCAAGGACCTGAAGCAATGGGAAAAGAAAGGGTTCGAACTTTTCATCTTTGCCGAAAATCCTAAACAACTTGAAAGACTTCATAGCATTTTTGAAGACCTTAAAGCTGAAATTCAATTTACACCGCTTGCAACTGATATTCACCGCGGCTTTATAGATGAAGATGTAAAAGTGGTTTGTTATACCGATCACCAGGTATTTCAGCGGTACCATAAATACAAGGTTAAACAGGCGTACAATAAAAACAAGGCGCTCACACTTCGTACCCTTCGTGAACTTCAACCGGGAGATTATGTAACGCACATTGACCATGGCGTTGGCACTTACAGTGGTTTACAAAAGCTGGAAGTGAACGGGCGTTTACAGGAAGCTGTCAGGATTATTTACAAAGACAACGACATCCTGTACGTGAACATCAATTCGCTTCATAAGATAAGCAAATACACCGGCAAGGAAGGAAGTGTGCCTAAGGTGAATAAAATTGGAAGCGACGCATGGCAGAAGCTGAAAGAAAAAACGAAATCGAAGGTTAAAGAAATAGCCTTCGACCTCATTCAGTTATATGCTGAAAGAAAAGCGCAGCAAGGTTTTGCCTTCAGTCCTGATAATTACATGCAAACGGAGCTTGAAGCATCTTTTATCTACGAAGACACTCCCGACCAAAGCAAGGCAACAGCCGATGTAAAAAAAGATATGGAGAGCCCCGCGCCAATGGACAGGCTAGTGTGCGGCGATGTCGGTTTCGGTAAAACGGAAGTAGCAGTAAGAGCAGCCTTTAAAGCGGTTGTTGATGGAAAACAGGCTGCAATACTTGTTCCTACAACCATCCTTGCTTTTCAACACTATAAAACTTTCCAGGACAGGTTAAAAGACTTTCCTGTTACGGTCGATTATGTCAACCGTTTTAAATCTGCGAAAGAGAAAAAAGAAACGCTTCAAAAGTTACAGGAAGGAAAAGTAGATATTATAATAGGAACACATTCGATATTAGGCAAAGAGGTAAAGTTCAAAGACCTGGGCATAATGATTATTGACGAAGAGCAGAAATTTGGTGTCGGCTCTAAGGAAAAACTCAAGACGTTAAAAACTAATGTGGACTGTTTAACGCTGACTGCTACGCCAATTCCCAGGACCCTCCAGTTCAGCCTCATGGGGGCACGAGATCTCAGCATCATCAACACACCGCCACCGAACAGGCAACCCATTCAAACGGAAGTGCATGTGTTTAATGAAGACTTTATTCGCGACGCTATTTATTACGAAACGGAAAGAGGCGGCCAGGTTTTCTTCATCCACAACCGCGTGCAGGGATTACACGAAATGGCTGGAATGATACAAGGTCTGTGTCCTGATTTGAGTATTGGTTATGCTCACGGCCAATTGGAAGGTCATGAATTGGAGGAGCGGATTTTAGACTTTATCGAGAAAAAATACGATGTGCTGGTGTGTACCAATATTGTTGAAAGCGGCGTCGATATTCCAAACGTAAATACCATTGTGATTAACAATGCACATCATTTTGGTTTAAGCGACCTGCACCAGCTTCGCGGTCGTGTAGGACGAAGCAACAAAAAAGCATTCTGTTATTTGCTTGCGCCGTCTTTAAGCACTTTACCTAACGACAGCCGAAAACGTTTACAAACATTAGAACAACATAGCGAGCTGGGAAGTGGTTTCCAGATTGCTATGAGAGACCTTGATATTCGTGGCGCCGGAAATATGCTTGGGGGCGAACAAACCGGCTTCATGGCCGAAATCGGGTTCGAAATGTACCAGAAGATTTTGAACGAAGCTATCCGCGAATTGAAACGCAGCAAATTCAAAGACCTGTTCAAAGAAGAGATTCAGAAACAGGATGATTTTGTTGCAGATTGCACCATCGATACCGACCTCGAAATACTAATCCCGGATGCTTATGTAGACAGTATTACTGAGCGCCTCTCTTTGTATACCCGGCTTGATAATTGTGAAACGGATGCTGAGCTGGAAGACTTCAAGACCGAGATGCTCGACCGGTTTGGACCTATTCCACAACCCGTTGCCGATTTATTTACTACAGTTCGCTGCCGTAAAATCGGTGTTCAATTAGGTTTCGAAAAAATGTCTTTAAAAGACAATACCCTTCGCTGTTACTTCATCAATCGGCCCGATTCTCCCTACTTCGAGTCTGAAACTTTTAAAAATATTTTAGCCTATTTACAAAAGGGAACCAATAAAGCAAAGCTTAAACAAACCGGTAAAATGTTTTTATTGGTTGTTGAAGGTGTAAAAAATATGGAAGAAATGCATCGGTTTCTGCAACGAATGCATAAGGAAGTCAGGGCTGAAGAAACGGTCGAAGCTGTCTGATTTATGCAGGCATTGCCATCCCACTACACCTGGCACCACTCATAAAGTTCCTGCCTGTATATTATGAGATATTAAAAGGATTGACTTATTTTATACCTAAATCATTCCTTTATGCAACAGAACAGTTTTCTTGGAGCAGATGTCCAACCCGATTATGTACCTACAAGCGATGAGAGAACCTTAGCTACTCTATCTCACATTCTTACATTGGTAGCCCCTATTCTGGCCCCATTGATCATTTATCTTATAAAGAAAGACGAATCGAAATATGTTGCCTACCATGCAAAGGAGTCACTGAATTTTCAAATTACTATGATAATCGTGATTATTGGCCTCTTTCTTACCATCGTTGGTATTTTGTTGGTATGGATAGTAGGTATAGTAGCGCTTGTTTTAGTGATTATAGCAACTATTAAAGCAAACGAAGGTAAATTGTATAGATACCCGCTGTCGTTAAGGCTAATAAGGTAACCGATCAGTTAAAGTTGTTTAAGAGGAAGAACTTTTGGTAGCCATCGTGGGGAACAATGATTAAACTTTGCTTGCGACGCTCCGTTTGTCGTTTGGATGTCTATTGAACCTGGCTTAAAATCAGGGAAAAAATATGGAGATCCAGAACTCAAATGAGGTATCGAGCAACAAGCGCAGGTCGAAAGTGTAGCTTTCCAGCGCGTCTTCTCCTGGTAAAATATTATTAAACCCGTCCACTTTTGTAATAGTCCCATCTTCACGGTAAATGTAAGCAAGCTTCTTTTCAGGGTAAATCAGCCATCCCAGCCTTACCCCTTCTTAATCCATTTCTGCATTTTATCCTGGTTGTGGAAGGTAATCTGAAGGTGACATTACCCCTGCGATAAAATCAGGTGCAACATGACCGAAAGTCTGCTTTTCGTGTTGAGGTAAAGAAGCCCATTTTTCCCTTCAAAGCAAGGCTACATCAGGTGAACGGACAGAACCATCGGGCAACGTAAAGCCAGCAGTGGATGCAAAGCATTTACCGGCATGAGAAAAACTATCCACTTACCTAACTCTACTGAAATACTTAAACTTTGACCATTAGATCTTAATCCGGCAGGAGGCATAATTAATATTTGTTTGTTTTCATCTCTTTCTATCTTGATATGCTTGTTAGCTACACAAAACCGGCAGAATTCTTTTTCGCTCATGCTGTCCTGCTACGCAATTCAATTGGTTTATAAGTGCTCCAGCCCATATTAAATAATAGATTCAAATATAAGTTTTTCACAAAAAATTATTCCTGCTTCTTATTACATCAGGAAATTGATACGCGACTGATTGAAAAGCTCGCGGCCAAAATTATTTCACTCATTCAATATGTTTTTACATTCACTCAGTAAGTTCTGCCGCCCTTGCTGTACGAGAGGAACCTGGGAACAGGTAAATATTTCTTACATTTGAAACAAAGCAGGTGATATGGAAACAGTGATCTCAAATACGAAAGTTAGTGTGACCGAGTTTCGTAAAATGTTGTTTGACGATGACGATGATTACTATTACGAAATCATTAATGGAGAAATGATACAGAAATCAGCGCCCACATCAATGCACCAACGAATTTCCCGAAGGCTGGTTGTAATACTTGACAAGTTCGTAACTGAAAACAAATCGGGAGAAATTTTTCAATCTCCAACAGATGTTTACCTTGACGAATACAACAAGCCTCAACCAGATTTAGTGTTTGTGTCCAACCAAAAGAAAGACGTCGTTACAAATGATGGTATTATCGGCACTCCTGATTTAATTATTGAAATCGTTTCTCCGACATCCATAATAAGAGACAGGATTGAAAAGAAAAATTTATATGAGCGTATGGCGGTAGGCGAGTTTTGGCTGGTCGATCCTCAAAATACTGCGATAGAAATTTATACGCTCAAAAACAACCGCTACGAATTGTACAGCACAGCAACAATATTTGAAGGCGAACTAAAATCTGCTTTGTTTGAAGGCCTCGCCATTAATCTTGCCGATATATTTGCTGCGACAGAGTAAAACCTTGATCGATTCCTTTTCTTCTACGATTGCAATAAAAGCCATAGCTCATTTGTTACTGCAAAACCTACATCTATAAATGAAGCCCGGCCTCCTTCTCCTTAAGGAGAAGGATCGAGGATGAGGTTGCTGCGCGGATAACAAAATGTACAAGAGTGCGACGCAACGAATGCCTCATGAAAATCCTACAGATTGGTCCACAAAAAATACAAGCATTATGATACCGGGAGAATACATTTTAGCACAAGGAAACATAGAATGTAATGTTGGAAGGCCAACTGTAACCGTAGCGGTCGTTAATACAGGCGACCGTCCCGTTCAGGTTGGTTCTCACTTTCATTTTTTTGAAGTGAATAAACAAATGGCTTTCGACAGGGCAAAAGCATTTGGTATGCGACTAAATATAGCGGCCGGCACAGCAGTTCGCTTTGAACCGGGAGAGGAAAAAGAAGTAGAGTTGGTCACATACGGCGGCGATCGCAAAGCTTTTGGTTTTAGCAATCTTACCAACGGCGATACCACTTCTTCGGCATTAAAAGAAGAAGCATTGTCAAAAGCCTCCACTCAAAACTTTAAAAATACGCGAGCATGAGCCTTTACATAAACAGGATCAAATATGCCAATATGTACGGCCCTACGGTTGGAGATAAAGTGCGCCTGGCAGATACCGACCTCATCATCGAAATTGAAAAGGATCATACTGTTTACGGCGATGAAAGCAAGTTTGGCGGGGGTAAGACGATACGGGATGGAATGGCCCAATCATCAACTGCCATGCGAAAAGATGGGGTACTTGATTTTGTAATAACGAGCGTAATGATCATCGATCACTGGGGCATCGTAAAGGCGGACATCGGCATTAAGGATGGAAAAATTGTAGGCATCGGAAAAGCAGGCAATCCTGATACGATGGATGGAGTAGATGCAAACATGGTGATAGGTGCATCAACTGAAGTGCACGGAGGTGCCGGTTTAATTGCAACTGCGGGCGGAATAGATACACACATTCATTTTATTTGTCCCCAGCAAATCGATCATGCTTTGTTTAGTGGAATCACCACCATGATTGGTGGTGGCACTGGTCCTGCTGATGGAACTAACGCAACGACAGTTACTCCCGGCGCCTGGAACATTCGTAAAATGCTTGAAGCTGCCGATGCTTTTCCTATGAACCTCGGCTTTCTTGGTAAAGGTAATTGCGCAACAACAGCACCATTAACCGAGCAGATTGAAGCCGGTGCTTTAGGACTTAAAATTCATGAAGACTGGGGATCAACGCCTGCCGTAATCGACGCGTCGCTAAAGGTGGCAGATGAACTGGATGTGCAGGTTGCAATACACACTGATACACTTAACGAGTCAGGTTTTTTAGAAGATACCATTAATGCCATCAACGGCAGGGTAATTCATACTTATCATACCGAAGGTGCCGGCGGCGGCCATGCTCCCGATATTATCAAGGCGGCTATGTATCCAAATATTTTGCCGTCTTCCACTAATCCTACCCGTCCTTACACGGTTAACACAATCGATGAGCATTTGGATATGCTTATGGTTTGTCATCACCTTGATAAATCTGTTCCCGAAGACGTTGCTTTTGCCGATAGCCGTATCAGGCCCGAGACCATTGCTGCCGAAGATATCTTACACGATATGGGTGTTTTTAGTATGATGAGTTCCGACAGCCAGGCTATGGGCCGTGTTGCTGAGGTAATCATACGCACGTGGCAAACAGCAGACAAGATGAAAAAGCAAAGAGGCTTTTTGCCGGAAGATAAAGGAAACAACAACGATAATTTCAGGGTAAAAAGATATGTAGCAAAATATACCATCAACCCTGCAATTACCCACGGCATCAGCGAATATGTTGGTTCTATAGAAGCCGGAAAGCTTGCCGATCTCGTTCTCTGGAAACCTGCTTTATTCGGTGCGAAGCCCGAAATGATCATTAAAGGCGGGATGATAATAGGCAGTAAAATGGGCGATCCTAATGCATCTATTCCAACACCTCAACCGGTAATTTACCGGCATATGTTCGGCGCTTATGGCAAGGCTCTATTTAATACTTGTGCAACCTTCGTTTCCAAAATTTCACTTGACAACAACGTTGTTCAGCAATACGGGTTACAGAAGATGCTGTTGCCGGTAAAGAACTGCAGGAATATCAGCAAAAAAGACCTTATTCACAACGATGCAACGCCGGAGATAGAAGTCAATCCGGAGAATTATGAAGTGAAGGTAGATGGGGTTCACATAACGTGTGAACCGGTAAGTGTTGTTCCGATGGCGCAAAGGTATTTCCTGTTCTAAAGGGGTTTGTTTTGATACCAACATCCCGTTTCATAGCATCGTTGTTGCGTCGCAATCCGTTCATCGCCAAACCAATGTGCAGCTTCAGTTTGAATTTCAAAGCTGCTTATAATTTCAAAATACCTTATCTCTAATTGTACGTTTTAAAAAATCAGCATATCAGATATCTTCAACATGCTGCACTGGGCATCCTTCTCCGCAGGGAGAAGGAACGAGGATGAGGTAAAACTTCGTGCCTTTGTGGCAAAAAATAAAGCATGATCATAAAACAGAAAATAGGCAACATTAAATCGTTTGACCTTGGTAGCCGGAGTATCGATATTGTCTCACTGGAATGGTATGAAACCAATAAACGAATAATACATAAGAAAGCTAAGTCAGGAAGAGAGATTGTGATGAAGTTTATGAATGAAGGCCAGGCTTTGACTGAAGGAGATGTTTTATGGCAGGACGAAACAAGCCTCGTAGTTGTTGAAATCTCTCCTTGTGAGGTTATCAGCATTCAACCTTCTTCCATGTATCATATGGCCTCATTGTGTTACGAGATAGGTAACAAACATTTGCCATTATTTTACCACCAGGACGAAATAATGGTTCCTTATGAAGCTCCGCTATTCAACTTATTGTCAGCAGCAGGACATAAACCAGTACGACAGAACAGGAAGCTATTGAACGCATTAAAAACAACAGTATCACCTCACACGACTACAGACAACAAACAATCGCTGTTTTCTAAAATTCTTCAACTCACAACTTCATCTCCTGATGTTTAATACAAACCTGTTAAGTCTCTTACAGCTTTGCGACCCTACCCTGCCAATTGGTGGTTATGCACATTCAAATGGGTTAGAAACGTATGTTCAGCAAGGCATTGTAAAAGACGCAGCAACTGCAAAAGAGTTTGTTACCGAAATGCTTTCTCAAAACCTTCAATACACAGATGCGGCTTTTGTTTCCCTTGCCTATAACGCAGCAGCAGATAATGATCTTAAAAGGCTGTTGGAATTAGATGATGAATGTACAGCCGTAAAGTTGCCAAGGGAAATTCGCCAGGCAAGCCAGAAACTGGGAATGAGACTGATAAAAATCTTTCAGCCAATATGTGATAATGAAATTGCAGGTAAGTACAAAGAATTAATACAACAACAAAAAGCAGTTGGACATTATTCAATTGCTTTTGGAATATATGCTTGTGCATTACAAATATCCAAAGCACAAGCGCTGACAGGCTTTTATTATAATGCTGCTGTTGGTATGGTTACAAATAGTGTTAAACTAATCCCCCTTGGCCAGCAGGACGGGCAGGAATTGTTGTTTTCGTTGCAGCCAGTAATTAATGAACTGGTACAAAACTCACTTGAGCCAAACAGGGAATTGATAGGTTTGTGTTGTACGGGTTTTGATACCAGGTGTATGCAACATGAGCAGTTGTATTCGAGGTTGTATATGTCGTAGATGCCCGAACTGGAAAAGTGATATTTTTGAGATGCGTGGGAGAATTGCAAAGAGAAGTGAAGCGGATGTTAATAGATTTTATAGTTAATTTTAAAACATGAAAGAAATTACGTTTTTAGTTAAAGAGGCCGAGGAGGGCGGATATTACGTTGAAACGGCGGGTATTGGAATTTTTTCTGAAGGTGAGACGATGGAGGAATTAAAGGAAAATATTAAAGGCGGAATTGTCTGCTACTTCAATAAGGAAGAAGGCGCTCCTGCTTTTCGACATTTGCATTTTGTTGAAGATGAAATATTGGCTTTATGAAAATGCAAGAGAATCCAGGCAAAGAGATTATCAAAGCCTTAAAGATATATGGCGATGAAATCGTACGACAGAATGGGAGTCATATATTGATTACAACCACGAAAAATGGAGAACATCATTTAGCTCGATAAACAAGAGTAATAGCAACCGTAAGCGAAGGTCATTATACAGAAGTGAAAGGATAACGGTAGAATTTTATATACACGATGTGCTTTTAACCGACCACATTGCAAAAATTTCGAGTTAAGTTGAATTTTGAATATGATGCAGTTGAGGCAGATCCGAAATTTGCGCGGTTGCAATGAATTTAAAGGAAATAAATTTTTCACTTCTAGATTGTCATTTTACACTTGTATCCCTGGTGCTAAAAAACATTTTTTACTTCCTGTGACTATCCTTCGATAATAATTGAATTTTATGAATAAATGACTGACAGAAATTATGTAAAAGTAGGTGTTGCCGGACCGGTAGGTTCGGGTAAAACTGCGCTGATAGAACGCCTATCGAGAAGTATGATGAACGACTATAGCATTGGTGTCATTACCAACGATATTTACACGAAAGAAGATGCAGAGTTTTTAACACAAAATAGTCTGCTACCTGCAGAAAGAATTATTGGGGTTGAAACAGGCGGCTGTCCTCACACAGCAATTCGTGAAGATGCAAGTATGAACCTGGAAGCCGTAGAGGAAATGGCGAACCGCTTTCCCGATATCGAAATCATTTTTATTGAGAGCGGTGGTGACAACTTGTCCGCTACATTCAGTCCCGACCTTGCCGATGTTACCATTTTTGTAATTGATGTTGCAGAAGGTGATAAGATACCTCGTAAAGGCGGGCCTGGTATTACCCGATCCGACCTTTTGGTTATCAATAAAATTGACCTTGCTCCTTATGTAAATGCAGACCTTGCAATCATGGAGCGTGACGCAAGAAAAATGCGGAAAGGAAATCCTTTTGTATTTACCAATTTGATGACATTAGAAGGATTAGATAGTGTGATAGGCTGGCTGCAGAAGTATGCATTGGTAGAAGACGTGGAAGAAGTAAAGCTTTGGCGATGATTGCAAAGCTCCATATTAAAGCCGCTTTAAGGGAAGGTAAAACTTTCCTTAAAAGATCCTTTTTTACTCATCCTTTTAAATTGGCTAACGTAACCGAAGATAAAAGCCAAAACCAATTACAGTTGATGTTAATGAGCTCCTCCCCCGGAGTCTTAGATGGTGATGAATACGAGATTAAGATAGAATTGGAAGAAGGTTGTTCACTGCAGCTACAGACTCAATCTTATCAAAGGTTGTTTACAATGAAGAAAGGAGCTTCCCAAAATATGGAAGTAAATATGTGTAAAGGTTCTTCATTTTGTTATTTGCCGCATCCTGCTGTACCACATAAAGCTTCAGACTTTGTGGCTGCTAATAAAATCAACTTGTCAGATAACTGTACGCTTACCTGGGGAGAAATTGTCACCTGCGGAAGGAAGCTAAGCGGCGAAGAGTTCCAGTTTACAAGGTTTCAAAACCACACTGAAATATTTCTGAATGGAAGACTGGTAGTTAAGGAAAACCTTTTAATAAAACCGTCAGCAATCAATGTGATGGCAATTGGACAGCTAGAAGGTTATACTCACCAGGCAAGCTTAATTTTCATTGATGAAGGAGCAGCAGTGAATGAGTTGATTTCAAAAATCAATGATACACTTATAGGCGTCGAAAGTATTTGTTTCGGCGTATCTGCTTTGTCGGTTAAAGGAGTTATCATTCGTTTGCTTGGCTATAAAGGCGAACAATTGTATAATTGCTTACAGCTAATTTCAAGGTTTCTTCCTGCTAAAGCGTTTGTTTAAAAACTATAAACAGCCTTTGTTTCGAAAGCCGAAGTTGCTTGACCGTTTGCCGATGAAGTGATTGCGACCCTTCGGCAAGCTCAGGGTAAACTGCACGCTGCTATGGAAAGCTACCCGCGAGAGGTTCTGATATATCGGAAGCAACGATGATGCGGTGTACTGAAGTTGGTATCCCAACACATTTAGCACGGGCGTACTGGCGGTCATTAACCTGCCACTCGTATTAAACATCAACCGAAAAAATAAATAAATAAATGCAGGCTGAATTAGGAGTTTTAATGTTGACTGCTATGGGCATTGCATGCCTGCATACAGTAACAGGTCCCGACCATTATATTCCTTTCATTGCTTTGTCCAAATCGAGGGGTTGGTCGTTTACCAAAACTATCGGTTGGACTCTCTTATGCGGCTGCGGACATGTGTGGAGCTCGGTAATACTTGCTTTAGGTGGCGCGGCTGTCGGTTGGTCTTTATCGAAAGTAAGCTGGCTCGAAAACGTAAGGGGAGGGATGGCAGGTTGGGCATTGGTTGGGTTTGGCTTAGCTTACAGCATCTGGGGTTTGATTAAAGCAAAAAAAGGTAGCCGGCATAAGCATTTTGATGTGTACGACAACGGGTCTATATACGTGTATGAACATCGGCACGGACAAGCTGTGGCCCCAAAAGAAAGACATGCAGTTACCCCATGGGTCATGTTCCTGATTTTTGTATTGGGGCCGTGCGAACCTATGATACCGTTATTGTATTTCCCAGCCGCCAAAAACTCTTTTGAAGGAATGACGCTTCTGATCATTATTTATACCATTTTCACTTTAGCTACTATGCTTGTAATGGTAACGTTGGGGTATTACGGGTTTGCTTATTTCAATTCGCAAAAACTCGAAAAATATGTGCACGCCTTTGCAGGTTTTACGATATTAACCTGCGGCGCAGGTATGGTATTTCTTGACTGGTAATTCTAATAACCACGTGTGACCACGGCTCATAACCTTACTTGGCTCAAATGTTATGTCAAACGTGAAACGTCAAAGGTCAAAACGAGAAAGTCTTTTTCAAATTTCACTTTTGAGGTTTCACAAGCGACTGTTTTAACCTGACTTGTCACTAGTTTCGTGGCATCAAAAAAAGCACTGCGCAAACTGCTAAAAATTGGGGCAGCTATCGAGGGTCCATCTGTAAAAATCCACTTACCTGTTTCGCCGCCTTTTAACGAGTTGGCATTCAGGCATTGTTTTCGCTTACGATAAGACTCCTTATTAATTTATTTTAGTATAAATGGAAATACCGGTTCAAAACTATCCTTACAAATTCATCGAAGGCGGGGGGGAAATGGGAGCATTAGCCCGTTCTTTCGACTGGTCAAAAACAAGTATTGGCACTCCTGATAAATGGCCGCAAAGCTTGCGCACTACGCTAAGTATTATTCTTAATTCCCCATTCCCGATGTTTTTATGGTGGGGACCGGAGCTAATTCAGTTTTACAACGATGCTTATAGGCCAAGCCTGGGTCATAATGGTAAACATCCCGCAGCTTTAGGTCAAAAAGGAGAGGAATGCTGGCCCGAGATCTGGGACTTTTTGAAACCCAACATCCAAGAAGTATTTAACGAGGGTAAATCGGTCAAATACGAGGACCAGTTGGTGCCTATATTTCGGAACGGGAAAATAGAAGATGTGTATTGGACCTTTAGCTATAGCCCTGTAAAAAATGAAGACGGAAACGTGGTTGGCGTACTGGTGGTATGCAATGAAACCACGCGGCAGGTATCGCGATTTAGAAACCTGATAGAGCAGGCATCCGGCCCTATATTAATATTAAAGGGTGAAGACATGGTGCTTGAAGTGGCAAACCAGTCGACACTCGACCTTTGGAACGTCGGCCCCGACGCAATAGGAAAAACTTTCCTGGAGATTTTACCCGAAATGAAAGACCAGGTGTTCTTAAAGTTGCTTCAGGAGGTTTACATTAATGGTACAACACATTACGGCTATGATACGCCTGCCGTCTTTCACAGGAAGAACGGGGAGAAGGAAACTTGTTACTTCAACTTTGTATATCAGCCGTATAGGGAAGCGAACGAATCAATTTCGGGAGTTTTGGTTATAGCTACCGATGTAACGGAAAAAGTGAATACTTCACGAAAAGTGGAAGAAAGTGAAGAAAGGGCAAGGCTTGCAGTAGCATCGTCGGAACTTGGAACTTTTGAAGTAAACCTGCTAACAAATGAAATTGTTGTATCTGAGCGTTTCAAACAGATCTATGGCGTTTCTGATCCCACAAAAAGATCAAATTTCATTTCCGCTATTCACCCCGACGATTTACGAATAAGAGACGAGGCGTATAAAGCAGCATTCAAAACAGGCAAATTAGAATATGAGGGAAGGGTTATATGGGAAGATAAATCGGAGTATTGGGTAAGAGTTAAAGCCAGTATATTTTTTGATGAGAACCGCATACCTGTAAGACTGATCGGCGTAGCCCAGGATATTACAGAACAAAAGCTGTTTGCAGAAGAGTTAACGAGGAAAGTAGAAGAAAGAACAAAAGCGTTCGAAGATGCAAATAAAAAGCTCAAACGATCTAACGAGGAATTAGAGCAGTTTGCGTATGTAGCTTCACACGATTTGCAGGAGCCATTAAGAAAAATCCATCTTTTCTCGCATGAGTTATTAAAGCATTTTTCGGCAAATGATAACGCAAGAAAGTATGCAGAAAAAGTGTGCGAGTCGTCTACCCGCATGGCAGGCCTGATTAAAGACCTGTTGGAATATTCACGTATTAGTGAAACCGAAAAGAGTGAGGGTGAGGTAAATCTAAATACCATTATTAAAAACGTGCTTTCGGATTACGAAATATTGATCGCCCACAAAAAGGCAGTAGTACAAATTGGTGAACTGGAATCAATAATAGGAGTTCCGTTACAAATGAACCAATTGTTTTATAATCTAATTGGTAATGCATTGAAATTTTCAAAGGAGGACGTCCCCCCGCTAATTCGTATAAAAGGTGAAAAACTAAGTTTAGAAAAAAGAAGAAGCTTAAACGAATTACAAGAGCTGGAAGACTATTATGAAATAACGGTGCAGGATAACGGCATAGGGTTTAACCCCAAGTATGCAGACAGGATCTTTACTATTTTTCAACGTCTAAACCATAGTACTACATATGGTGGTTATGGTATAGGACTGGCCCTTTGTAAAAAAATAGTGGATTCTCACAAAGGGTTGATATACGCTGAAGGAAAAGTATTGGAAGGTGCCACCTTTACTATTATACTTCCCTGTCAGAGAGATTGACGAACATTGCACGGTTCCGAAAAAAGTTATTTTTTCACCTTCGCCGTCACTACCCTCCATAAAATACCGGGATAAAACAGGGAAGCCGGCGGCTTTAACAACCCCATTACTTTTAAAAAAGCAGCACAAACCACTTCATCTGTAATACTGGCCAGGTGTATACGTTCAATATATTTATTTACCAGGTTTATCCCGAATGGCCGGTTACCGGTTGTTTCAGGAAACCGAAAATCTTCCCCCGTTGCCATCAGCCAAATCCGGTCAATTATTTTTGCTGTCCTTTTAAAATACGTTTTCGTCAACTCCCTTCCGGCTATTTTTTCATTCAGTAGTTTATCCAGCTCTACCGACTGTAAAGCTGCAGAAGTCATTCCCTGGCCGTAAATAGGGTTAAAACTTGTAATCGCATCGCCCAAAACGAGGTAACCTGAAGGAAATCGTGAGAACCTTTCATAGTGCCTTCTTACGCTCGATGAAAACTTATACTGAATTAATTCAGATAAAGGCTCACTTCTACTAACAATGTCATAGATATCCTTGTGCGGCAGGCTATTCACAAACTCCAGGTAACCTTTTTCATCCAAAGGAGCATTTTCGCCATGCCATCCACCAACAGTTACCATCCACCTGTTACCTTCAACCGCAAAGACTGCCCCCGACCGCTTTTCATGTGGAGGTCGGGGTGAGCAATAGATCCAGTTTTTCCCAAGAGGATCATCGGGGTCGCGTTTGTATAACCTTGTCGTATACCCTACATTAACCTTCACTTCACTCGCCTGTGTTTCTCCGTATCCCATTTCTTTCAGCCACTGCGGCGAGCGCGACCCGCGACCGGTAGCATCAACAACCAGGTCGCTGGCGATGAATGAAGTATCACCCCTTCCCTTTCCTTCTGCAGTAACCCCTGTTACTTCAAGCCGGTCTTCAGAAGTTATTAGTTGCTTTACACTTGTATTATCAACCAGGTTAACATTTGGTAAAGCAAGTACCCTTTCCCTTACGAGATGCTCCAATAATGGACGGGTTATTCCAATAGCTTCAATACCTATTACAAATCGCTTTTTAAATCCTCCATACGAATACCAATTCATCGATTCTGCAAAATCAACCACACTTGCCCCATGGTCAACCATTTCCTGTTGCAGGCCCGGAAAGTATTTTAAAATGATCTCAAGTCCGGATGGAAGCAATCCGTGCAGGTGGCTGGTATGACCTTGCCCTTTCCTCGATCCGGCAACCCTGTGAACCACATCTTTCTCAATAATAGTCACCTTTTCAAAATGATTACTCAGCACCCTTGCAGTTAGTAATCCACCCATGCTTGCACCTACTACAATAGCATGTTTCCTTTTATTTACACCAGGTGAACGCATAAATACTGTTTAAGGTGATCTTTAAATTTATGCATTAAAAATTGCTATTCTATCAACAAATATTTTTACTCCCTCCAATAATACTATTACGGCATTACCAGCGTGTTTGAATAGAATTTCGACTATTCAATTTTAAAAAAGACGCAGATTAACTTTTAAAACTTACTTTTAAAATAAAAAATGCATCCAGATATAACCAGGAGAAAGTTTTTATTCCAGTTCGGTTTTACGATAGCTGCAATCCCTTTTTTTTCGTGTAAGACTACAAAAAATTCCGGCTCCGGGGCAGTTCCGGGTTTACAATTAGGATACTCTGCAATTACGTGGGGCGGCAACGATGTGCAGGCTATTAAAGACATTGCCGCGTTAGGATTCAAAGGCGTTCAACTTCGATCGAATATACTTAAGGAATATGGTTCGAAGCCCCAGGAAATCAAGGCGCTGCTCCGGCAGTATCATTTAGACGTACCTATGTTCTCCAGTGGAAATGCGAACATCAACACCGGCAACGATGAAGCCGTCATCAAAACACACGTTGACAATGCTACCTTCGTTAAGGCGATTGGTGGCAAAAATATGCAGGTGACCAATTCTTCCCGTCCAAAACAAGGCAATCCAACCACAGAGGACCTTCAAAAGTATGGCAGGTTAATTAACGAGGTTGGAAAAAGGACCCGTGACATGGGAGTACAAACACACTATCACAATCATATGGGGCAATTAGGGCAAACGACTGAAGAAGTTCAGATCATACTTGAAAATTGCGACAGCAATAATGTCAGGCTGTTGTTAGATGTTGCACACTACCACCAGGGTGGCGGAGACGCAGTAAAAGCAATTGATCAATACAAAAGTCGTATTGATGCTTTGCATTTGAAAGATGTGCGTCCTAAACCAGGTGCCGATCCTGAAGCTTATACGTTTGTAGAATTGGGCCAGGGAAAAGTCGATCTTCCCGGTATTTTTAAAGCTCTCAGCAATATCAATTTTAAAGGTTGGGGCATTGTAGAACTTGACTCCGTTCCCGCCAAAGAAAAATCTCCGGTACAGTGCGCCAACATTTCCAAATCATATCTTACCTCGCAGGGTATTGAATTTAATTGAGCAAAGACGCTGCAAGGACCTGTTTAGCAGATCTTTTTTGAATATTTTTTGGTACCCGGCAGTTGTAACTCCGTTGATACTAACGTTGCGTCGCACTCTTGTACTGATTCAATAAACTGAACGACCACGCGATGCGAACAGCTACATTCATTGAATGTTACGGTAAAATGTTACAGCAAATTACAGCCGCCGTGGTCTATAAAAAGGGACTGTCAGGATTGACAACTGAAAAATCTGCTGAAATTTAAAAGATGTATAACCTGAAGGCCTGAAAGAACAGGCCGCGCGATGTTGTAATGATTGTATTTTAAACAAATACTACTTCGATTCCAGCTTCAACGCAGCATGTTCGCGGAATTGTAACTGCTTTTATTAAATCTTGTCCGCACAATCCCCAAAGAATTTTTGCTTCTTTTTATCCATCAGTAGCTCGTGCGGACAAGAAAAAATAAAAAAAATATTCCCATTATTAAAACCTGGAAACTGGAAGCTTTCGGCATTAATTGATGGGACTGTATTCGTTATCTGCTATTGTATTGTGAACATCCATACTGATCTCGTCAAACCAATTAGGCAAATCCTCAGTCTTCTTTACTCGCCACATGTTTGTTTCATCCCTCGCCAATAGAAATTTCTTCCCTTCGGCTTTTTCTCCATCCTTCGTGATAACATTATAATGCACGGGATACAACAACCGGTTAAATTCTAGTTTGTGGCCGTGAAGTGTTTTATAAAACGTTTGTTTCATAAGAAATCGTTTTAGTTCATAGAAAATAGAATTGGAGACACAAGATTTAAAAAAGAAATTAAAAAGTCAACAACGGGAGAACATTAATTTGACTTTAAAATAATAATGTGGAACAATTAGAAGGCTGGAATCAATTGACATATTTGTTTGTTTTAAAGTTGAATTAAAATATCAATATGTAACAATCGCTCGCTGTGGGGAATCGAGAAATCAAATATAATATTTCCATTGAAGCCTACATAATTTGCAGACTGATTTTTTTAAAACCCGTTTAATTATATTAACTTTTTTAACAATCTCTTAATCGGGCAAGCTTAGCCTTAAGGTTAAACAGTTGAACACCGGGATAAGAGAAAAAGGTGTGGTCTACCCGTCGAAAAAGTAGCGGTGAAAGTAGTTGGCTTACTTTTTTAGCTCCAGGTAAAACATATAAATCAGACAATGGAATACAGACAATTAGGAAATGCGGGTTTAAGGGTGCCGGTATTAAGTTTTGGTACAGCAACCTTTGGGGGCGGAAATAAATTTTTTAAAGCCTGGGGAAACACCGAAGTTAAAGAAGCCTCGCAGATGGTAAATCTTTGCCTCGATGCCGGCGTAAATCTTTTCGATACTTCCAATGTATATTCCGATGGAGTTTCAGAGGAAATACTGGGAAAAGCAGTTTCGGAATTAAGGGATAAAGTATTGATCTCCACCAAGGCTACTTTCCCCATGTCTGACAAAGTAAATGATTATGGCTCTTCACGTCTTCACCTGGTTAAAGCCTGCGAAGACAGCCTGAAGCGACTGGGAACAGACTATATTGACATTTACCACATGCATGGCTTCGATGCCAACACGCCGGTTGAAGAAACCCTGAAAGCACTGGACAACCTGGTGCAAAGCGGGAAGGTGCGCTATATTGCCTGCTCCAACTTTTCGGGCTGGCACTTAATGAAATCACTTTCCGTTTCTGACCGTTATGGCTGGTCTAAATATATTGCTCACCAGGCCTACTATTCGCTGGTTAACCGCGACTTCGAATGGGAACTAATGCCTTTAGGTATAGACCAGAAAATTGGCACTATTGTCTGGAGTCCTTTAGCAAGTGGAATGCTAAGCGGCAAATACCGGCGTGACCGACCAATGCCTGAAAATGCAAGAGTAGCGCAGGGAGGAAGCCCTGTTCCAGCGGATACAATAGACAAAGAACGGTTGTATAACATCGTTGACAAACTGGAGGAGGTGGCAGAAGAAACCGGGAAAACAGCTGCGCAGGTATCGCTTAACTGGCTTTTGCAGAGGCCTACTGTTGCCAACATTATTGTTGGTGCCAGAAACGAAGAACAGCTTAAACAAAACCTGGGTGCAGTAGGCTGGAATTTAACGTTAGAACAGGTGAAAAAACTGGACGAGGTTAGTGAAGTTTACCCCGCTTATCCTTATTGGCACCAACGACAGTTTCCTATGCTCGGAGCTGCGCCGAAATTATATGGTAACAGCTAAATGCTTAAAAAGCAGCAGATAATCATCATTTTTCTAGTAATCCATGGTGTGCCATCTGCTGTTTTGAAGTTAATCCGAATCTTGGCGCCAGTAAGTGATAAGGGCCGGTTTTTCTCTTCAATTTTGTTGCACTATCTCAATACCAACTCACCTTACATACCTATCCAGTTTACCTGGTTTGATTCTTTTTAATTCAGCTACTACCAGCGCGGCATTCAGCTTTGCTCCTTCCAGGTTGGTATGTGTATGGTCGGCTGGGAAGAAAGGCTTCACAGCCGGGGTGCCCAAACCTTCATATTTAGCAGCAACTATATTATTGAGGTCAATAAAGAAAGCCCCTTCAGCTTTTGCGGTTTGCTGTGCCCACGTGGAGTAGCTTCCTTCAGCCCGTTCTACTTTTCCATCTTTCCATTCATTCCGCGGTATAGGTGAACAAACAATAGGAATAGCACCTTTTGACTTCGTATCCCTGATATACTTTCTCATATAATACCCAAACGTATATACCACTTCCTGCTTTTTAGTTATTGGGTTATATATTTCTTTAAATTCATTACCGATACCTTTTATTGAACCGCGGGCACGGGCAGTATCGTCTAAAGCTCCTCCATCGTTGTGGCCAAACTGCATGATGACATAATCTCCTTTCCTAAGGTTTGCCATTATTTTATCCCATCGCCCTTCTGTAATAAACGTTCGGCTGCTACGTCCTCCGATTGCATGATTTTGGACAGTAATTTTTGCTGTGTCAAAATAATCAGCAATAAAACTACCCCAACCCCATTGCTGGTTCTTGCCCGTACCGTCGCCATTTTTCACTGTGGAGTCTCCTATTATATAGAATACCGGCCTTTCAACTTCGGTTACGAGCTTAGTTGTAGTACAGGAGGCAAGCAAAGTAAGCAAGGTATATAGCCCGATCTTATTATAGTTTCTCTTCTGCATATTGTAAGTATTATTTTTCGTACACTTTTCGTCAGCTTATTTTCTTCTTGCCCCCGACTTTTGGACAGCGGGGACAATTTTTGGTACTGGTGGTTGTTTCATATCTTCTCCCATGTAAAAGCTCAGGTGCGGTGGCTGATTATATCCAACATTCTGCCAGGCTATGCTTAACCGGTACTGGGGATCCTGCATCAGGGTATGCAAACGGTGGTGGGTGGGAATGGGGGTAGAGAATATTCTAAGTTCCTTATTATTATCTGCTCTAAAAACAACTTCTTCCCGCCAGTCTCCGAACAGATCTGCACTTAAAGCAGGGGTAGATTTAGTGCCATTATTTGATGTACAACCTTCGGCTGTAAACAACCTCCCCCCGTTGTACTTGTCTATGTGGTTACCATCTAACAACTCCCTCGTAAGGTCGTCGTCCCACCAAATCAAAAAATTAGTGGAAACCGGGCTTTCACCAATTCTTTTACCCTGCATATTGTACAATCCTTTCGAATCTGACCACCACATTTCAGCTCCCGGATTGTGTGCATCAATATTTTCTGCAACTCCTCGTCCCACATCGTGTTCCGGTGAGCCGCTGAAATAAACTTCTCCGGTTTTAGCATTATACAAAGCTACTCCCGGGCCTTTTGTATGTTCTTCTATTTCATGTACGCCAAAGACTTCGAGCCCTTGCCTTGACGGATCAAGATCACTTACATGCAATGCATCTCCGTGCCTTAAGCCCGTTGTAAATAATCCCTGCCCATTGTCATCAACTACCATTGAACCGTATACAATTTCATCTTTGCCATCAGCATCAACATCTGCGACTGTCAGATTGTGATTCCCCTGTCCGGAATATGGATTTTTACCATCCTTACTATCGAATACCCAACGCGAGGTAAGCTTTGAATCTCTCCAGTCCCAGGCGGCTAAAACACTTCTTCCGTAATACCCGCGGCACATAATAACACTCGGCAACTTCCCGTCGAGGTAAGCAACACAAGCTAAAAACCGGTCTACCCGGTTGCCATTATTATCGGTTCCACCATTGCCGCCGGCACCGCCCCATCCATCTGTAGGATATCTTGAAGGAATGTAATGGGCGGTAGCCATGGCTGCACCTGTTTCACCACTAAAAATCGTAAAAAATTCAGGGCCGTCCAGTATCTTCCCATCCTTGTTCCTGTAGTCTTTCGAAGAGTCTCCAATCACCTTTCCTTTGCCGTCAATTGTTCCGTCTGCTGTTTTCATGGCCACTTCAGCCTTACCATCGCCATCGAGATCATATACCACGAATTGAGTATAGTGCGCACCTTCACGTATGTTTTTGCCTAAGTTTATGGTCCATAGTATTGTGCCATCTAACTTATATGCCTGGAAAATGGGAGGATCAGTATAACCAACAGAACCGTTGTCACGCGACCTACCGGTTTGGTGCAATACAATTTCGTATTCTCCATCACCATCAAGGTCACCTGGCGAAGCATCATTCGGCGTGTAACCAACAGGCGTTTGCAGGGGAATAGACAAATATGGGAAGGTGCGAGGTTCGAGCATAAAAGGTTTGCTTGCTTTACCTTCCCTGCCATTTGCAACCGTTGTTACGAAGTAGGAACGCGCTGAAATTGTATCAGCAAGATCATCTGTAAAGTTTGTTCCTTTATCGAGTGGTTTTGTATTTAGCTTAACCGGTTTATTTGTAGCAATCGAACGATACAAGTTGAAGGTTATACGTGGCGATTCAGTTGCTAATAATCGCCAGCTTACAAATACTTTACCTTCACCGGTGCGAATGGCTACCACTCCCCGGTCAAGATTCTCCATTACCCGTTGGGCAGTAGCGGGATGCATTAACAGCAGGAAAATAAACAACAGATAACTTCTACCTATAAATGGCAAACCCATAAAAATTATTTTTAGACTATTTATTTGTTAGTCACTTTACCTATTGATCAAACCTGGCTGACTGCCAGAAGTAATGTTCGGTTCTTATTTCAATGTTTCCTGCTACTGCGTGCTCAAAAAATAAAACAATAATTGAAAATAGCCTGTCGTAGTAAATGTTACAGGTGGCTCCTTTCCACTATTATCCCCGGAACCGCCCATACCCGTGTTAACAGTACAAGAGTGCGACGCAACGATGTTGCCAGTTGTTTTTAAGCCGGTACCCAAAAAAAAGGCGTTTTAAAAAGCGGACTCACAAACAGCATTCAGATATTCAACTTCAAAAAAAACTAAAAAGTCACGTTATTTAATTCTTGCCTTCGGTCGCCAACTTCCAATTATCGGTTCTGAATGGTGATGCAGGCAATCCTTCTTTATTGTATAAGTTTGGCCTGGGAATATTTCTCCAGGCAAACCGAACGGAAACCGGTTTGTTTACCATTGGACTTGAAACCACGACTTCATTTCCCTCAATTACAGCCCTTGCCGGAACAAAGTCCTGGTCTTCGCCGGCGATTGTAAATTCCCTCAACTGCCCTCCATCTTTGGCGATTAAGCCTGTGCCAGCGAAGTGGAATTGAATCCTTATTTTATCGCCTTCCGGTTTCATTGACTTGTATAACGGGCCGGAATAAACAAGCCCCTTTTGGCCATACTCGTTATGCAATGCCCATAAACTCAGCCGCTCACCAACCAGCTTTTTATTGCGTGGATGAATATCGAGCGAATCGCCGTTATCGGTTGTAACAACAATACCGGTATGAGGAACCGTTCGGTAAGTATACAATTGGGCGTCCCTGATCTCGGGATTTTGGCTTCGGTGAGGCGAGATCTGGACGAAGTAAAATGGAAGGTCTGGATTTTTAAAATCGTTTCTCCAGCTACTTATCATAGCCGGAAACAACCTCCGGTACTGGTGCGCCCTTGTTGCATTATTCTCACCCTGGTACCAGATTATACCTTTTAATGTATACGGCACCAATGGAGCTATCATCGCGTTATATAACCTGTACGGAGATTTATCGGGATTCGGTTTAACCGGCGTTACTGGTTTAGGCTGAATAGTGTCGTGTTTCCATTTATCCATCGCCGCCTTATGGTATTCGAGTGCTTTTGGATAATCATTCACCTGCGTTTCGTACCGTTCAATCAATACTTTAAAATCATTGTCACTTTCGATCACTTCCTTTTTTGTCCATGATTCTATGGTGGTTCCACCCCATGAAGAATTGATGATGCCGACAGGATAACCTGTGGCCTGGTTAATTTTTCTTGCAAAAAAGTAAGCAACGGCCGAAAATGTATCAACAGTTTGAGGGCTGCAGATCTTCCAGTCCCCTTTAAAATCCTGTTTCGGTTCATCGGCGTTTTTATTAGCAACGTCAATTTGCCGTATGTTCGGATAATTCGCTTCCTTAATTTCCTGCTCGTAATCAATCGTTCCGGTATAAGAAGCATTTTTCATTTTCCCTACAAAGAATTCCATATTCGATTGACCTGATGCTAACCACACCTCCCCTAATAAAACATTATTGACCTTTATTTCATTTTTGCCTTTGAAATTAATGGTATAAGGACCGCCGGCTTTAGAAGTGTTTACATAAGTCGTCCATTTGCCATTTCTGCCTGCTGTTATATTCGTTGTCTTATTGTTCCAGCTTGTGTTTATTGTTACCCTTTCACCTGCATCTGCCCAGCCCCATAAAGCAACTTTGCTGTTTTGTTGCAGTACCATGTTGTTATTGATAACAGAAGGAAGTTTAATGTCTGCATAACAATAACCGGTAAAGGAAATAAGAAAAATAAAAAGAATGACTCTACAACACTTCTTCATTTGCCTGTAATGTTTAATAAGGAAAGATAAATCATAAACGCAGAAGGCTATCCTGTAGCTTCTGTTGGGCCGACCTTTTTTACTTCTTTTTTACCGGTAAAAAAGAAAAAGAAAATATAATCCAATAACTTCAGCCTTCAATTTGCCCTGGCGAACTTTCAACCGGGTGGATAAATCACATCTAATGATAAAGAAGCACCTTCTACTTACTTCCGTTATTGCTCTATCCGTTGTTGCATCTGCACAGGAATTAACATTACCGCTTTGGCCGGCAGGCAAAATCCCAAACGCCCAAAAAACGAGTGAAACGGAAAGAAGGGACAGTTCCAATATCATAAGTATAAGTAGGGTTCAAAATCCTGAAATAGCGATTTTCTTTCCTACAAAAAGAAATGCAACCGGCCAGGCAGTTGTCATTTGTCCTGGCGGAGGCTACGGCATTCTTGCCTACGATTGGGAAGGAACTGATATAGCAAAATGGTTTAACTCAAAGGGTGTTACTGCTATTGTTCTTAAATATCGACTGCCGAATCCTAAAAGTAATATTGTTCCACACCAGTCCCCTTTAATGGATGCCCAACGCGCAATCAGGATGGTTAGGGCCAATGCGAATAAGTGGAACCTGAAAACGGACAAGGTCGGAATAATGGGCTTTTCTGCTGGTGGACACCTCGCTTCTACTGCCGGTACACATTTCGATAATGGCAATACAAGTTCGCCCGACTCTGTGGAACGATTCAGTTCCCGTCCCGACTTTATGATATTGATGTATCCTGTGATTACGATGTCTAAAGCTACTATGCATTCTGGTTCAAAAAACAACCTGATTGGAGAAAAGCCAGATGCGCAGCTTGCGAATTTTTATTCTGCAGAATTGAATGTGACAAAAGAAACTCCGCCCACATTTTTTGCCCATGCAACAGACGACAAATCGGTTCCTGTTGAAAACAGCCTGATGCTGTACCAGGCATTAAAAGACAAAGCTATACCCGCTGAAATGCATATTTATCCAAAAGGCGGACATGGGTTTGGCCTTGCCCTCGGCATTCCTGCAACCGAAAGTTGGACGGACAGGTGTATAGATTGGTTAAGGGCGTTGAACAAGTAAAACTGCGCACCTGACCATTTAATAAAGTAAGGAGAGTCGACACGACAGTGGACTACTTCTGGATTTTAACAAAACCAAAGATCGTCTTTAATCACTTTTTAACCTGCTAATCAAGGTGCCGGTTAAATTGTAGTTTACCTTTACCTTACAATGAAAACAAAACATCCGATTTTAATTATTGAAGATGATGAAGATGATTGCGAATTAATTCAATCGGCATTGGACGACATTGGAATCCAAAATGAGCAGAAGTGTTTCAGAAATGGACAAGAAGCCTTGAACTATTTGCAGAGTACATCTGAAAAAACATTCTTAATACTTTCAGATGTGAACATGCCCATTTTAAACGGCTTCGAATTAAAGCGCATCATCAATGAAAGTGATAAATTAAGGACCCAAAGTATACCCTTTGTTTTCCTTTCAACATCTGATACTAAAAGCGAAGTCAATAAGGCGTACGACATGCTGGTTCAGGGCTATTTTAAAAAGCCTCACACTTACAGCGATATAAAAGACCTGTTGAAAATGGTTACACATTACTGGGGAACTGCCCGCCATCCAAACTCGTAGATCACCAAAAAAGCTCTTTAAATAGAAAGGCTGTTTCAAAATTTGAAACAGCCTTTCTATTTTAGTGGTTTCCTTTATAGATCGGGTTGAGGTGTAAACCGTAAATATGGTTTCACAACCTTCACTCCTTTCGGAAACTTAACCTGTGCGTCTTCCGTAGAAATAGTATTTGCAACAATCACATCATCTCCACTTTTCCAATCTGCCGGTGTAGAAATACTATATTTAGCAGACAACTGTAAAGCATCTATAACTCTTACGATCTCCTGGAAATTTCGCCCGATTGCAGCAGGGTAAGTTAATGTAAGTTTTACCTTTTTATCTGGACCGATAATGAATACCGACCTTACTGTGGATGTAGCCGAAGCATTAGGATGTATCATATCGTATAGTTCCGATACCCGCCTGTCTTTGTCTGCTATCAAAGGAAAATCTACTACTGTATTTTTAATCTCGTTAATGTCCTTAACCCAACCGTGATGGTCTTCAACAGGGTCGACACTTACAACAAGAACATTTACATTTCTCTTTTTAAACTCCTCGCCCAGTTCTGCCGTTCTCCCTATTTCTGTAGTACACACCGGTGTGTAGTCAGCAGGATGAGATAATAAGAGGCCCCAGCTATCTCCCAGGTATTCATAAAAGTCGAGCTCGCCTACTGTTGTTACAGCTTTAAAATTGGGTGCCGTATCCCCTAAACGTAATGCCATAAGTTTATCGAAGTTGATGATGAAGTATTACCAGTTATTCTCCTGGTCTTTGTTTGTTCTTTCCAATGGTTGAGGCGGGTTCGTTCTCCAGTTTTTGTCGTACCTGACAAAGAACGCCAGCCATCCGGTTCGTGCTAATCTCATCAGGTAAGGCTGCAATCCTATGAGTAAAACTGCATTTAATACTAACCAGTAAACAATTCGGTTATCATATAGAGAGAAACCAATAAGAACCCACCAGGCTACAAATGTTGCCACGCTAAGTGCTACTGTAAAAGCATAACTCACATAGCTGGAACCGAAGTAAAAGCCTACTTCAATGTCTAAAGGCTGACCGCAAACAGGACATTCTTTATTCATTTTCATCGTGCTCTTCAAAATCCACGGGTTCTTAACCGCAAACATATCGCCCTTTCTACATCTGGGGCACTTGCAGGCAAACAAGTTTAAAAAACCGGGGTTACTTTCGTTTGTCTTTATCGACATATCATTATTATTAAGGTTCGGAATAGAAGTCATAACAAAAATTTTACCGTACTAATAATTGCTTTCGAAATTCATCAGGGGTAACACCTACATTTTTCTTAAAAAAACGGTTGAAGTAGGAGTTGTCCTGGAAATTGAGATTATAAGCAATCTCTGTAATCGTCATGCCTGCATTGGTAAGTAATCGCTTTGCTTCCAGTAATACGCGATCTCTTATTAGTTCCCCGGCAGTTTTACCTAATAAATCCTGGCATAATGCATTAAGATGATTAGGTGTTACATAAAGCAAGTCAGCATATTCTTTCGGCAGCTTTATTGTCAAATAATGTTGATCGATCAACCGCCTGAAATTTCTTAGCAACACCTGCTTCTGCTGCGGAATGCTCTTCTTATTATTGCTCTTGCACGAGTTTTCAACGATCATAAAAAGCTGCATCAGCAATAACCTGGTCAAATCATTTTCACCTTCCTTCCCCTGCGGCGTTTGCCCTACGATTTCATCGAACAGTCTTGTTACTTTGCCGTGTACTTCTATTGGTAAATAGCAAACACTTTCTTCGCTTATGCCGCTAAAAAACTGGAAGCGATCGAGGTAGTTCGGGTTCAATAAAAAGGAGCGAAAAAGACTTTCAGAAAAGTTGATAATATAACCATCTACTTCTCCTTCAAAATGCCAGCTATGTACCTGCCCGGGTATCATAAAGTAGATTTCGTGGGGCGCGACGGCAAATTGTGTGAAATCTATAGTATGTGTTCCTGCACCCTTTGTGAACATTACGAGGTGATAAAAAGAATGGCGGTGAGCATGATGTAAACTATGCGAATGCCGGTTTAAATAGTCTCCAAATCGCTCAACCAGTAAGTCCTTCTGCTGAGGCTGGTCTTTCGATAAGCTACAGATATCATACACCGGAATTTTTTCCTTACTCATATCGCTTTCAATAACAACGCAAAGGTACCTTATACCTTACACGTTATTATTATACGATTTATGGCAGTTATGGCACTTTTTACTGATTCTTGTTAATCCACTTCCTGGCCGGCTTAATTAGATCAGGAGAATGTTTTAACGAAATTGCTGCATCTATTCCTCGAATTTTTATTGGCTGACACAACAGGTGTGTGAATAGCAATCTTCAGTTTACAGCAATTGTTTTTTATGTTCCTGCCTGTAGCACTCAAAGAATCATCGTTGCCTCCGATACATCGTAGCGGTTCAAACGTAGTTTTTCATAGTGTCGTGGCAGTTTACCCTGAGCTGGCGAAGCGTCGCACTCTTGAACTTTTTATTCTGGTATTAATCGCAATCCGAGGTTTACAGAAAACAATCACTATTTACCAAATACCTTTATCTCCGCACTCTTTGCGGAGATAAAGGGTCCTATTATCCGCAGACCCCTGGTCTGATAAAAATGGCTGCAGAACTACCAGGAAGACCTTTTGCGACTTCAAGGTTTACGATAAGTGTGATCGTGCTATTCGGCTGAATTATGAAGAGCAGACTTCTACAAGTACAAGGATGACTAAAACCGTTGGAGGTTTTTTGTTACAAGCACTTGAATAATTAACCAACATCGTTGTGTCACTCACTTGTACTGAAGCCTGTGGCCTCGGCTATTTTCTTTAAAATTCGTACACATTATTCCTGAGATCCTTCACGATACAGCAGCCACTATTTGCATTTGGACGGGTCGGATTTTATATAATACGACCTGTAGTTGGGCGACTTCGGATCCATACATCCTTCGAGATCTAAGATCACAACATTTCTAAAATCAACTGGCTGTCCTTCACTTTGAAGTGCAATAAATCCTTCCTTCAACAATTTTCCATCCTGTTTTATTGCAGGGTTGTAATTGTTGGCGACCCCGCCACCAATTTGGGGCTTGGAATATTGTAAAACCGTATCTCCATTAATAATGTGAGTTACCAGCGAATCGCCAAGTACAATTAATTCTCCCTGCACCCATTCATTAACAGGATAGGTTTTGGAATTCGATTCGATACAATGCCGCGGATCTATCTTTCCTTTAAATACAACATCTGTTCCCGGCGAGCACATATTGCCTGTTGGACGAGGTTTTCCATCATCGAGGCCTGAAAGCAATTGAAACTCTACCGAAATCGGCCAGTCCTGTTCCTTCAAAATTGTCTTTGGATCTTGCGAGTGAAACATTACTCCACTATTTCGAATCGTATACGAAGGTGCATCTTTTCTCCATTCACCTGTAATGCGATACTCAAACTTTAAATGATAATAAGAGTAGGGTTGCTTATAAAACAAATGGCCGTATTGCTGGTTGAATGAATCATACTTATCGTAACGAACTTTTATTATTCCATCTTCAACCCTAAACGTGTTAGCCGGGTCTTCTCCTACCTCGTGATGATAAATCTTTACAACCCAGTCTTTAATATCCTTTCCGTTGAAAAGAGGCTTCCACTCCTGCTTGCCCGCGCTCTTCTGCGCAGTTACACAACTGCTGTAAGCTACGCCCAGGACAAGTATAACAACCCATGCAAAAAATGATTCGAAAATATTCTTTCCCATTTTTATTGTTTGTGATTTTAACCGGAACAAAGGTTTGGATTGAGCTTTGAATGTATGTTTTATTATACAATATTTCTCTCTTTTTTATTTACCGTTGCATAAAAACGAAAAGTACAAGAGTGCGACGCAACGGCGGCCGGAAGAAGTGCTTAAGCCGGCTACCAAAACCTTCTTTAAAAACAACTTAAAAGCCCGGCTGAACGGGCAGGCAAACGTTTTCCTATTAGGTTGTCTTTTAGTTCAACCGGCAATTGACACAAGCGGCATCTATAGAAGTAATACCCGGATAATGTTCTGCTATGAAAAATTTCACTGACACCTTTGATTTGCGTATCAGTATTACAGTATACTTTAGCTACCACCGGATTTCTAATAAGACACGAGTTGCTGTCGCTTCGTTTCAATAAGAAATTACAATGTTCCTGTACAGGTTGGTACCGTTTAAAGACGTTTTATTTTTTTGGTGCCGGCAATAGTTTTTCCATGGCATCGTCGCTACCTCCGATACATCGGGAGCGGCTCAAAGGTAGTTTTTCATAGTCCCGATTAATCGCGAGCAGTTTACCCTGAGCGTGTCGAAGGGACGCACTCTTGTACTTTTCGCACTCGCATTGAACCGATAAAAAAATTTAAAAAAGACCCAACCAAAAAAACATCTTTGTACATCTTACCTATAACCAGAGAAACAAAACTTTTATTCATTCCTTTTAAAACGACTTTGTATCAGTAGA
>JAQBNO010000159.1 GCA_028288485.1 Segetibacter sp.
GGATGGCGAAAGATTGAAATTAAAGCCTAACAAAATCGGAAGTGAAAATTTATAAATTAGTATGAAGTATTTGGTCTCGATTCTTATGTTACTTATGGCTTCATCAGCTAACGCGCAATTTGTGTTAAGAGGACTATTAACAGACCCCGCAACGGAAAAAAGACTTGCCGGAGCAAGTGTTTTCTTAAGTAATACATCCGTGGGAACAGTTACAAATGCTAATGGAGAGTTTGAGTTAAACGTGCCGCCTGGCAGATACGAATTGATAATTTCTTTTATAGGATATGAAACTGTATCAAGAACAATATCAGGTAACAGCGAAGGGTTATTGAAAATTGAAATGAAGCCAAAAGCAAAAATGCTTGATGAAGTTGTAGTGGGAGGTTATGAAAAAGATGGTTGGGCAAAGTTTGGGCGTTTTTTTACTGAACAATTTATAGGAACCAGTGAAATGGCAGATGGCTGCAAAATAAAAAATCATAAAGCCATTAAGTTCAGGAACAGCATAAAGAATAATAAACTAACCGTTATCGCTAATGAACCCCTGGTTATTGAGAACAAGTCTCTTGGTTATACAGTCACTTACCAACTGGAAAATTTTGAATACGATTTTACCAGTCATTTCCTTACCTATTTGGGTTACCCGTTGTTTACCCCTATGCAGGGAGGTGTTGCAAAAGAGAAGCGTTGGAAAAAAAACAGGGATGAGGTGTTCGACGGCTCTATGATACATTTTATGCGTGCATTGTACCGAAATAAACTTATGGAAGAAGGCTACCAGGTAAGAAGGCTTGTAAAAACGCCTAATAAAGAAAAGAAGAGGGTACAGGCAATTTACAAATCTGGCCCTCCTCCTGCAGATAGTACACAGTATTATGAACGCATACTAGCGGAACCAGATGAACATTCAACTTTCTCACCCTATACCATCACCGGAGATAGTATTGCATTCGCCTTTGATAGTGTAACGGCGGGAGTGGAATTCAGTAATTATTTACATATCTATTATCCCTCAAAGACCACTTCGGCAAGGTATCGTGCTTATTCACCACGAAACGATAAGGCTATGTCGGAAATTGCGCTGGTGAGACCGGAGCCGATAGAAGTTCAAAGCAACGGCAATTTTTCTGATCCGTTAAACCTTGTCAGCCTTGGTTATTGGTCGTGGAGCGAAAAGATCGCAAATATGCTGCCTTTTGATTATAGGCCAGTTATAGCAAATGCCCGGGGGAACGCGCTAAAAAAGAGGTAATGTAACAGGGATGATTGATAGCAGTTACCAGTTACAGGTTGCCGGTTACAAGTTGCAAGGTGAGCGGCTTTACAGATAGAGTTGCTGCTTAAGCTCATTACTAATTAAAGAAAACCTTCAGCGCCAACAGAATTTCTAAAAGTACAAGTGAGTGACACAACGATGTTGAAAATGGTTATGGCGGCGGTTCCATAAATGTCAACGACATATCACCTATTGCATTCCCGAAATAACAGCAAGTTTTAACGCACAATAATCAATCTTACGATTTTAATGTCGGTTGGCTTCGGTATTTCTATAGTGCCGAAACCGTTTTCGCCAGAGTAGAAAGCAGTTCTTCCACTTTTATATAAGGCCAATGGTAATTGCTGCTGAAAGAACCACCTGGTTAGGCTTGCGAAGTGCTTTATATTTAATGTGAGGTGCCCGCATGGCTAAAGGCCGTATTCAGGGTTGGAGGTAATCTCGAATTTCATGTAGAATAGTTTTTATTGGAACAGCCTGAAAATAAAATGTTTAATAGCCTCAATCATACGGCTATGCAAAACTTCATCAAGGGGCAATCTTAGAAGGAAATTTGCTACAACTTATTAAAGGATTTATCCATCCATTCTTCGGGAATGAGGTTGAGTGCGCTCTTTAACTCTTCTTCCCATAAGGCAGAAATACTTTCGAGGTCTTTTTTCTCATACCGTTGCTCGACCAGGCTGAAGCTGTCTTTTTTATAGAGCAGGACGTCGATAGGAAAGTCAACGTTATTAGAACTGACCCGCGTAGAGTCGAAAGACAGAAACCCGGCTTTTAAGGCCTGCCTCATGCTTGAGTCTTCAGTTATTGTACGGTTCAAAATCGGCTTTCCATGTCCTGAATTACCAATGATGATAAAAGGAGCACCCTGGCCCAGTTCCACCCAGTTCCCTTCGGGGTATAAATGAAAAAGCTTATGTTCGTCATCATCTTTAAGCTGCCCGCCAATAATGGTATTTAAATCAAACTTAAAGTTGGCTTTCAAAAGAGATTCCTTGTCTTCATCAGCCACCCGTTTTACCTGTTCACCAAATGCATTTACTGCTTTATACAATTTATCGTGCTCTTCGTGCTCTACCAGTTCTCTAAAATAAGTAATTGCCTTATCCCTGACCGACCGCAGTCCGCTGGTCATTATAAAAAGCGAATATTTGTCTTTTTGTACTGTAAATACTTTTTTCTTCACTGTGGTATCAGTTCCTGATGTAATACGAGTATCGGCAATTGCCACCAGTCCTTCTTTCACCTTTATTCCTAAGCAGTAAGTCATAATATGGGTATAATATTCTAAAGGCACGTGTTCTTCCAGTTCGCCAAGTTAGGTAAAACTTTCTAATTGCCTTTTTACGCAGCATTGCCTGTAGGAACTTTTATCAATATTGGGCCTGCAACCAGGAAGAAGGAAGAATACTTTTAGGCCAGGCTGAAGTAGTACTATAGAGCAGCGGTTCCGGGCCGCACTCTTGTATCAAAATTCCATTATTCGGCAGACCGATGGTAAAGCAGCTTCTTGCTCTGGAGCCTCAGTTGATGTTATAAATTTTTTATCCACTATAATCAATATCCGTACTTCTTTTTCGTTATGGAAAGTAAAATACTATATTTTATGAAATGGCAATTTAACTTGACAGAAGGCTCAAAGAATATAAACCTGAAAGCTGAAGTGATTTTTACTACGAACCAGATAGAAGAAATTAAAGTTACCGGCGAAGGAATTTCGGTTATATTAATGAACAACCGCCCTTTATTGCAGGCGATAGAATTAAGACAACCACTAACGTGGAAGTTAACCAGCGGAGAAGTAAAAGACCAGAATTTGTTAGCGAAGATCAAGAAAGAGGTAGAGAAGCAAGTAACAAAAGGTACATTACTCGAAAATGCTGTTGCGGCACAGGCTGTTACAGCAAAACCAGACCTAACGCAGCTGGCAACTGCAAAGCCTGCAGCAAACCAGCCAACAGCAACAAAGCCTGTAGTAGCTCAACAAGCAGCTACAAAAACTGCAGTGACTCAACCTGTGGCAAAGGCAAATAATGCTGGTAAGAAAATGGCAAGGGCCTAAATCGGCGATTTATTGTCCTTCTGTAGTTAAAGAATTGTTTTTTGTGTTTCAAAATAGGCCGTCTTACGACAGGCCTTTTTTAATTTTACGGGCTCTCATAAAATGAATGGATGCGGCTAAGAATAGTCTAGGTAGAGGTCTGCTTCAAGGATAAGTGTTACAGCGACCTTATTAATTTTAGGAGTCTTTACATTGTTTACCACATTAGCGTTTCCGGTTTTACTG
>JAQBNO010000176.1 GCA_028288485.1 Segetibacter sp.
TGGAGGTATGGGTGACCAACCATTTGAACGGGCAACATTGCTGCTGTAGATTCAATAGGTAGTATCGAAAAAATTGCTTGCTGAACTTCTTTTTCCCTAATACGATTCCTCGTGCTCTATCAGCGGCTTTTTCTCTGATTGCTTTTTAACGGGGGCTTTAGCTGGCGGAGGAGAAGGTTGTTGCTGCTTTCGGCTGTTTTTTTCAGATTGCTGTATTAGTTTTTGTTCATCGCTTTTTCCGGTGCCATCTTTAAGCGGTAGCGGAATAGGTGCCTGGCCGTCTTCCAGTTTATAATCGAAGACTTTGTCGACCTGCATCCATTTGCCGTTAGCCCATTTAAATCCCTGGTAGTCGCCATCAGGAACCATGGTGTAGGCCTTATCAGGTTCATTACTTTCACTTATGAGATGGTCGTACATGATCAGGTCCAGTTCCTTATCGTAGTTCATGCGTGCACGACCTTCTTTCTTATACTCCATGCAATAACGGGCAAGTGGAGCTGAAGCTTTGGCATTACTACCAACTACAGAAAAGAACGGCCCGCCAAAAACTGGCTTTCCATTATCATCGAATGTCAACACCTCGATCCATTTCTTCGTACTCCTCATATTGTTGTCATCAAAACCAAGGAGGGTGTAATATTTTTTATTATTAAAAGTCTTTAAAACAATGCTGTAATAAATAGCCCCAATCCAGTTTTGTCCCGTTCTGACTGAATCCTGTGGAGCAGTCGTGAAATCACTCATGTCGACCAAAGGATACAATTTTAATGACCCGTCGGCAGTTTTCATCTGAATTGCTCCTCTCTGCCTGAAGTAATCTTCATCTCTCGAAAACTGCCATGAAAATATGCGAAAGGAACTGTCAGGTGGATAAATATGAGAAATGGTTTCAAGGGAATCGAAAGAATAATAAAATGAATTAGGCGTTTTTAGCGCCCTCACCAACATGCGAACGAAAACACTGTCAGCAGTAAATCGTTGTGAAGGAGTTTTATCCATGATCATCTGCCGCCCATATGTCTTCAGCGTGTCTTCCAGCTTTGTCAATTGGGTAAAATCGGCGGAAGACAGCTTTTGTGCTGAAACTGAAATAGAAACAATAGATGATAAAACGAATAAAAAGCGGCGCATGTGTGTTCTTTGATAAACGAAAATAGACCAAGCCCTCTATAATAAATAGTGAATATAGAGCAGCAAAATTGTTTTAAGGTTTTGTTATAACAGATTGAAGGGTTTCAGCAAAAGTTATCAGGTCTTTAAAACGGAAATCAATGAGTGGGTTAGGGTCAGGAACTTCAGGATTGGTTGTATCAACATACACAGTAAGCATTCCGGCATTTTTACCAAATTTCATATCACTGAGCTTATTTCCAACCATAATGCTTTTCTTAAAGTCGATGTGTTCAAAGTCTTTTTGGGCCTGGTAAGCCATCCCGGGGTTAGGCTTTCTCTCGTAACAATCGTTATCAGTACTACTGCAATAATAGATCTTATCTAACCTTCCTGCATTCCGGGTGATTGTTGTGAGCATATTTGTATGAATAACAGCGAGGTCGTTCTCTGTCATTACGCCTTTGCCAACTCCACGCTGGTTGGTAACCATTACAATTGTTTGAAACAGGCCTGATAAAATTTTCAGCGCATCGGTCGCCCGATCATAAAAGCGGAATTCGTTCCAGTTGAGAACATAATCCTCTTTCTTTTCATGGTTGATCACGCCATCGCGGTCAAGGAATAAGGTCCAGCTGTGGTCGATTTGTGGAAGTTTGTTCATGTGAATGGTGAATAGTGAATCAATGTAGTTGACTTAAGCTAATCTTGTAAGAGACGCTATTTGTTTCGCGCCTTTCTTATGCAAGTTTTGTCACTTTCTTTTATCTCAGAGATATTTATGTTTTTATTGGTTTCGATGAATGCTCCGCATTTCCTTGATGAAAAGAAAGTAACCAAAGAAAAATCAAGAAAGGAACGAAACAGCCCGTTCCTTTCGTTGTTCCTTGATTAAGCAGTAGTGCTACGGTGGCTTCGGCATTTGTTTTTCACGCATATTCTGCTCTCTGAATTCTAATTCAAATGGCCAAAGTAGCAAGGCTGCAACGCCAGACAGCATAACAAAAGTGGTTTTGAAAGACTATCTGATAATTTTTAGCCTTTTTTATGGAGTCTTGATTTTTTTGTTTCTGGGATCAAGAAAAAAAGAAAAACAAAACATGATCAGTAAAACATGAAGAACTCTAAGTACTTCGTCCTGGCAGGGCAGCAGGACAATAATTCCTTAAGTCAACGGCATTGAATAGTGAATGGGCAATAAGGTGGGGGTGTAAAGGATGCGTTTTAATTCGTCATCTAATCCCTCATCTCAACTCTGATTGTGCCCGGGCATAATCTTCGGGAATGCCAATATCTATAAAATATTCATCCTGCACTACACCCATTATTCTTCTTTTTCTATAGTATTGTTCCATGTAATCCTTTTCGAAGGAAAATTTCTCCGGCAGGTTTTCTTCAAGAAACCGGTGTTTATGTATAGCGTACACGCCACCGTTAATTAATCCATATTCATAGTGTTGCTTTTCCAGGAAGCTTTTTACAAGATGGTCCGTGTCAACTTCCACCACTCCGTAACGGTCAAAGTTTTTCATTGGCTTTAAACTTAGCGTGCATTCAGCGCCACTTAAAGCGTGAAAGCCTGCGAGTAAAGTAACATCTACTTTAAAAAGTGTATCTCCGTTGGTAACCAAAACAGATTTCTCTTTTGCCATACACAGCGCCTTTTTTATAGCGCCACCGGTTCCTAAAGGTTCATCTTCTATGCACGTTTTAAAAAGGAGGTGCGGGAAATCTTTTTCAATAAAGGCTACAATAGCCTCGCTTTTATAACCCAGAGAGAAGATGAAATGTTTGATACCCTGTTTCTGCAGGTGATTTATGACGTAGCTTAAAAAAGGTGTATCATTAACAGGCGCCATGCATTTCGGCAGATCAGGAACTACCGAACGCAGCCTTGTTCCTAAGCCCCCGGCCAGTATGATTGCTTCATTGATAACCATAAATCAAATTACAATTAATTTTTGTTAGGCAGGAAAAAGGTTTTCTTCTACAAATTGACAAATGATATGCCCCAGTAAAATATGGCTTTCCTGTATTCTCGGCGTATCGAAGGAAGGGACATTTATTAATATATTGCTTGCTTCTTTCATTACACCGCCTGTTGCGCCGGTAAAACCTATTGTTGTCATTCCTTTGAGCTTTGCAGCTTCAAATGCTTTTACAACATTTCCCGAATTTCCTGATGTGCTTATGCCAACAACAACGTCACCACTGTTGCCCATGCCTTCGATCATTCTTGAATAAATTACATCATAACTGTAATCGTTGGCAACTGCAGTAAGGTAAGAGGTGTTGCAATGCATTGCTTCTGCCGGTAATGCGGGCCTGTCTTTATAAAACCTTCCTGAAAATTCTGCTGCCAGGTGTTGCGCGTCGGCGGCACTTCCGCCGTTACCGCAAAACAAAACTTTATTGCCGTTTTTAAACGCCGATGTTATCACTTCCACTGCCTTTTGAACGCTCGAAAGTAATTGCTCATCTTCCAAAACCTGTTGTTTAACTTCAATAGATTTTATTATGATATCTTTTATGTTGTTCATTATCGCGGGGGGTTTTTAAATGTTTTTGTTACTTTTTTGTTAGCCAGCTTTTCATCTTTATTTAGCATTGTTGCGTCGCACACTTGTACCGAAGGAAGGGAGGGGCCGGGTTTTATGTTACCGGTTGCCTGTTACAGGTTTTAGGGTTGCCGTTTCCATTTTCCATTTTCGGGTTTTGGTCTACAAGGTTAGGTATTAAGTAAAAGGTTTAAAGTTCCAAGAATATATATCAAATTCCATGTGCCGAATCAATTCATTTGTATAGGTAGTACGTGCGGGTAGTCTGTTGCTGGTTCAACTTAAAAACTTTACAACGTAACTGTTTCCCGTTTCAAACTGGCCAACAGAGAATTACCCAAAGATGCAGTGAGTGACACAACGATGTTGCCATGAAAATAGTTTGCCGGTCCCCAAAAAGATACTTTATTGATCCGTACATCATCAGTTACCGCTTAGGCGCAACCAGCATCCTGAAAGTGGCAACCGCTGTAACCGGTAACGTGCCACGTGCAATTGGTACAGGCAATTGGTAACAGGCAACCTGCAACTGCCTCTACACGGTCCAGGTATTTAAACCCGTCTGGGCAAATTGATAATGCCGCGTTTGTCCGCCAAATTTTCCGAGTGTTTCCATTACTTTGTACCTGCAGTTGCCCGGGCAGTAAAAGATCATAAAACCGCCGCCGCCTGCCCCGCTGATCTTTCCACCTGTTGCACCTGCTTTTTTAGCGGCTTCATACACTTCTTCAAGGCTGCTGTTACTAATGTTTGCAGCCATTTGCCTTTTTTGCTTAAAACCAAAATCTAAGATTTCTCCGATTTCGTGTAACCTTCCTTTCAGCATAGCTTCTTTCATCATTCGTGCCTGCTCTTTCAACTGGTGCATTGCTTCAATTGATTTCTCATTCCTGGCGTTCACATTCTTAACCTGCTCTTTAATAATGGTGGCACTTTCTCTGCTGGTTGATGTGAAATACAGCACAAGATTATTTTCAAGTTCGTTTAAGATCTGCTGTTTTATCCGCAACGGATTTACGATTACTTTATCTCCTTCGTAAAACTCCATAAAGTTTACCCCGCCAAAGGTAGCTGCATATTGGTCTTGCTTACCGCCAGCCAACTTCAGGTCGCTTCTTTCTATATCGTAGGCATAGTGGGCGATGTCGTACTCGCCCAAAGGGAGCCGGAGCATTTCGTAAAAAGCGCCTATGATTGCCACAACAAGAGTAGAAGAAGTTCCAAGACCGCTACCGGCAGGAGCATCTACATAAGTAGATAGCCTGAAACCTGTTAATGGAACGCCATAATCCTGCTGAACGCGGTTATAAACGCCTTTCAACAGATCCAGTTTCCCATCTATTGGCAACTCGTTGCTCCATTCGAATCTTTGTTCTTCATGGCGGTCAAGTGCCTGAACGATAATTGCATTCTCTTCTATTGGTTCAATATTGGCGTGTGCAAATAAATTAATGGTTGCATTTAAAATGGCGCCTCCGTACAGGTCGCTATAGGGACTAACATCGGTACCGCCGCCGGCAAGACCAATTCTTAAAGGAGCTCTGCTACGATATATCATTTTTCGGAGATAGAATTATTTGGATATTAAACGAATAATAGTACCGGTTAAATTGTTCCAGCTATATTTTTTCTTTTCAATGCGAAGATGTGGTAAAAAGTGGTTTTCACCTAATTCATACATTTTTAATATGTTAGCGGCTAACGATGCAGGTGTTGGTTCGCTAACTAACCCCACTTGCCCATTTGGAACCAGGTCGGGTAATCCGCCAACATTTGTTACCAGCATAGGTTTTTCAAAATGGTAGGCGAGCGGTGTTACCCCACTTTGTGTTGCATTGCGATAAGGTTGAATAACAAAATCGGCAGCACTTAAATAATACCTTACTTCACTATCCGGTATAAAATCGGTTCGCAGGATAAGCTGGGATGACAGATCGTTTTGAGCGATCAACTCATCGTAGATCTTCCGGTCTTCGTAAAATTCCCCGGCTATCAAAAGTTTGATTCCTGAAGAACGGAGATCAGGAAGGGCCATTGCTTTTAAGAGCAGGTCAAGCCCCTTGTATTGCCTTATAAACCCGAAGAAAAGGATGATCTTGTCATCTGCGTTTAATCCTAATTGTTTTCTTGCCTCGTTTTTTGGTAAAGCTTCTCCAAAATTATCATACAAAGGATGAACAACTTGCTGAGCAGGCTTTTGAGTAATGCTTTTGAGGTCTTTCATTACTTTTTCGCTCATTGTTACAAATGCATCAATTGGTTTAACGAAGTAAGCTGTAAATGCAGTATCTCCTGCCCGTTTTTCGTGTGGTTTAATGTTGTCTGCAATACAAACAACTTTTGTATGCCTGTTTTTTTTCACTATTCTTAATATCGTTCCCAGGCTAGGACCCATAAAAGGAAGCCAGTAGCGTACAACGATAAGATCGGGTTTAACTCGCTTCAATTCGTTGCCCACCGCTAACCAGTTTAGGGGATTAACCGAGTTTATACGAACTTTAATAGCAACATCTTTTGGAGCCGGCTCTGTAGAGTATTGGGTAGTTCCGGGGAAAAGGAAGCCTGGATATTGTAATGAAAAGGTATAAATGATCACTTCATTTCCTTCGGAAGTAAATTGTCGTGCAAGCCTTTCGTTAAAAGAAGCTAAGCCTCCGCGAAGCGGATGGGCAGGGCCAATAATAACCACTTTACTCATGTTGCAAATATAGGTCTTGTAATTTTCTTGGCTGACAGGCAGAAAAGAGAGGTTTGGGACATCAATATAAAGCCGGCGGAAATAAGGGGAGTTGGAAGGATTGGGCAACCAAGGAGATAAAAGCTCGAAGATGATACACCGTTTGCAGATGAAGTGATTGCGATATTCGGCCTGGCATCAATTTGAACGGGCAACGATGAAGCCATGAACCATAGTTGGTATTAAAGCACTTTAAGATTTCTAATAATTAAATGTTTACGACTTCTTGAAAGCTGCATAGCATGATGCAATTCATCATTCTATACGCCTATCTTCTTCTCGATAAGGTATACATTTCTTTCGCTGGAATTCCTCGAAATTAACTCTGCAAGAAAACCTGCAAGGAACAACTGCATTCCAATAACCATAGTAGCAAGTGCGATATAAAATGAGGGGCGATTGGTAAGGCTGAAGTCGGCAGAAACAAATTTTGCAATCACCAGGTAAAAAATCATACAAAAGCCTACGAGGAAAAAAAGAGTACCATAGAGACCGAAAAAGTGCATAGGCCGTTTACCGAACTTACTTACGAAAGTTATGGTTGCCAGGTCGAGAAAGCCGTTAACAAAACGTTCCCAGCCGAACTTCGTAGTCCCGTATTTTCGTGCCCGGTGTTCGACTACTTTTTCGCCGATTTTTTTAAAGCCTGCCCATTTTGCAAGTACAGGAATATAACGGTGCATTTCGCCATATACTTCAATACTTTTAACCACCTTCTTTTTATATGCCTTTAAGCCACAATTAAAATCGTGTAAGTAAATACCACTGCTTTTTCTTGCGGCCGCATTATAAATTTTGGAGGGAATATTTTTAGTAAGCGTATTGTCATATCGTTTCTTCTTCCATCCGCTTACCATATCGTAGTGATCTTCGGTAATCATTCTTCTTAATTCCGGTATCTCGTCGGGGGAGTCCTGCAGGTCTGCGTCCATCGTGATTACAACATCACCTTTAGCTGCTTTAAAACCTTCATTTAATGCTGCTGATTTACCATAATTTCTTTGGAATTTGATTCCTTTTATATGGTTGTCGCTGGCCGCCAGCTGTTCAATTACGTTCCAGCTATCATCTGTACTTCCATCGTCAACTAAAATTATTTCGTAAGAAAGGTTGTTCGTGTTTACCACTCTATCAATCCATGTGCACAGCTCGGGAAGTGATTCATCTTCGTTAAATAACGGAACTACAATAGATACATCCATTCTTGATAATTAACCTTGTTGTACAAACGGGGTCTCGGGATTCTTCTTGGCAACTGCAGCACCAATCAATGCGCCAATTAATCCTACCACCATGTAAATAAATAAAACACCGCCGATAGCAAAGGGGAGAAAGAATTTCCTTGTAATACTCATTGCCTGGTCGATCTGGTCATCCGACATATTTTTCTCTTCCATGCCGGTACGTGCTTCGCGAAGAGCAACATCAATTTGTTCAGGACTGATAAATTTTATAGAAATAATAGTAAATATGGTCATGATTGCGGTTACAGCAGCAGCTACTTTAAAAGCATGAGCGAAGATGCTTCCGAATGTAATATTACCATGTAATTGGTTAGCATAAATAATCCCGCTCCATATAATCCCTGCAAAAAAAAGGAGTAAGCTAATCGAACCTAGTCCTTTGTTTGATGATAAATCTAAGAATTGGAGAATTAAAGAGAAGACAATTAGAATGAGCGATATAATTAAGCCTTTAATAGCAGGAGAAGTGGTTTTTTGTTCCATTGAATTAGTATTTTAATTTTATTCGTTCAAATATACTCTGTCTTTATGTAGAATGCCAATCACCTTTCCTTTTAATGGCTTATTAATAAAAGGACTATTCCTGCATTTGCTTTTTATAGTAACGGCGTTATAGTTAAAGACTGTTTCTCTTTCAAAAAGGGTTAAGTCTGCTATCGACTTTTCCATAATAATATTTTGCGGAAGAGAAAAGATCGTCCTGGCGTTATTACCTAAGATGCCTGTTAAGCGATCTGTCGGGAGATTGGGAAATATAAGATTGATGACAGCAAAAGTGGTTTCCAGTCCAATCATTCCAGGTGCTGCATATTCAAATTCGCAAATTTTATTATCCCAGTTCTGTGGCAAATGATGAGTTGCAATGCAGTCAATGGTACCGTCTTCAATTCCTGCTCTTAACGCAAACATATCTTCCCTGGTTCGTAGCGGCGGATCTGTTTTTAAGTTAGTATCATATTCTACAAGATCCTCATCGCAGAAAAAAAGGTGATAAGGCGTTACACTGCACGTTATATTCAGTCCCTGTTCTTTAGCTTCTTTTATGATCTTTAAACTTTTAGCTGTTGAAATTCCTGTAAGGTGAAGCTTGCTTCCTGCATACTTTGCCAGTTCAATATCGCGTGTTACCATTAATTCTTCAGCAATGGAGGGTATGCCAGGCAATCCTAAACGGGTGCTCGTGATGCCTTCGTTTATTAAGCCGAATTTCGATATTGACTTGTCTACTGGCAATTGGATGAGTACAGCATCAATAGCTTTCAGGTATTGCAAGGCCTTAAGTAATAGACCGGGCGTTTGAACAGGCAGCAATCCGTCGGAGAATGCCATCGCACCACTGTTATACATGTCATACATTTCGGCCAGCTCTTTGCCGTCGATATTCTTACTGACTGCACCAAGGGGATGAATGTTAACGAGTAACGACTTTGATTTTTGAACGATATATTCAACAGTGGATTTATTGCCTATTGTTGGTTGTGTATTTGGGAGAACAAAAACGTTTGTAAACCCTCCCGACGCAGCTGCGTTCGCCCCGCTTTCCAGTGTTTCTTTATATTCTAATCCCGGATCGTTAAAATGGGAAAAGATGTCGACCCAGCCAGGTGAAACAAACAGTCCTTTTCGTTCAACGATGGTGGCGCCGGGTGAAACAATTGAGTCTTCAATTGTTTCAATAAAACCATCGGTTACTAAAATATCTTTTATTAATCCGTGGTAAGGAGAGAGTTTGTCTGTAATGGTTACTTGCTTTAGTAAAAGCTTCATGAAGTAAAAAGAAAATTTGGTGCAATATAGCCGATTTTTATAAAATCCTTTTACATTTGCCACCCGCAGAACAAATAGTGCGGGGAATTTCGCGGTGTGGTCCGGCTAATGGGGATGCACCTGAGACGAAAGGAAAATACACACAAAGTTCGGGATGTGGCGCAGTCCGGTAGCGTACACGTCTGGGGGGCGTGGGGTCGCAAGTTCGAATCTTGTCATCCCGACTTAATTTAAAATACAGCCATTCGCGAGAATGGCTGTATTTTTTTATACATTGAATAGACCGAGCTTACAATGGCCTTTTAGATTTTAGGAACCAGCTATGTTTTGGTTATACCAAAACTGCTCGGTCCACTCCTGCTTCACATTCGAGCACATTTCTCATGCCGCCGCATTCGTACTAACGAGAAAGATAAGTGAGATGGAACAGTTACAAAATATAATTAAAATTCAAGGAGGCAGACCAGAGAAACCTGTTAAAAGAGATGAATTGGCTGGAGTTAAATGTACGAAATCGGAAGCCTTCATCATAAGAGCGCGAGCCGAAAAGCTACTATTAACTGTATCGGAATATCTAAGAGAAATCGCGTTAACGGGAAAAATTGACATGCGAAAAAAAGTACTTTCAAAAGTGGTCTTATTCCTTACTGCAACCCTAAATCGCCCGCCAGAACCTAAATCAGACAGCAAAAAAATGGGACAGTTTCCACGAATTAAATGCACTTGAAAGAGGGATGTTAAACATCTCGTCGTAGAGCTTAAACAGCTTGCTAAAGACATTAAAAGCTAGCTGGTATCATTGGAAAAATATCGTTGGAAGTCATTTAAAGGATGCACTGCATACTGTTTAAAAAATAAGCTGAAACAATCAAATCAGGGGCGGTTAAAAAAGCTCTCATTAAAATAAATTTTATAATCGAAGGCTTTGCATAAAAGTTAGACAATCAAAGACAACAATCTCCCGATCTTGACATACAACCAATCATTCATATCATAGAAGGTAGTGTAATCCCAATCGAGCATAAAATAGAAGCTCGGTGAAATCTATAAAAAGAGAGTTTAGAGTATTATTATTTCCAGAACCAGTGCACGAGATGACCGGGCTCCAATTATTCAATCCTGTTTTAAGAATAAAGCGAACTATTAAATGCTAAGAATCATATAGGAATGTTAGCAGATAAATGAAGCTTAGATGATTTGCGTAAGAAAAAAATTAATGAAGAATCTAACTGGTAGTAGAAAAAAATCTTCTTAAAGCTTGCATATTCAAAATAGTTACAATACTTTGTTTTAGAATTCAAATGTAAAGAATCTTGTTTTGTTGGACTAGTTAGTAGAAGTGAAAACAAGAGCTTCTATTTTCCCAAATTGCGTTTTTTGCTGACCTCATCGACCTGTTTCATTTCCAGGTGAAAAAACAGGTTTTGTTCGGTTGCAGCATGACGTTGATTTATAAGAAAATTAGTAGCCCTTTATCCTTGCCTTATCACTACAAAAATTCCACATGATTCGTACTGCACTTGAGTTTATTAAGAAAGAACTTGAAACATATATAGTAGATAGGGAACAGGACCCCGCAAACTACAGTGCAGGTAATGTAGTCGATCTTAAATCTATAATGCTTCCAAATGGCTCAATTAACATTACCGACACTACACATATAACAATAATGGTAGTGGGCGTAGATGAGGAACGCAGAGAAGGAAAGCGGCCTTATTATACTCCCACCGACGATAAACAATTCTTACGCCTTAATCCCCCGGTTGAACTTGATTTATATATTCTCTTTGCAGCCCATAACAGCAGTTACGAGACTTCGCTGCGCGACTTATCCGATGTGGTAAGCTTCTTCCAGGCAAACACTATTTTCGATGAAAAGAAGTTTCCCGCACTTAATGCCGGCGTTGCAGATTCAATAATAAAACCGTGGCAATTAATTGAGCGCCTCACTTTCAGGCTGCACACTCTTTCATTCGAGCAGCAAAATAATCTTTGGGGAATGGTAGGTAGCAAATACTTACCCAACGTAGTATACAAGATGAATATGTTGACGGTATTCGACACAAAAGGCAAAGAAAAAGTTGCATCCGTTACTGAACTAAACTTTAATGAAAACTAATTGGCTATGGGTGGTTTGAAAGTAAAATATGCTGAATTGTTTTCACTCTCGCTCGAACAGCCCTTCTATGAGAATAATGTTTATCGTAAATCTGGTTTTGAACCTGACCTTGATTTCAAAATAATTCCTTCACTAGAATGTGAAAAGGTAATGAAAAGGATGGATCTCGTATTTAGAAATACAAATGCAAATGCGGGATTTGTTATTTTGGGAAGGGTACTTGGTGAGAATGGCTCAGGAGATGACCTTCTTAGGTTTCCGGCAAGAGCAGGTGATAAGCTGACTTTTCTTGTCTTATTAAAGAACCCGCAGGTTCTTTCATCTAACGAGCTGCCAGTTCAGCTTAGCAAAGATGTAGTTTATTACTTCAGCAATAACATAGCGGATCTTGCTGCACCTCGTAATAGTCTACATCTAACTAAAGATAATGTCGGTGTAAAATGGCCTGATGATTCAATGAAGATTGTTTCGGATACGTACAGGTACCAGCATAACTCGCAGGTAGTTGCTGGTACAGCACAAGTAAGACATCTTTTAACCGGAGTTGGAACACTGCCAAAGTCAATAATTAATGCGGCAGGTAAAGCTGATCTGATGTTTGACCTTTTCTCACTGCCATCCGGTCTATGCCAGTTGCTAGTCGCCGGCGTATTGAAAGATGAGTTTTATTACAAGGGACAAACAACTGGATTACCGGTGTTCGGTGTAATTGAGCTTCAGCTTTCCTCTATTACAAATGCCAATTACAGAATGATAGAACCGGACAGATCATTAACACCACAAAGACCTCTTTATAAAATCGTGTTTCCGAACCGAAAAACCCTATGGCGTTATACAGTTCAGTTCGGAATACACAGCCCGCTATACCTGGAGCTGGCAGCCTTAACACCCGCTGAAAAAGCAGATTTTTTAAACAGGATAAACATCGTAAGCAATGATACAAACATCATCTTTAACAAGAGTTCAGCTACCGATACAAGTTTCGAATTTGTATCGACAACCGAACTTGCTCTCAAGGAGAGAAATTTTTCCTCCTCCATGATCAGTGATCCGCTTAACCTTAAACTTAAAAAGTATATAGGCGAGCCAAATGAAGCGTCAGTTAAAACTGATCTTCCTTATGCATCAAACGGCACGCTCAATGCTATCGAGTTTCCAATCATTTATTCTGACATCTTCATAACACTTTAATATATAAAAAATGCCTGTTTTAAAACTCTCCACACCCGGTGTGTATGTGCAGGAAATACCCTCGTTGCCACCATCTGTTGCCGAAGTGGAAACGGCGATTCCAGCTTTTATAGGATATACCGAAAAAGCTGACCAGTTTGTTGCGGGCGATCTCAAAATGGTTCCAAATAAGATAAACAGCCTGGGCGAATATATTACTTTTTACGGGGGCGCTGCCGTCGAGATTAATGATAGTATAAATGTTACTTTGAAAAATTTGGGTAGCAACCAATACGATGTATTATTTAGCCTCGATGCTGCCAAGCTGTCTAAACACAACCTTTATTATTCCATTAAGCATTTTTATGATAATGGAGGGGGTACAGCATTTATAGTATCGGTAGACAATTATACACATGCTGCCGGAGTGGTATCGAAAGATGATCTAAAGGCTGGTTTAACTGCGGTTTATGACGTTGATGAAGTGACGCTTCTTTGCATACCCGAGGCCAATAAAAATGATTCAGGCGGATATAAGGAAGTTGTTCAGGCTATGATCACCCAGGCTTACGAGTTGAAAGACCGTTTTGCCATTATTGATCCATTCAAGGTCACTCCTAAAAATTCGGCAGATCCCAATGGCGACATCGATGCTGACGTTTTAACAATTCGAAATTCAGCTTTGGGCGTTGATGAAAATAAGTTTGCCGCGGCATACTACCCTAATATTGTTACTTCTTACAATTACCGGTTTAATTCAGATGTTGAGCCTAAAAACAATATCGATTTACTTAAGATTGATGCGTATACGTGGGCTGGCGCCGGAGTTGATCCTGCACCAACAGCGGTTGGTACGGTAGTCGGAACGCTTAAAGGATCTGTTATTTACAATAAGATAGATTCTGAGATTAAAAAGCAATATGTTGTTTTACCTCCCTCGCCCGCAATGGTCGGCTTATATACCAGGGTCGATCTTAACAAAGGTGTCTGGAAGGCTCCCGCAAATGAAGCTCTTTTATCTGTCATCGGCCCTGATCTCGCCGTTTCGAGCAGGGAACAGGAAAGCCTTAATGTCGATTCGGCATCTGGTAAATCTATTAATGTGATCCGCACTTTCCCCGGCTTTGGTACACTGGTATGGGGTGCAAGAACGCTCAATGGTAACGATAACGAATGGAGATATATCAGCGTTCGCAGGTTCTTTAATATGGTAGAAGAGTCGATAAAGAAGTCAAGTCAATGGGCTGTTTTTGAACCTAACACTGCCGGTACCTGGGTAAAAATGCAGGCTATGATCGAGAATTATCTATACCTGAAATGGCGCGAAGGAGCCCTGGCAGGTGTAAAACCAGAGCAGGCTTTCTATGTTAAAGTAGGTTTAGGTACAACCATGACTTCTCTGGATATTCTTGAAGGTCGTTTGAATATTGAAATTGGTTTGGCTGTGGCCCGCCCGGCTGAATTTATAGTATTGAAATTTACTCAATTACTGCAACAGTCTTAGAAGACGTATTTTTTTGGGTGTCGCCTTCCGTTTTTCATAGCATCATCGTTGTGTCACTCACTTTTACCGTAAACCAGATTTCAACTTCGATGTTCCTTATATAACACCTAAATAATCAAACGCCTTGCAATTATAACAGGAACAAATTCAACAATTATTAAACAGAAAAAATAATGGCCACTTATCCCATTCCGGTTTTCCATTACAAAGTATCATGGAACAACCAGGACATAGGTTTTTCAGATGTTTCTGGACTAACACAGGAAACCCAGGTAATAGAATACCGTGATGGTTTAATGTCTGGTACTACCGTTGCGTTAAAAAGGCCGGGGCTAAAAAAAGTAAATAACATTACCTTGAAAAGAGGCATTGTAGAAAAGAACAACGATCTTTTTAACTGGTTCAATAACAACGGTGCACCAAATGTTGAACGACGCGACATCACCATAAGTCTCCTGAATGATGAAGGAAACCCGGTAATGTTTTGGGTAATTACACAGGCATGGCCTGTAAAATGTGAAGGCCCTGGTCTTAAAGCCACCGGCAACGAAATAGCAATAGAATCAATAGAACTGGCTCATGAAGGCTTGTCTATGAAAACTACTTAAAAATGGCTACATATATTCCTCCTGCCGGCTTTCATTTCAAAGTAGAATTCGTTGGTGTGGATGGTATGGGTTCAGATACCGAACAGCGTTTCCAGGAAGTTACCGGGCTTTCTTTCGAGGTTGAAACAGAAGATTTTAAAGAAGGAGGAGAAAACCGGTTTTCATACAAATTACCTAAAAGAATTCGCTATCCTAATCTCGTGCTGAAGAGAGGGCTTTTAAAAGGAACAGCGTTACTTAACTGGTTTAAGTCAGCCATCAGCACCTATTTCACGGTTGTTGTCTACGATTTTAAACCTGCCGATATTATGATAACTCTTTTGGATGAATCAGGTGAAGCTGCTGCAATATGGAATGTGGTACAGGCTTACCCGCTCAAATGGTCAGTATCAGATTTCAGATCGACAGATAATTCAGTGGTGGTCGAAACGATAGAACTTGCTTACCAGTATTTCGAACGAAAAATGTAGTAGCAATGCCAGTACAAATTAATGAAGTAATCATAAGGGCGGTTGTCGACACCGGAACATCGGCAGGTCACAGCTCCGAAACAACAGAACCTCCTTCAGCAAATACCGGTACCGAAGCAGAAATAGCTGAAAAAGTTATGGAAATTCTGAAAGAAAAAAAGGAAAGATAATGGACACTCAAAGTGCTATTAAGTTGCCCTTCAACCTGAAGATCATCCCTATGAATAAGGATGGTATTCCCATGGGTCTGCCTTTCCTTGCTATGTTTAATCCCGAAAACATTACTATCAGGGAAGATTTGCAATGGGATAATACTGCGGCATCAGGAAATGCAGGAACTAACCCGGTATATAACAAAACAAGGCCGCGGACCTTTTCACTTGAACTAACCCTCGACGGAACAGGTGTAAATACAAACGGTGTAAAAATTCCGGTGACCGCGCAAGTGCTTCTTTTTAGATCCGCTACTACACACATTGCAGGTGTGTTGCACCGGCCCCCTTATTTGCTCGTTCAGTATGGTCTGTTCATTATGAACTGTATTATCAATTCTTCGAGTGTTACCTATACGATGTTTGACATGTTCGGTCTCCCAATAAGAGCAAAGATCAACGCAACTTTCACAGAGCGAATCGTAAAAGGACTAAGCGATGTGTTGAACATGCTTTCGTCGCCAGACCTTACTCATGAAATAGTCGTAAAAGAATGGGACCTGTTGCCATTACTTACTTACCAGGTATATAATAACCAAAACTATTATTTACAGGTAGCTAAGGTGAACAAGCTAAAGAATTTCAGAAAATTGAAGGCAGGAACAACCCTTATTTTTCCTCCAATAGCTGAAAAAAAATAAGGGGTATTTGAAAAATATTTTGATATTAAAAAAGATCTGGTCAAAGTTATTTGACAAAGTAAGCAGGTGAGAGGATGATAATATCAAACGAAAAGCTGGTACAAGAACATAATAAAATGGTAAGGATCTACCTCTTAAATATTACGGTTAATAATGCTTGATAGTTTACCACCTGGGTCACAACCTGCCACCGATGTAGTAACCTGCAAGGTCTTTATTGATGGTACTGTTTTAAGCAATGAAATATTGCTGATGCAAGTAACGGTTAACAAGACTTTTAACAAGGTGGCGTCAGCAAAAGTGGTATTCAGGGATGGTTCTCCGAGCGACCGCGACTTTGAGTTAAGCAATGACGACAAATTCAAACCAGGAAATGAACTTAAAATTCAATTAGGTTATCATGGGGAGGTAGATACAGTATTTGAAGGAATTGTTGTAAAACATGGAATTAAAGTAAGACAGAATGGTTCGGTGTTGATGATTGAAGCAAAAGATAAAGCAATAAAGCTGACGACCGGACGCAAAAGTGCTTATTTCATTCAGAAAACAGACAGTGACGCAATTACTGAATTGGCAGGTGAATTGGAAACAGAAATTGAGGCAACTCCACTTACACATAGCCAGTTGGTCAAGTACGATTCAACCGATTGGGATTTTATAGTGATAAGGGCTGAGGCAAATGGAATGCTGGTTTTGACAGATGATGGAAAACTGGTAATTAAAAAGCCGGCAACCAGCGAAGAGCCGGTAATGGTTGCGGCCTACGGTGATAATATTCTGGAGTTTGAAGCAGAAATGGATGCACGAAGGCAGGTTGCAGAAGTAACCGGGAAATCGTGGGACTACACTCAACAACAGGATGAAGCTTCAGATAGTGGAACTGCTGATTTTGAAGAAAATGGCAACATTTCGTCGGACGATTTAGCGGCTGTCTTAAATGCTAATATCACATTAAATCATTCAGGACACCTTACCCAGTCGCAGTTACAAAACTGGGCCGATGCTTATGCTTTACGCAATCATTTAGCAAAAATCGTTGGAAGGGTTCGTGTGGAAGGTAAAGCGGCGGTGAAACCAGGTACAATGATAACCCTGGAAGGCGTTGGAGATCGCTTTAACGGTAATGTATTTGTTACCGGCGTGTTGCATCATTATGAAGGATCCTGGATCAGCGACATTCAGTTTGGCTGGCAAGACGATTGGTTCTATAAAAAGGAAGATGTGATGAATAAGCCTGCTGCCGGCCTACGACCGGGAGTAAATGGTTTACAAATAGGAATTGTAAAAGATGTCGACGATACTGAAGGTGGAGGCCAATACAGGATAAAAGTTCATATCCCTGCATTTACAGGTGACGAAGGTATCTGGGCACGGATAGCAACACTTGATGCAGGTGCAAACCGCGGCTCGTATTTCCGCCCGGAAGTCGGGGATGAAGTAGTCGTTGGTTTTTTAAGCGATGATCCAAACGAGCCCGTTGCGCTTGGTTATTTGCACAGTAAAGACTCAAAACAGTCGCCAATACCGGAACAGAGTGGGGCATTGGAATCGGGTTTTGTGACCAAGGAAGGTATCAAGTTAATTTTTGATGATACTAACAAGAGAATGACTTTGTTGGTTCCCACAGCATCAGGTGAAAAATCAATTATTCTGAATACAGACGCCAGTGCGCTGGAAATAAAAGACGAAAATCAGAATACAATCAAAATGGAAGCACAGGGTATAACCATTCAGTCAAACGGAATTGTAACAATAAAAGGTAGCCAGGTATTAATAAATTAAAAAGTAATAACACTTTTACAAAATAGAGTATGCCCCCTGCAGCACGTATTAATGACAATCATGTTTGTCCGATGGTAAACCCTAATGGTAGTCCACATTCCGGTGGTACTATTTTACCTCCTGGTGCACCTACGGTTATTATCGGCGGTCAGCCTGCAGCAACTGTTGGAAATATGTGCACCTGTGCTGGTCCTCCTGATAGTATTATAGCAGGCTCCGGTACGGTGAAATTTGGAGGAATGCCGGCTGCGCGAACGGGAGATTCTACAGCACATGGAGGCTCTATTGTAGTTGGTTTTCCGACAGTAATTATAGGTGGCTAATTTCTTAAAACAGCTGTATCAGGGATTACGTTATGAAACCAGCAAATTGGATTTGAAAATGGCTTTAATACATACCAGAGGAAACCGGCAAAAAATAAAATACAGAATATGGCAACTGTCGACCAGTCGTTCTTAGGCACGGGATGGGGATTCCCTCCGTCTTTTCGCCGGGAGTTTTACGGTGTTGAAATGCTAGTCGGGGAAGACGATGTAAGAAGCAGCTTACAGATCATACTGTTAACCATTACAGGTGAAAGGGTCATGTTACCGACTTTTGGCTGCAATCTTCAGCCTCATGTTTTCGACCAAATGAACCCTCCCAATATTGCCCTGATTGAAAAAATAGTAAAGGAAGCGCTGGTATTACATGAACCAAGAATTACAGTAGAAAACCTTGTATCAACGCCTGATGATTACCGGGGTGTTCTTGAGATCCATATTGAGTACAAGATTATCGCAACTAATACGAGATACAATTATGTCTTCCCATTCTATATAAATGAAGCGACCAACATTGAAAAATAACGATGGCAGAAAAGGCTCGAAAATTAATAATGGAAAATTAAGCGGGATAGATTTGGAAAACGGAATTAAACATAGCGTTTTAGAATGTATAATGTTGGCAGAATCACAAGCATCCGTAGCAAGTCCCAAAATGCGTTGTGAAGTATAAAAGTAAAAGTGTAAGAACAGAACAAATAAAATTAGCTGTTACAAAGTTTGTTAAACCGGTAGACGGCGAATTTAAAATTTTTCTCAATGGATAATTGTGAATGTCATAATGAAGTATTGCGTGATGGTTCGGGGCAGTTAGGCCGTTACTTAAAGGCTCTCGATCCTTCTTATGCTCCAATTGACGGCAGAAGTATAGAGGATTTGCTGGTATTTGCAAAAAGGTATGCAGCACAAATAAGATTTTATGATTTACCGGAAAGTAACATTGATGACGAACCGCCGCCTTCGAAGGTAAGCTGGAGAGAGTTTTTCAGGCGCGATATGGCGGTGATTGCTGCTTCTATTGCCATTATTGATTTGCACCAGATTCAAAAAGATTACAGGGAATTACGCGACCAATTGGATTTGCATCCGGGAACAGAGATTTTTGCAGCGTTATTTAGCCCGATTCTAGGCATGGCGATAAGGATAGATCATTGGTATTCTGTTGCTATTCCTGAAAATCCTTTGCGTAAAGATCTTGACCTTGGTATCAGTTCTTTGCTGCTGGAGCAAATGAAAAAGATTATTGCTTACGAAGAAGGGTTTAAATATGTAGATCCTAAAAAAAGTCTGAACCTTGATTATAAAGGCATAGAGAATGACTCACTCTGGGGTCTACAGGATGATATTGACCCGGACTATTCAATTTATAGCGGAATAGAAGTTGAAGAGAAGATCAGGTCAGGGGCTTTGTTCGTCGATGATATCTTTCACAGCTTTTATGGGTTCATGCGCGACGTGGTCGAAAAGTCTGAAACCTATTTACAATATGCCCTTGAGAAATACCCGGCACATCAGCCACACATGGCGCTCTTTATTGCTTTTTTGCAGGTGTTTAAGCTTGCCCAGAACCAGTTGAACGGTATTACTGAAAGGATGCTCGAATTTTATTATCGTGATGTTCTTCACTTAGCTGAAAAACCTTCAATACCAGACAGGGTACATATAATATTTGAGTTGGCAAAAGATGTTGCAGAATATGACGTGGAAAAAGGTACAACTCTAAAAGCCGGAAAAGATTCCACAGGTAAAGAACAAATATATGCTACAGAAAATGACCTGGTTGTAAACCAGGCGAAAGTAAAAGAATTAAAGACAATTTTTGTTGAAAAGCTGCCGCCCGACACTGAAGAAAATAAGAGGAAGATCCATAAAATTTATGCTCGTCCTGTAGCTAATTCTCTTGATGGATTTGGGGGAAAATTTACTGACCCTAATCCCAGATGGAAAACAGTGGGTGAGGGGTCAGCCGATACGACTCCAACGAATAATCCGTGTGAAAGGATTAAAAAGATCAACGAGCTGTTAAACAGGAATGATGAGGCACAGGTGGGCTTTGCAATTGCTTCTCCCCAACTGGTTTTACAGGGAGGAAAGCGGCTGATCGGCTTGAAGATAGACGGTTCTGAGTTGCTGCTTGCAGCGGCATTAAAAGCAATTAAAAAAGGGACGCCTTTTTTTCAGATCTGGCTGACGGGGGAAAAGGATTGGCTCAAGATAGATAAGGCAATGAGCGATGATGACCAGGAAAAAGTAGGGAAGTATCTGAAAATGGGTTTGTTTAACCCCGAAGGCGACGATGTTGAGAGCTCTTATCTGATCGATGAGAAGGAAAATATGCTTTACGTGTATTTGTCAGTAGCAGAGGTTCCTGTAACACGATATGATTCGAAATTACACCCGGGTTATAATTTTGAAACCGAGTACCCTTTGATGATGATCATGCTAAATTCTACTATTGACCTAAAATCTACTGATTATGAAAAGTTGAATATTTCAGGTTTGTCTTTAAGTGTCAAAGTTGGATCAATCAATCCTTCAGACAATTTTGACGACAAGATTTCTCAAGCTACAGCCTTCCATTTCGATGGTTTAAAAACGCTTATTCTTCAAAATGACCAGGGCATTCAGCCGGTAAATAAAGCTTTTGACCCTTTTACAGCATTTCCCTCAAGGGGTAAATCTTTGTACATAGGAAGTGAAGAAGTTTTTAATAAGCCAATGGGAAGGTTAGCCGTTAATATGAAAAGAACAGCAGATGAAGACGCTGTTGAAGACGCCGACTTTAATGACGAGGTGCCCGGCTTTGCGTCTGCTGTTATTAATAATACAGGTAATTTCAGTGTGAGCGTTTTACACGACAGAACATGGGATAAGCTGACCACAAAAACGGGGAACAATTTTAATCAATTCGAATTAACCAGGAACATTTTATTTCACTCCCCTGATAAAAATCCTAATGGCGTTCCTATAAATGACAAACCGGTCTCTCTTTTAAGAAAGCCAATTTCATATTTTAATCAATGGGAATCTAATTCGGATAAAGGGTTTCTTCGTATTAGTATTTTATTGCCGGAACTTAAGGGAGATAATGTTATTCTGGCTAGTCAAAATCTTGCTCCCAGGCTCCAGGTAAAAGAGGTCTCCGTTAGTTATGAGTCTACATTATCAGCGCTTGAGGCAGGAATAGACCAGTTCTTTCATGTGTATCCTTTTGGGGCGGTCGAAACCTACATCAATAGTAAGCAAGCTAATGATTCAAAAAAATCGTTAAACAACCTGAATGTTCCGCAGCCAAAGTCTGAATTTTCTATCGTAGATAAAGCAAAAGGTAACTTGCTCGTAAATGCTCATAATCATCTTCTTCCTCAATTCACTTTTTTAAGTCCATATGCCCCGGCTGCAGTTGCACCTGCTACAAAAATTAAACAGGCAATATTGCCCACTGGAAATATTAATGAGGTAACCGGATATCAAACTCCAACAACTGTAGAAATAAAAAGCAGCAGGCAAAACGTAGTCAGCAGCTTGATGTACAAGGCAAGCGGGTTACAGGATAGAATATCAGGAAGTGCAAACCAATATTCTGCGAGGATACAGGAAGAAGGGATGCTTTTTATAGGCATTGAAAAACTTAAGCCGCTTCAAACGCTATCGTTGTTGTTTCAGTTCGCCGAAGGAAGTGCAGAAGATGAAGACAACGACCCGCCGGCGATTAACTGGTCGTACCTGACCAATAATGAATGGCGACCGCTGAAAGGTGAGCACCTGGTTTCGGACGGAACATTCGGTTTTCAAACAACGGGCATTGTAAAAATTGATGTTCCGGCAGATGTTACCAGTCATAATACGATCATAACGGATGGCCTGTATTGGTTTTGCGCAAGCGTAACCGATAGCTCAAATCGTATTCCCCGGTTAGTTGATGTGGTAACACAAGCTGTGCTGGCAACCTTCAAAGATGACAACAATGACCAGTCTCATTTCGATAAAGCACTTGCAGCAGGGAGTATTAGTAAACTCTCGGTTGCAGTTGCAGATGTTGGAAAAGTGGTTCAACCTTTTGCGTCGTTTGATGGAAAGCATAAGGAAGTTGGAAAAGAATATTACACCCGGGTAAGTGAACGTCTACGTCACAAGGCAAGGGCGATCACTGCATGGGATTATGAACATATTATACTCGACAGGTTTCCATCGATTTATAAAGTAAAATGCATTACTCATACTGATCCAAATTGTATTTGCAGGCATGCCGATAATTCAGGTTCAAGACCAAAGGCTGACGATTGTTGTGGTCCCCAGGTGGCTCCCGGTCACATACTGATTGTGCCTGTTGCAAATTTAAAAAACAGGAACGCAGCAGATCCGTTGCAACCCAAGACAAGCAGGCGAACTCTTTTGGAAATTCAGGAATATTTGAAGAAGCGTACAACTCCTTTTGTACATATTCATGCAAAAAATCCGGTATACGAACAGGTTATTGTTTCATTTAAGGTTAAGTTTTATACCGGAACTGATAAAGGCTTTTTTATGAAAAAGCTGAACGATGAAATAGTTCATTACCTGACCCCATGGGCTTTTGATGAAAATGCAGATGTCTCTTTCAATCAAAAAATATATGCTTCTTCCATTATAAATTTTATTGAAGAACGATCTTATGTCGACTTTATCACAGATTTTTTAATGGGTGTTTGCAGAAATGAGTGTTGCGAACACGAAGGTTATGCAGACAATAAGAATTCGGATGATAACCGGGATGAGGATGTAGTTACAGTGCCAGGAAGGATCAGCGGCTGCAACGACATGGAACACCTGTTGCAGGACCAGAGCGATTTCCAGGGCGATATTGTGGCAAAACCATCTACCTCAAGGTCTATTTTGGTCTCGGTTCCTAAGCATATTATTACTCCGTACGAAGAGCCTGAACACTTGTCAAGGTGCGAAGAACGTAAAATTCAGAAGCCGGTACCTACACGGGGGGGAGGAACTCAAATACCTGCAGTAGATACAGTGCCGGCAGCCGGGGGTTTGGCTCCCACGGGTGCTACACCTGCTGTACCTGCGGACAAACGAAATGAGGAAACATTTGTAGAAGAAGCAAAAACTGTGGATGCAGCTATCGGTTCGGACGTGCCGGACACGAAAGTTACTGTTGTTCTGCCAGAGGTTAACAGTGAACAGGTCGAAAATGATCCTGCTACAGAAAGTGCAAAGCCGGCAGAGGTAACGGGAGAAACGACAAGTGAAAAGCCGCTGGAGATGCCAGCGCCGGGCCCGGTTGAAAAAAACGGGAAAAGGATCAGGAAAAGTGCTGTAAAAAAAGATAAGGGTACGCGGTAATATTTGGAGAGTTACCAGGTAATCGTCAAAAAAGTTCCTATTGGTTTGCCGATGAAAGGATTGCGTCGCAACGGTGATGCTATGAAAACCAACGCCGGTATCCAAAGAGAATTCTAACAAATGGTTAGATAAAATAAAAAAGTATGTCAGAACAGATTGCATTAAGAAAGTCAAATCCCCTTCTTCCTGCTGAAGATTATGTCGCTATGAGAAAGCAGGGCTTCCAGGCAATAGAAAAATTGGGAAGCGCTGTGTGGACGGATTATAACAACTCGGACCCGGGGATAACAATACTTGAAGCGGTTTGCTATGCCATCACTGATCTTGCTTATCGTACCGGTTTTGAAATTAAGGATCTGCTGACACCCGAAGAACTAGGCAAAGACACCTGGAAACAGATTTTTTATACAGCACGGCAGATCTTGCATAACAACCCGTTAACGATAAGTGATTATAGAAAAATTATTATCGATGTAAAAGGAGTGAGAAATGCATGGTTAACACCTAGTAAGGATTATGAGGTACCGGTGTGGATAGACTATAATTATTATGAGAAAAGAAAGGATTATGATTGTTCGTGTGACGATAATAAATTGAAAACTTGTCACGGCAAACTTGGATTAGAGCCGGTGTCAGAAGCGCAAACAAAAGAATGGATAGCAAAACGAATTGCAGACATCAACAAGAGAACTGCAGAGATCTCAAAAAGAATAACCGATATAGATACCAGGGTTGCAGCCATCGATGCGGCAACTGCTGCATCTAAAGAGGGAGATGTAGGCGAATTAAAAATCGAAAAGGCGAAACTTTTAACAGAGAAGAAAGGGTTGCAAAGTGAAAATGCCGAGCTTGCCGTTGAGAGTAAAGAATTAGCTACTCCACACATTTTTCCGTCGAAAATTATTGAGTTTGAAGGGTTGTATAACGTGATGGTAGAATACGAAGAGGGGATAATTGAAGAAGAACGCAGGGAGGTTGTAAGGCAACAGGTAGTCGAAAAACTTGCTCACCGCCGAAATTTATGCGAAGATTTTCTTTCTATCAATGCTGTTGAATACCTTGACTTTGGCATCGGCGCTTCTATCGCTTTGTATGAATATGCAGACCCTGATGAAGTTCTGGCCCAGGTATTTTTTGCCATTTACAAATATTTTACTCCTTCCATTCCATTTTATACGATAGACCAGATGCTGCAAAAAGGTTACCTGGTGGATGAAATATTCGAAGGGCCTGCACTAAATCATGGTTTTGTTGATACTGCAGAACTTGAAAAAACCGATCTATTCAGAGATATCAGGTTATCAGATATTATTAATGAAGTTTCAGATATTGAAGGGATTAAAGCCGTAACATACCTCCATTTGCCTTTCAAGGGTCTGAACGATGAGACCTCAGGTAAAAATTATTTTAACGAATGGGTTGAATATCTGAAAAATGAAAACAAGATTGCAAGAATTCAACCTGCCATGTCGCAGGTTATGTTTTGCAAGGAGCGTGATTTTATTACTTATAATACCGGGAGTGCTAAAGACAAAGCACCGGCAAGAATGCTTAAGCTATTTAAAGATCTTAAGTCAATAGAACGAAAATACAAGTTAAACGGGCATGAAACAGATTTTGATGTACCTGTTGGCGAATACATGGAACTGGAAGATTATTACCCGGTCACCTACTCGTTGCCCATGGCATACGGCGTAAGCGAACGGGCAGGACTACCTGTAGATGCTGATGATAAAAGAAAGGTGCAGGCTTTGCAACTAAAAGGGTACCTGCTTTTTTTTGAACAACTGTTAAAAGACCACCTTGTACAGCTTAATCATCTCAGAGATCTTTTTTCTTTTGATACACATGTAAAGCATAGTTACTTTATAGAGGCACTAACAGAAATAGATGATTTGAAATCGTTGATCATCGATCATGGAAATCATGGGGAAGGACACTATAAGGAAGTGTTGCAGGATTTTGTAAATTCAATTCAAAGTATTATAGAAACTCCGGACATTTTTCATAAGCGGCGAAATCGTTTTCTCGATCATATGCTCGGCAGGTTTGGTGAAGACATAAGCGAATACGAAGCGATCAGCAGGTGGTTAACTCCGGGAAAAGTAGACGAACGATTAATCCATGATAAATGCGGGATCTTAAAAAATGGAGAATATTACCGCATCAGCAGCAACCGTGGCAAGGGATATGACTATTCAAGAATGGATTTTTGGGATACTGAAAATATATCTGGAGCCGAAAGAAGAATTGCGCGGTTATTGGGATTTGAAAAAATTGAACGACGTACACTTTATCCTCGTTCTGTAGTTATTGACGCGGTAATGGAGGTCGATCCAAAGACGAAAAATTCGGTTCAGAAAAAAGATAAGAAAGGAAACCCTCTCAATGTTATCCGTCTCACAGACCCGGACAATAACAATGCAACGCTTATCACAAGTGTGGATGTGAAGGAAGGTTGCTGCACAGAAACGCTATTGAACGAGATGTTGAAGTATGCCGACTCCAGGAAGTATTTTAAATTTCATGATGACCTGAAACAAAGGAGTCGTAAAACTGCAGGGCTTATCGGCACTTTCTGGTTTGAACTATGGGATGGAACTGATATGGAAACGGCTGTACTTTTAGCTTCGAGTGAACGATATGATAACAAGGATAACCGTGATAATGCGTTTAAAAGCCTGCAAAAGTTGATGTATGCTATTAACAGCAACGAAGGCCTGCATTTGATTGAGCATCTGCTGTTGCGACCAAAGTTTGACGAAGTGTTTGATGAAGTTGGAAAACCAGTAAATGTGAACTTTCTAAACATTTGTCTTGATAAATGCGATTTGGGAATAGGGCTTGGCGAGAATACTGATGTTCCCGGTTACAGAAAACGAATTCATCGAATTCCGGCAGATAAATGTTACGATAAGTTGCCGTGGGTATTGGAATATTTAAAGTTCAACGACAAGACAAAAAAATACGATAAAGCTATCCTGGTGCAGGAAGCTTTTCCTGATGGGACCGCTGTAGTGCCGTTGAAGTTCCGGCGGTATGAAGCATTAGCAAAGCGGGTTAAAGATCTTCACGAATTTGGTTCCGAACGCATCAATTACGGTATTGTTTCAAACCAGGAAGAACAGCCTGAAAAGATTAAATACAGTTTTATCATTCACGGTCATAAAGGCATTGTTCTTGCCCAAAGTCCTTTTATTTTCAATAAGCAAACAAAAATCCAGGCACAACAAAACATTTCCATTCCAGATGATATAGAATTGGAAATTGAGCAATTGATCACCTATTTTGAATTCCAGCTCGACCTATATTGTACCGAAAATCCGTGTGACAATAATGAAGATCAGTATTCTTTCAGAACAACGGTAGTATTACCGTGTTGGCCAAAGCGCCTGCGTGATGCAACCTTTCGAAACCTGGTTGAAAAGAAGATCGAAACAGAAACGCCGGCTCACGTACACACGAGGGTTGTATGGCTGGGAGTACAGGAAATGCAACGTTTTGAAAAGGTATATGCAGAATGGTTGTTGGAGATGGCACAAACTGAAATGCCGGGCTATGAAAAAGTAAATCCGCTGGTTGATGTTTTAAATACTCTTAGGCCTTGCGGTGTTTGCGAGGACGATTGCAGTCATAACCCTGCTACCTATGGATAATGTGCTTTTTGTCTTTTTTAAACCGGCCCGCGTTCTTGTTCCTGAAAGTTTTTTTTGCCTTCGGCTACACAAAGTCCGGGCTGGCGAAAGGACTTGATAAGCGTTTCAAACAGGACAAAAAATGGAATTAAGTTGAATCTGAATCATGACAAACCTGATAAACCGTTTGCAATTAGATCTGAGCTTTTCGGACCAGGATCACGCCTTTAATATGCGCCACAATTTTGCCCAAACCTACCAGCAGCAAATTGAAGAAGTGGTTGATTACGTGTGTTCGAAATATGTAGGCGAGTCTGAATGGTTGAAAATCGATAAGCTCGAAATGGACCTGGGGCATTTCATGCCAAATGGCTTCAGGCACAACTTTGCCGCGGTATTTTTATTTCATTTCGAAAAAGCATTGACAGCAAAACTTTCTGAAGTTACAACGCAGCAAAGAGAAACTTCACAGCTAATTTCGCAGGTTGAATTGGTTGAATATTTTTTACAAAACGGAACCTTGCCATGGTTTGCAAATGAAGATGAAATTAATTTAGAGGAATTAATTAATGCGATAGTTACCAGGAGACCGGAAGTTTTACAAGTGTTTTTAGAAAGAAACAAGTCGAAGCCAAGTGTGTGGAAAAGGTTGTCGTACCAGGTGCCGGACGAAGTGAAGGCGACGATTGTGAACTTGTTTGAAGTGCTCAAAAATGCAGAAGATAGAAGCCGCGTTTTGGTACAGGAATTTTTTTATAGTATAGGTAGGATAGGTGGACTAAACGAAATGAGCGTTATTTATCAAAAGACCAGGAATGTTATTCTTGAAGATGCTCCTGTAATTTTTGAAGATCCTTTCAATGTTAATTTAATCAGGAAGGTTCTTAGGAAACGTGTTACACTGCTCTTCCCTGAAAATACAAGCGAGGCATCCCTATTTTTTAATAATGAAAATGGGCTGGTTGCAGAAACGCACCTGCAAAATCACGAACAGGAAGTGTTGGAGAAAGCGAAAGCAGAGGCTATTGAAATGTTGCTGGCACAGGCGACCAAAAACGTGCAACAAAAAGAAGAACGGTTTGTTGTAAAGCATGCAGGCGTCTTGTTGCTTGCTCCTTTTTTCAATCCCTTTTTTACCAGATTGCAACTACTGGCAGAAAGTGAATGGATAAATAAAGAGGCTCAGTACAAGGCTGTTCATTTATTAAAGTTCCTGGTTACGGGAAGGCGAAAGTTCCCGGAATTCACACTTATCCTTGAGAAAATTATTTGTGGTCTTGCAATTGAAGAGCCGGTGCCGTCGGAGATGGAGTTATTAGAAGATGATCTGGCTGAAGGGGTAGATCTGTTGAAGTCAGTAATTGAACATTGGAAAGTGCTCAAAAATACTTCTGTTGATGGCTTGCGCGAAGCATTTTTAAAACGGGAGGGAATTGTAACCCGAAATGAAAAAGCTTGGCTCGTGCAAGTAGAAAGAAGGACGCATGACGTATTATTAGACAGCATTCCCTGGGGGTATTCAACAATTTTACTACCCTGGAACGATTACACGGTTAGTGTAGAATGGTAAAATAATAACAATGGTGGATCAAGCAGATATAAATGACATCGGTAGTGAAGATAGCCCCCTTCGCCGCAACGCTGACAGTCTTTCAAATGAGATCAACTGGTTTGCAAGAGTGGTAAACGCTCGCCTGCGGGATTATTTTCCGAAAGAAAGTTTTGGAATAAATGAAGATAAAGATCGAAGCGAGATTGTTACATTCAATGAGGCAACCAATGATTCTTTGGTTGATACTACTGTTCCCGACCTTAGTCTTGATCACTCTGTTTATGCTGATTTTGTAAAATATTACAAACTTAACCGGGATGAAAGGCTGTTGCTCATGCTGGCTATCATCCCACATTTACAACCACATCTATTAGACGTATTTTTTTCAATCAATAAATCATTAGGGCGTGGATATACAGAGTTTGGCGGTATAAAAGGTAGCAGGCATAGTGGTTTTATTCCAACGATCGAAACAGCCCTTTTCTTGCTGGCTGGTGACAATTTTGCGCATCGTTTTAAATTATATAAACTTTTCGAGCCTGATCATATTTTTATTGCTCATAACATCATCACCATAGATCATTCTTCCGGTAACAACGAACCCTATTACAGCAGCTCCATTGGCATTTCAGAAGAGTACGTCGATTTTTTTACTACCGGAAATCTCAGAAAGCCAAATTTTAGTATTGAGTTTCCTGCAAAGCGGTTGGAAAACCAAATGTCATGGAACGACCTGGTAGTAGACGATTATACGACAAAGCAATTAGATGAGCTACGCATCTGGTTGCAACATGGCCGCACGCTATATGAAGACTGGGGGATGAGGAAAAAACTTAAACCGGGTTATAAGGCACTCTTTCATGGTCCTCCCGGGACCGGTAAAACCCTTACAGCTGCTCTCTTAGGCAAACTATACAATCTTGATGTTTACAGGATCGACCTTTCTATGGTCATCTCGAAATATATTGGAGAAACTGAAAAGAATCTTGAAAAAGTTTTTAAAAAAGCAGAGAATAAAAACTGGATCTTGTTTTTTGACGAAGCCGATGCGCTGTTTGGCAAGCGCACATCTATATCTGATTCGCACGATAAATATGCCAACCAGGAAATTGCTTATTTATTGCAAAGGTTAGAGGACTATCCCGGCCTGGTTATTCTGGCCAGCAATATGCGAAATAATGTTGACGAAGCTTTTACCCGCAGGCTTCAGTCTGTTATTCATTTTCAAAAGCCACAATCAAAAGAGCGTTACAAGATCTGGACCGGTGCATTCAGTTCGGGTTGCCTGCCTCCCGCTAAAGAAGAGGTAGAGCGAATAGCGCAGCAATACGAACTTTCAGGAGGTTCCATTATGAATGTTGTTCAATTCGCCTCTTTGATGGCTTTAAACAGAAATAATAATGAAATATTGGTCGACGATATTTTACAAGGAATAAAAAAGGAATATAAAAAAGAAGGAAAAATTGTTTGAAAGGAAGATGTCGAAGGGTTCGGAGTACACAAAGATGTAGGAAAAGGAAGCGTTTATCTCATGGTCTTTTAACGAGCAATAAAGAAGAACATGTTTGCACAAAAGTCTGTTTTCGATAACCAGGGGCGGTCGCAGCAAAGTTTTGCGTCTGCAGCAGTACCACAAATTGTGATACAGCCTAAGCTGGTCATTGGTGCAGTAAACGACCCTCTCGAGCAGGAAGCGGATACAATGGCGGATGTGGTGATGAAAATGCCGGAAATGCCTTCAGTTCGGCGTAAATGTGCTGATTGCGAACGGGAGGAAGAACAAATAAAAAGGAAGCCGTTAACATCGCTGGTAACCTCTTTCTTGCAGACAAAAAGTGAAACGGGGTCAGTTGCAACTGATGCTGTTACCAATAAAATACTTGCAACCAAAGGGAGTGGGAGCAGTATGGATGATTCGACAAAATCATTCATGGAAAGCAGGTTTGGAACTGATTTCTCTAGTGTAAGAATTCATAATAATGACGATGCAGCCCGCATGTCGACCGAGTTAAATGCAAAAGCATTTACTGTCGGCAATGATATTTATTTTAACTCCGGCGCTTACGTATCTACATCTACGGAAGCGAGAAAACTGCTTGCCCACGAGTTAACGCACGTAGTACAACAAGGAGGAATAAACAGTACCCAAAAAGTTCAGCGGTTTTGTACTTCCCCAGCAGATTGCAGTGCCCCCATTCCAGGTTCTGCAGCCGGTTTCGGTGCAAGCGAAGCTTCGAATGAGGACGTTGCAAGGGGGCGACGGAAAAGATTGACTCCTGCCCTTGCCCTTGGTTCAGGACATGGCGGAAGTGCACGACAATTAGAATTATTTTTTGAATCACAGTCGCCCGGGTTATTGAGCAATTTGCACGGAATATTTATTGACTGGGATTTATCTTCAGGCACCGGGGCACTCACTACCTCTTGTGCCGACTGGATCATCGATGGTTTACCGGCAGGAACTATTCCGACTGGAATGGCTGGAGCAGTAAAACCATGTGTTTTTGTTCATGCAAATTTAAACCAGGAAGCATTTGCCTTTAATACCACTGCTGACGTCACTATCGGAGGTGTACCCCGTGAAGATTGGAGAGTTGCTACCCTTCAGGTACTTACACATGAAGCGCAGCATGTTATTTTTGACACAGCGACTCATCCAGCATTTCCATTGTGCTCAAGAGCAGCAATCGAAGATGAACTTTCAGAACTGTCAGCAGAAATGAGTGAGTTCCCGGTGATGTTCAGAGCAATTCCTGCCGGTGCCCCTGCAGGCGATCCTGCCCGTGTAAATCTTGCCAATTGGTTTACTAATATCATTACTAATGATTCTGAAGGAATTGAAGGAATTTTAAAAACGATCGGATGCCGGTGTAAGTGCACTGAAGTCGATGCTTATGTAACAGATACTTTCAATTTTACTTCGTCTTCCTGGACCGCCGCTGAAAAAACAGCATTTAATACTGAGTTGAATAGGCCCGGCTGGAGTATTCGTTGGCCAATTGCTCCCTAACTTTCCTTAATGATAGAGAAACGATTAATATATAAATGAAATGCAGATTAAAACATCGACCCTGCCAACAGCGGAAGGCGCTTCAGTTAGAGCTGCCGGAGAGGTAGAAAAAGCTCATTCATTTCAGCCGCAGCTTAAAGAAAGTGGGAGCCCCATAGCCATTCAGTACAATCTATTAATTGGCGGAGCAAATGACTACCATGAACAGGAAGCTGATGCAATCTCTGAAACAGTCACGAGAATGCCCCTAATGCCGTTAGTTCAACGTACATGTGCTCAGTGCCGTGACCAGGACGAACAAGTAAATAGGAAGCCATTAGCATCCATTGTCACTCCCTTTATACATGCAAAAAGTGAAAATGGATTAGCAGCAAATAACGATGTTTCTAATAGGATTCTTGCGAGTAAGGGAGGTGGGAGCAGTTTGGATGATTCGACTAAATCTTTCATGGAAAGTAGGTTCGGAGCTGATTTTTCCGATGTGAGAATTCATAATAACAACGATGCGGCAAATATGTCTGCTGAATTGCAGGCAAAAGCATTTACTGTGGGCAGCGATATTTATTTTAATTCCGGCACATATTCATCAGAATCTTCTGAAGGTAGAAAACTACTTGCACACGAATTAACTCATACGATTCAACAAGGTGCAGTGGGATCAACAAAGATTCAACCATTTGTTCAAAGACAAGCTGCAGCTGTTCCAAGAAGGACAATTTGGGTAAACGTTGGTTTCGACTCAAGTGCACAGGCAAATGAAGAGACCATGACAAAGCTTAGGGCTTCGATTTCAGTTGAGAAAGCCGCCATGCTCAGCTGTTGCAGCACCCATGCAACAGGCTGCAATATTGATGTAAAAACAAATTATGACTGGGTTCGCCACAATAAACCTGCTCCGGCAGATCGTGATTATGATAATGATAACGCAGCTGACAGGACACTTCGCGACACCAACCTTGGTCGTATTGCTGGTCCGGCAGGAGGGTTAAAGGTGTTGGTTACAGAGTCAACACTTAGTCAAACCTGGCAGGGGGCACGTATTTTTCCTCGTGCAAATACAGGGGCGAGTGGCGTATTGTGGAATCGAGGCCTTGCAGCAAATGACACCATTGCTCACGAAGCAGGACATGCAGCAGGGTATGTGGGCGATGACGAAGGTGGAGCGCATAGCTCCGATGCTCATAACCTTATGAGTCCTGGTTCAATACGCCTAGCAGGTGCAGCACCTGACCAGAACTGGTGCACACAAATGGCAGCTACGGCCCAATCATAAATAATTACCTATCGGCAGTTGCAGTTTAAATAGTTTTCAAATTTTTGCAGTTTGGCTGTCCGTAACATCAAACTTAAAATACCACGATGCCGACTCATATTTCCAGGTCAGTTAAAAAAAAGAATTATTCAGAAGCATCTGCAATTCTTAATCAGAATGACCATTCAGGTAGTCGTGACATGTTTTCCGCTCGAATGCAACCGGTTCCTATTCAAAGAAAGTGTAGCTATTGCGGGCATGACGATATCGTGCAAAGAGAGCGTTTGGCTTCATTCATTCAAAAAGAGCGTTCAGAAAATAGTGTAGCCGCTGAACAAATCGCGATTGGTATAGACTCTACAAAAGGAAGCGGTAAACCGTTAGAAAGCTCGGCTAAAAGTTTTATGGAAAGCAGGTTTGGAGCTTCGTTTTCTGATGTGCGAATCCATACAGGTGGTGCAGCTGAACAATTGTCAGAAGCATTAAATGCTAATGCATTTACTACAGGAAACGATATCTACTTTAATACCGGTAAATATTCGCCCGAAACACGAAGTGGAAAGCAATTGCTTGCTCACGAGCTAACACATACGATACAGCAGGGTGTGGCACCAGAATCGGTTCAAAAAGAAGAAAAAGACAAAACTTTTGCAGAAAAGGCAGACATTGATTTTAAGGTTTTACCTCCTGATTTTCAATTGCGGTTATTTCATTTTCTGCTTGAAGCTGATACCAGCAAGGTGCACCTGGATTTTAATACGAGAACCTTTATGACGGGGTTGTCGTACCAGTATGGAAGTGCCCTCTCATTTAATATGCGTTTCCGCGATTTCTCCAGCAAATTAGGATGGGAGCCGGGAAGTAATAATCTTTCATTGGGAATGAATTACCGCGGCTTTAGCGGGAGTTTTGGTGTAAATCCGGAGCAGCAAAGGCTTGGTCTCGGGATTCATTATGGCGCTCCTTTATTGCCTTTCTCAGACCAGATGGGGAAAACGTTTACATCTGGCGTTGGTGCTTTCACTCATTTTGCGTCCGGTCTTCCAGCCGGGTTAAACAATCCTTTGGCATATTATGAACAAAATAAAGGGGACATAGAAAACATTTCCAAGACTGCTGACCTTGTAAAACAAATTACTGCTGCAGGCAAAAGTAAGATTCGGTTTGGGGGTGATTTTTCGTTGACGTACGACCCGGTGAGTAAGCTTGTGGTTACAGCTAAAGTTGGTGTCTTGTTTTAAAATACATCAGTAAGTGTATTGAAATTCAAGATTTCAAAGTATCTGCCAAATAAGAAATTAATGCATGAACAGTTATCCATATCAAAGCAACACGAATCTGCTCCTGCCGTTGCGCTCGTATTGCCCGCAATGGATACAGTTGAACAAGATCTATATATAAAATCGCTGGAGCGTTTTCCCCTACAACCGAAGTTATCAATAGGCGCAGTTGACGATCCGCTTGAAGACGAAGCGGATGCAATGGCAGATAAAGTGATGAGAACGACTGAACCGTCTTTTATTCAACGCAAATGTGACCACTGTCAAGAGGAAGAGAAGCTGCAAAGAAAACCATCGATTTCGTTTATTAAACGAAAAGGAATAGAGGGCAGTCCAGTTGCAACTGGGTCAATAGAAAATAAGATCGAGTCTTCAAAAGGAGTAGGTTCTCCTTTACCAGCACCAACAAAAAGCTTTATGGAAAGCCGCTTCGACACTGACTTTTCTAATGTTCGCATTCATACCGGACCTTATGCTACAGAGATGTCGAAGGAATTGAATGCACAAGCCTTTACCGTTGCAAATGACATCTATTTTAACGCAGGGAAGTTTTCTCCTGGATCGTCGCACGGCAAACATTTACTTGCACATGAGTTGACTCATACAATACAGCAACGGTCAACTGATATTAGCCGCCGTATACAGCGGGTGTGTCCACCTCGACAGCATAATGAAACGGCACGTTCAGCTACTTTGCCTGGTATTTTGCCTGTAAATGTTATTTTGTCTACTGCTGATAATAGTCTTATTATTCAGGATTTTGCTGTTGGAAGCAGTGCCCTTCCTCCAAATGTTTTAAACAACCCTGATTGGCAAAGAACTATGTCGATTGTCGCAGGTACGCCATCGATGAATGTAGCGATGCAAGGTCATACTGATTGTGCTGGTTCAGCGGCGGAAAACTTATCATTACGTGAACAACGGGTTGCAACAGTTTTAAGTGTAATGCCGGTCGCAGCGAGGGCAAAAGTAGTTCCTTTCCTTTTGTATACTACTGCCCAGGTTTACTTGACCGCCAATGATACCGCTGAATCACGGGCAGGAAACCGGGCTGTTAGGATTATGTTTAGGGCAGCAGATCCTACCGGCGACTGTGATACTATCGGTCGCGCTGCGAATTTGGATCAATATATTTTTATGGTTACCTGCGTCCAAAACCGTTTACATCTAACTGCCAGTGCAGATACTCGTAGGCTGATATCGGTTTTAAGGCAAATTTATTACGGAAATGCTCCCTGGAGTGGGTCGCGAAATTCTGTTTGGAATAATGTTATTACTGACCGTCCATGGAATGCAGGTACTGATCCGTCTTCTCTGTTAGGTTCACATCTTTTTAATGCTTTGCAAACGAGCCAGGTGGTAGAGGGAGTTGATATCGGGCATCTATTAACAGGAATTGATGCTATGTTCAATCCTCATAATGTTGAAATTCCTTTTGGACCTATTACTTCGGTCACAAATATAATTAATGAAGAATGGGCTACCTGGGCTGGTGATGTAGGATCATCTGTAGGTGAGTGGGCTATAGAGACTATGTATGCTGGTCGTGACCAGGACTTAGATACTTTTTTTTCCCGGTTTGCAGGAAATTCAGATCTGTGGGGAAATATAGAAAGCTTTGCAATACGGCTGGGAATTAATGGAGGGACGGCAGCCGGACAATTAGGACGAGCTTTTGTTCCCGGTCAAACCTTTTCAGAAATTTTAATGAATGCTTTTCGCATAACATCATCGGCGGCCGGCCGAAGGAATCAAAGCCGGGTAAGGGATTTTGTAGAAGCTTACGGAGGTATAACCAGTAGCAATGCAATTACAAATCAGCCGGCATTAGTCAATCGTTTAAAACCAGCTATTAGAGAATTTGCACAGCTATATAGTATGGATAGACTTTTAAGGCGGGGTTATTTTGGTGGAGGATCCTCTCAGCCTACTGGTTCTTTTATTCCTTACTTAGATCGGGGAATAGATGAAATGACACAACGGTTTGTAAATTGGCTACAACAGCATTTGTAAACTGATGAAAAACGACACAAAAAGACAATATTAATGCCGGAACAAATTGCAATACCAAAACAACTTGAAAATGCACAGGTAGCGGCATCTGTATTGCCAGTGGTGGAAACGCTTAGACAAGATTTGAATTTTGAATCGGTGCAAAGACTTCCAATTCAAAGGAGGTTATCTATAGGCGCAACAGACGATCCTCTTGAAGATGAAGCTGATGCAATGGCAGACAAAGTAATGAGAATGCCCGAACAAACTCTGATCCAACGGAAATGTGAGCATTGTGAAGAGGAAGAGAAACTGCAAAGAAAACCGTTGATTTCCTTTATTCAACGAAAAGGAACGGAGGTGGGTCCAGTCGTTAGTGAGTCAATAGAAAACAAGATCGGGGCTTCAAAAGGAGTAGGTTTTCCTTTACCGGGGCAGACAAAGAGCTTTATGGAAAGCAGGTTTGAAACTGACTTTTCCAATATTAGAATTCATACCGGATCTGATGCTTCTGACATGTCAAAAGAATTGAATGCACAAGCGTTTACCCTTGCAAGTGACATCTATTTTAACTCAGGAAAATTTTCCCCCGAATCATCGGACGGAAAACATTTACTGGCGCATGAACTGACGCATACAATACAACAAAGCCCCTTTGCGACAGCTAAGCTACAGCGGCAAACAGTAATGCACGGGGGAGCAAGCGCAGCGCCGGCTAACTGGGCAAGCCAGGTAACTGCAGCAACTACCCCGGCATTGAAAGCGGCGTTAATACAAAGTGTTGTTGGCCCTTCAGTTACAATAAGTGACAGAACAGCTCAAAGTAGTGGCGATAGTACTCCTGATCCTGCTCATTTATTGCCTTATACGTCCTCAAGTGCAACAGTTAATTTTGATAACGACCTTCAATCTAAGGCTGCGCGCCTAGGTGGACGTTCCCTGAGTTCTAATGCAGGTTATACTTTCACTCATAACAACAATAGCTATGTTGTTCTTAGCGCAATAGCTATTGATACAGGAAATTATTACAATATCATTTATACATTAAATCATGAGCTCGATCATGTGAGACAAGATATTGCTCATAGTACATTGACCGGAAATGCGTCTGAACTTGACGCATGGACAAGTTCCTTTATCAGGGAGTTTCATAGAGGTTATATTATACAGGAGAATTCCACCACGGGGAGTTGCCAGGTGCGTTTGTCACCGCAATATGCGCCATTACTGGGATATTATGAAGCCTCTGGTGTTCCTGCTGCTGAAAAAACAAGAGCTGTGCAGCGGATCAGCTCCTATTTCAATTCGATTATTCAACCTCACGCCGGGCACCTGGCAATGTTCAGGTATTGGCTGAGGCGTTCACTTAACCAGTCAACTCATGCTTTGGCTGACGATTTAATTACCGCTTTAAGTTTGCAAATTGCTGCAACGGATGCGTTGGGAACCTATACCCGGTTTAGTTGCAGCGGTATTACTTCGCTAACTTTTCCGTCAGCTCCGTCAGCATCTTTGCCTACATTTCCTTCACCCGGCGGAGCTAGCTCAGGTTCTGTTGCTCCACCTTCACATCCATAACAAGATGGAAAGAACAGTATAAATATCACCCCGACACATGCTCAACCTGCTTCTAAAGAGCCTGGTTCATCAGTATATGATACGGTTGCAAACAAAAGTGATGCACCGGGTTATAATCGCCTGCTGCCTATAAAAGAAATTATTTATTGGTACTACTTATTTTACATAAGTCGCTCATTTTAATTCCATCGATACAAGAATATGCTGTAGTTACTTTTACTACATTTCTTTGACTTACAGCAGTGCCGGATGCGCAGGATTTTGAACGTTGTTACAACAGAATGAAAATTATCATAATCACCAGTAGCATAAACAGGGAGAAAACATCGTGAATATCTAATGTGCTTACCCATCTTTTGGGTCTTTTTACTAAATCTTCCAGTATAGGAGCAGGCATATATTTAAGTTGTCTGTCTAAAAATAAGTAGGAGATACTCTTATATCAAGAGATGTTGATATGTTATTTGTCATCTTCGTTTATCAACATTTATTTTAGCGGGTGAAGGAATAATGGTCAAAAAAGGCAGGAGAATATGATAAGAATAGGATAAAAGTACAGAGGAGAGCAGAATATATTCCTTTTAGTGTAATAGGAGATAAGGTAAGGAGTTGAAGTAACAGGTCTTTAGGTTACTTTCAATCGCCCGGACGTTTGGAAGATACAATTACAGGAAGTACTTCTCCTTCTAGTTATTCACTGATTTAGCAGTAATGTGTGTACTAAAAAGAAGATAGGTGACAGGAATTTGACTTAACGCATAAGCTTTAATTTGCCTTCTAAACCTATTCAAATAACTTATTTTAACTTCAATAAATACGTTGTCGATCTTAAACAGTTCCTCCTTAAATAACTCACCGCTGTTTTCACAGATCTTATCAGCGTCACATAACAAAAACTTTTGTTGATCTTTTTCTAGACAGTTGAATTCTTCTGGTGTCATACTATGCCTTTTAATTATTCAATACTTAGAATTAGACGAGTTAAAATAGTTAAAGAATGCAAGTATTTAAATGTTCCCGGCTCAATTCGTTGTTTTATAAAATTCCGCTAATTATTTGATGATGTTAATCACATAAACATGTGAAATTTTTATTCTTGGTGTTACTGAAAAAGGCCGGCATTTGACTCAGATCTATTAAATCCAAATCCAACAAATAAAAGTATTCCTCACATTCTATGGATGACAACAAGAGTTATTCTGTCTCTTCAGTTAATAATAATAGAGCTACTACTACCGGAATTATTTCCTGCTGCAGGGAAACTGAAAGCTCAAGTGAGTGACACAACGAAAGTTGAACTACAATCTACTGCTGGTTCCACAAAATCGCAAACATCAACAATTAAGATCTCTCCAATCAGTCCTCAAAAGTTATTTGGGCAATAACCTAAAACTTTTACCGTTCTTGACTTAATACTACCCGGAATCTTTTCTTTGGGTGGGAGATATACTTAACTAATTGTACTATGAAATTTTTTACCCTCGTTGTTTTTTTACTAACCGTAACCTTAAACGGGTTTGCGCAGTCGCCGACCATTTCGCAAAATAGCGGTGCCACCACCAGTAGTGTATGTAGTAATGGCACTGCTGTTTTAGCCGTTACAGCAAGCCCCGGCTTAGGAGGCTCGCTCAGTTATAGCTGGGAGGCGTCAACAGACGGGGGAAGTTCATGGAACGTAATAACAGAAGGGGGAAACTTTTCCGGAACAACTACTTCCAGCTTAAGTATAATTAACCCGGTCAATGGAGATAAGTACCGATCTACCGTAACTGAAACTCCTGGTGAGCTTTCTGCTACCAGTTCTGCTTTTACCCTGAGTGTTTCTCCGGTTTCTGTTGGTGGTACCATTGCCGGAAGCGCTGCAGTTTGCTCCGGTACAAACTCTACCACCTTAACCCTAAGTGACTATACAGGTAGTATTATACGGTGGGAACTTTCCAAGAATAATTTCTCTACTAAAACTAATATTGCAAATACAACAAACACTTTAACTGCAACCAATTTAACTGCTACTACACAGTACAGGGCAGTAATTCAAAGTGGTGTTTGTGCTGTTGAAAACAGTAGTGTTGGAACGGTAACCGTAAACGCCACAGCAGGTGGTTACGCCAGTGCTCCAACTTCAGTTTGTTACGGTAGTTCTTTTCCCGTAGTCTTAAAAAACAGTGTAGGAAGCGTTCTAAAATGGCAGTCGTCTACCGATGATTTTACAAGTGTTATTACTGACATTGCAAATACAACAACCAATTTAACGGTAACGAACCTAACAGTGGATTCAAAGTACAGGGCAGTTGTTCAGTTCGGCAGTTGTGCCGTTGTTATCAGCGTTTCTGCAACAGTAACAGTAAACCCGCCATCAGTTGGTGGAACTGTTTCGGGCAGTGCAACTGTTTGTTCCGGTACAAATTCTACCAGTTTTACGCTAAGTGGTTACGACGGAAGCGTAGTGCGGTGGGAATCGTCTACTAATAATTTTATCAGTAAGAGTAATATTGTCAATACTACCACGAGTTTAATAGTAACTAATCTTACAGCTACGACCTATTACCGTGCCGTTGTAAAAAATGGCAGTTGCGCAAATGATTTTAGCACGAAGGGAATAGTAACAGTAACTCCGGTAAGCGTAGGCGGTACGATTGCAGGCAGCACCTCCGTTTGCTCGGGTACAAATTCTGCTACTTTAACCTTAAGCGGGCATACCGGCATTGTGGTGAAATGGCAGGAATCTACTGATAATTTCAGTTCAGTTATTACAGATGTTGCTAACACAACAACCAGTTTAACTGCAACCAATCTTGCAGCTACTACTAAATATCGTGCTGTTGTTCAGAATGGTAGTTGTGCGAGTGTTAACAGCGCTATAGCAACAGTAACAGTAAGTCCGGTTAGTGTAGGTGGTAGTATTGCCGGAGCAACAGTTTGTACCGGTACAAATTCAACTACGTTAACACTTACCGATCATACTGGTGCTGTGGTAAGGTGGCAGTCGTCTGTTAATAATTTCAGCACCGTTACTAATATAGTTAATACAACCACGAGTTTAACGGCAACCAATCTTACAGCTACTACCCAATATCGTGCAGTTGTTCAAAGTGGCAGTTGCACAAGTGTGAATAGCGCTGCAGCAACAGTAGCTGTTAGTCCCGTTAGTGTAGGCGGTACTATTGCAGGTAGTGCAACTGTATGTCCAGGTACAAATTCTACTACATTCACATTAAGTGGTTATACCGGCAGTATTGTAAAGTGGCAGTCATCGTTAGATAATTTCTCTACTGTTGACGATATAATTAATACAACTACCAGTTTAACTGCAACCAATCTTACCTCTACTACACAGTTTCGTGCGGTTATTGAAAGTGGCAGTTGTGCAAGTGTTAACAGTTCTTCAGCAACAGTAACAGTTACCCCGGTTAGTGTAGGTGGTATTGTTGCAGGTAGTGCAACGGCGTGTCCGGGTACAAATTCTACTACTTTAACTTTGAGTGGTCATACCGGCGCAGTGGTAAAATGGCAGTCGTCAACTGATGATTTCAGTGCAGTCGTTACTGATATTGCCAACACATCAACTAGTTTAACTGCAACCAATCTTGTTGTCGCTACTGGCTATCGCGCTGTGGTTTCAAATGGTGGTTGTACAAGTGCCAACAGTACAACAGCCACAGTAACTATTGCTCCTGTTAGCGTGGGTGGCACTATAGCGGGCAGCGCTACTGAGTGTTCCGGTACAAACTCTACTACTTTAACCTTAAGTGGTCAAACCGGGAGTGTTGTAAAATGGCAATCATCTTCAAATAATTTCTCTACTGTTACAGATATTAATAATACAACAACCGTTTTAACTGCAACCAATCTTACAACTACTACGCAATATCGTGCAGTTGTCCAAAACGGTGGTTGTGCAAGTGCGAACAGTTCTACAGCAACAATAACCATTACTCCTGCCAGTGCCGCTGGTACTATTGCAGGTGGTGCTACTGTATGTTCCGGCACAAATTCTACTAATTTAACCTTGAGTGGTTATACCGGCAGTATTGTGAAATGGCAGTTTTCTACTGATAATTTCGGCAGTACCATCTTAGATATTGCCAATACGACTACCACTTTAACTGTTACTAACTTAACTACCACTACACAATACCGCGCTGTAGTTCAAAACGGCTCGTGCGCATCAGCAACTTCAGCCCCAACTTCTGTTACAGTCGTAACCGGGCAGTGGGTTGGTGGTTCCTCTGGCGATTGGAATAATCCTGCAAACTGGTGTGGTGGTATACCAACTTCTTCTACCGATATCAGCATCCCTGCAAATAGCACAGTTTATCTTCAATCTGACAACGGGGTTGTAAATTCTGTAACAATAGCTGCAAATGCATCTGTAGTAATGACAGGAAGCTATAACCTTGCCATTGCAGCAGGAGGCACATTTACAAATTATGGAACATTTGATGCTTCCGGAAGTACAGGTGCAGTTTCCTTCCTCGGTAATGGCACGGTTATCGGCACCACTACATTTCAAAATATAGAAACCTTCGGAGCGCTTGATCCCGGCTCCTCCAGCACTATTGCAGGTGAGTTGACTTTGCAACCCGGAGGATCATTAACCGGAAATTCACCAACTTACCAATGCCCTGGTTCTACATTAACTTATAATACAGGAGGTACTTATTCACGAGGGATGGAATGGACCTCTGCTTCTGCAGGACAAGGTCTCCCTTCGAATGTAAAAGTAAAAAATAATACTACTATCGATTTCCCGGCTGCAGGCAATGGTTCTATCTGCAACGACCTTACGATTGAAACTGGTTCAGCCATCAGCCAGAATTTTGCTGGTGGAAGTGCGCCTTTAACTATTGGCCGTAACGTGACAATAAGCGGCGATCTTAGCCTGGGTAGTAGCAGCGGAGGAGATATTTCAGTTGGCGGTAACTGGACCAGGAATAGCGGGGGTACTTTTACTCCTAATAACCGCACAGTAACTTTTAATAGTGCCTATAACTCCGTTATTACTGCACCGGCTTCAGGCTCCAGAGATGCTAACGGCGCTTTTGGTGGTGAAACTTTTTACAACATCATGGTAAATAAAGCAGCTTCTACAAGCAGCGTTACTTTGGGATCTAATATTTCGGTAACAAATGAATTGAAATTGACCCAAGGAATATTTGATGTGGTCAATAGTGATGTCGCAATTGTTTCAACTGCTGCTTCAACTGCACATATTGCATCCATTCCGGCTTCTGGTGTAGAAGTTAGGTATGGCGGCGCTGGCGGAGCCGGAACAGGAAGGTTTAGTATTCAACGACAGTTGTCTATCGGTTCATCATCAACTTCACGCAGGTGGAGGTTGTTAACTGCTCCTATTCAAGCGAGCGGCGCGCCAAGCATCAATGCGGCGTGGCAGGAAGGGGTTTCGAATTCAAACAGGGCTGCTCCTGTTGATCCATGGCCTGGTTTCGGTACCACCATTACAAAAAGCGCCACTTATAATGCTGCTGACGGTTTCGACCAGGGAAGTACCGAGAGCCCTTCATTATATTATTATTCGGTAGCAACCGGTTGGACCCCAGTAACTTCTACTTTGTCAACCAAGGTTACCGACCAGGATGGATACATGATCTTTGCAAGAGGAAGCAGAAGTGTGCTTATTTCAGGTTCTTCTGTAATTCCAGGTCCGACAGTGTTAGAAGCTAAAGGAAAGATTAATACCGGAGATGTGCAGAAAACTTTGGTAGCAGGGTATAAAACAATAGGCAATCCGTACGCATCTGCAATTAATTTTAGTACGGTAACTTTTGATAATTACACCAGCGGAGGTGTTACCTATAATAATGTTACGCCCGGTTCAGCAGGTGGCGTCGGAATAAACTACTATATCTGGGATCCTAATACCGGCACCGGCGGAACAGGTAAGTTAATTCTTTGTTCCAGTAATGGCAACGGAACCTACGCGGTAGCTGGTAACGCAAGTGGATTACCTACTGATGGAACCATACAATCAGGAGTTGCATTTATGATTGCAGCAGACAACGCGGGGGGTACCATCACTTTCCATGAAACCAGTAAGTTAAGTTCAAGTGGCCAGGCGGGAATAGCCAGCCGCACTGCAAACATAACCGGTTCGATTGCTTCATTAACTACCAATTTGCTCGCAGTAACAGCGGCAGGCCCTGTGATAACCGATGGCGTTATCAATGCATATCACCCGGCTTACTTAAACGAGGTGAATGGCCAGGATGCATTGAGACTCGCAACCTTTAATACGAAAGAGGGATTAAGCATAGTAAGGAAAAACAAGCTGATAGGTGTAGAAAGAAGAAACGTGATCACAACAAATGATACCACCTTTTTGCACATACTGAATATGAATAAAACCAACTACCAGTTTCAGTTTATCGGTAAAAACCTTGATCCATCATTAACGGCTTTCCTTGAAGACCAATTCACGGGCCTGTCGAAACCGATTAAGATCGTGGATACTACTTACATTCCTTTTAGTATTACTTCCGATGTTAATTCAAGTGCTCTAAATCGCTTCCGCATTGTGTTTAAGCCGGCAGCGGTTGCAGCACGGGCGATAAACAGTACGGTAACAGCTACACGGCACAACAATAATGTGGCGGTACAATGGAAGGTTGAAAATGAACTGAACATTAAAGCATATGAAGTAGAAAAATCAAGTAACGGCGCCGACTTTACTAAAGTATATGCGACCACGGCAACAGGTAATGCTTCAACTGCAACCTATTCCTGGATAGATGCAAATATTGCGGCCGTTAATAATTTTTACAGAATTAAAAACATTCGTACAGACGGTAGTATTGTTTTTGGTAAAATAGTAAATGTTGAATTTGAAAATGGTAAGTCAGGGTTTTCATTACTTTCAAATCCGGTTACTGATGGAAAAGTCGGTTTGAAATTAAACAATGTGGCTGAAGGAACTTACCAGGTAAGAATTATAAATGGCTTTGGGCAGGTAATGGGTAAAAGCATTGTCACACATTTAGGTGGAAGTTCTACCCAGGTTATTCCTGCCAGGATATTAAGTAAGGGTATTTATAACATCGAAGTATCCGGACCTGGTAATATTACAAGTGTTTTAAAAGTAATGGTTCTTAAAAAATAAGTTACCGGTATAGGTGAACTCGGGTTATCATAACAAAAGTGTTTAACTAAAAAGCCTGCAGCTTCAATTGCAGGCTTTTTAGTTAAACGCGTTTACGTTAATGTTGATGTTACCTGAGTCGGTTGGTCTGCAATTTTTATGCTTTTTCCGGCACCTGTTCTTCCTGCAACCCCGGTTGTGTCACTCACTTATACTGCATGTTTCCAGGCAACTGTAGGTTTTTACGGTAAAATGCTTCGTTCTTTTTACGGAAATGCTTTTGGTTTATTACGGCGAACTTTCTTTAATGTATAATTCACCGAACCCGTTGAATGATGTTAAGCGTTTGATAACAACGTAAAAATGCAGGGGCATGGCTCAATGGTTTGCCGAAAAACTGATTGCGACGCAAGAAACTTTAGGGGGGCGGCGCCGAAACCATGCAAAATGAACTTTTAGTGCGACCATATATAGCTCAAGCCGCATGGCGTCAATAAAAAAGGCGTAAAATCTGGGCAAGAAAAAAGAGGTTAGTTACTTAATGAACTTTTTTCTGAATAATCTTCAAAAAGAGGCTGTCTTCCATGACAGCCTCTTTTTGTTACGTACTTTCGGCCAAATAAAACTGGCGGTAAACCATGAATTAGTTAAAAATTGTGACATTAAAAGCAGCTTCTCTTACTATCACACTCGTCATAAGAAGTTGATCAAATAACGCCGGTCCCGGTAGTTGAGGAAGTATTTATTAAAGTGGCCTGATTATGATGGGCGTTAATATTATCGCAGGCCGAAACTTTTTTAAATATAACTTTTCGACGGTTAAGAACTTAAATGGAGATGTGCGGTCGACTAAAAATGGATACGGGTTGCTATTAGAAAACGGGAAGCCGGGGGGCGAGGCTAGTGAACAACGATCACATCTGTGAACCTGCATAACTTTAAAGAATATGTTGATGAAGAAATTAGTTTTTATTTTTTTGCTTTTCTTGTCTTTTGTTTCGGTTGCTCAACCCTTGAGAGTTTTCTTAGCCGGAGGGTTTTCCAATTATAGTGGAGATATTCAAAAAAAACAATTTACATTAAGTGGAGTTCATGGGGCACTGTCGGTAGGCGCAACCTATAACATCATTGGTAAACTTGCTCTCAGGGCAAGTTACTCGTATACTAA
>JAQBNO010000189.1 GCA_028288485.1 Segetibacter sp.
AACGGTTTTCGGCTTTATCAATTCTGTTCGGTGCCTTGGAAGGTCCCGATAAAAAGATCGGGAAATTTATCTTGCGTTCGAGCTCATTCCCGTTTTCGTGACAGGCTTTGCGGAAGACACTCGAACAACTTCACCGCTTTATTTAGCAGGGGAACAGGTGGGCAGAACGGGGGTGATAACACCCTGCAACGGCACGGCTGCAAGGAAGACCAACAACGGCGGAAAAAGAAAGTAACCAAAGAAAAATCATGAAAGGAATGAAACAGCCCATTCCTTTCATTGTTCCCCGGTTAAGCGGTAGTGCTACTGTGACTTCAGCAGAGGTTTTTCATGCTCATTGGGTAAAACCAGCATTTGCAGGTTAGCAAGGTTTTTATACATCTACTGTATTGATTGTAGCAGCACGAAGTTCTATTAAAAAACGGTCGCTTAATTGTAGCTCCTTTCTTCTCCGACCTTATAGAAAAGGCGTTAAGAAAATTAGCGGGACAGGCGTTAAGAAATGAAATGATGTTACTGATGCCTGAACGTGTTCCTTGTCTGTAAGTCCTCCAAAAGCCCGATTATATTCTCCAGTTGTAACTATTTCATTTTAGCCTGTTCCGCTAATTTTTAGCCTTTTCTATGGAGTCTTGATTTTTTTGTTTCTTTTTTTATCAACAAAAAAAGAAAGGCAAAACATGCACGCCAAAACATGGAATTGATGTTGGTAAAACGCTATTCAATTTCAATCACTTTCTCTGCAGTGTTGTCACTTTCTTTTCCTTGATGAAAAGAAAGTAACCAAAGAAAAATCAAGAAAGGAATGATTACATCCCATTCCTTTCATTGTTCCCTGGTTAAGCGGTAGTGCTACTGTGGCTTCGGCATTTGTATTTCATGCCAGTTCTATTATGGCAGTATTTGCAGGAGAGAAGGCTTTACGGTGCTCCCGTCATTGATTGCAGCAGCACTAAAGATCTGTTGAAAGATCGACGCTTAACTTGTAGCCTTTCCTTATCCTTTCCAATGGAGTCTTGATTTTTTGTTTCTGGGATCAAGAAAAAAAGAAAAACGAAATATGAATGACAACAAATCATGAAGGCTTTGTATTTCTCAAAAGTTTTCTCTGCAGTGTTGTCACTTTCTTTTCCTTGATGAAAAGAAAGTAACCAAAGAAAAATCAAGAAAGGAATGAACAGCGCATTCCCTTACCTTTTCCGGCTGGACCTCCCGTTTGGGTAATGACGGAGGGATCTACACGGCGGCGCGCAGGGCAACAACCCACCCTAAAGTTATTGGTCACAAGACTCCACGCGGCTTTGCTGCTGAACCTGCTGATGCAACTACGGCCGCACAACTCAGTGCCCCCCTTCGATACCTCCGGTGAACTGCTCGATGTTTATTAATGAAGCGGAAGGCCGCTCAATACCTGGTAAAATGTGGTGGAATAATTTGATCAGTCCGTTCATTATTAGCGCCGCATTGCAATAACTTCGTATAGTTGTCTCTAATCGAAACTATGACCATGAAAAAAATTGCCTGCCTTTTAACGATTGCTTTTATGATGGGAAATAATGACGGCTTGTTTGCTCAACCAATAAAGAAATCAGACGAGAAAACTTATAAAAATCCGTTACCAGTCGTGTTCGGTGATCCTTATGTATTGTATGTGAAAGGTGACAAGTATTACATGTATGGAACAGGTGGCGCCAGGAACGGTTTTGCAGCCTATTCTTCTATAGATCTGGTGAATTGGAAAAGCGAAGGACAGGTTTGGTGGGCTAGTGGTGAGAATGGATGGACTGATAGCACCGCAGGATGGAATGGCGCATACTGGGCGCCGGAAGTATATGAAGTAAACGGGAAGTTTTACATGTTTTACAGTGCTCAATGGAAAGTTAACCCAACAAAGGAGTTTGAAAACTTTCGCATTGGTGTTGCGGTTGCAGATAAACCGACGGGTCCATTTATCGACATAAATAATAAACCAATTTTTGATCCCGGGTATCCTGTCATTGACGGGAACGTTTTGTTTGATAAAGATGGAAGATTATACCTGTATTATTCGCGTTGTGCTTATAAGCACCCGGTGGAAAGTGAAGTAGCAAACTGGGCAAAGGAAAAAGGTTGGTTTAAAGAGATTGAAGAAAGCTGGGTATATGGAGTGGAACTGAAACCGGACTTTAGCGGTGTAATTGGCGAGCCGGTATTGTTATTACGTCCACCGGTAACTATGAAAGACAAGCAGGCGGAATGGGAAAGCCGTTCAGTAACTTCAAAAGAAGTAAACCGCCGCTGGACTGAAGGTTCGGTTACATTTAGAAAAGGAGATACATACTACATCATGTATTCTGCAAATTATTTTGGGGGGAAAAATTATGCGGTAGGTTATGGCACTTCCAAAAGTCCTTTAGGTCCATTTGAAAAATCTAACGACAACCCGGTACTTGGTAAAAATGTAGACAAAGGCGGGATAGTTACCGGCACAGGCCATAACAGCATTACCTGGTCACCCGATGGCAAAGAAATGTTTTGTGTTTATCATGGCAGGACTACGAAAACTGGAAATGACCGCGTAGTATTTGTCGACCGGATGAAGATCCTCAAAGACGGACGACTGGTGGTTGAAGGTCCAACGACTAAGCCGCAGCCGTTGCCATCGGGAATACAGAAGAAGCGGCGCCCCTGAAGGGAGTAGAGAGAAAAAGAAGCAGCTCTCCGTAGTGTTCCTTAGAAAAATTGGGTGAAATGGGAACGGTGAGTGCCGTGGTATTTGTAAAGCTCATACTGATTGACTTTCCAATGTTACGAATAGCCGCGACGTCCAATTTCAATTTCCAGAGGCGACAGGGTTAATATACAGTGGTTGTCAAAGACATACGGATAACAGGCCGCACAAGCAACAATAACTAGAAGAAGCAAAAGCCGTTTACTGCGGAATTTGCCTGATAACAGCAGCAAGCAGATCAACTACGTCTTGAAGTATGCGTCCAATTTGTTCTATTTCGTTTCCTGCTCTCCACTGTTCACCATTCTTTATAAGAGTAAGCCGTTGAGTGCCTTGGGCGGCTGCAGCAACACATCGTAAGTACCGGTAAGTCGTCCTTGCCGCGAAACCGTTTCGGCCAATGCGGCTTTGTAAAAAACATTATTAAGCGAAGGTAGTGGTAAAAATGAGGTAGTCGTGTTTGGCCTGCCACGGATAAGTTGGTAGTCCATATCAAGGAATTTAGACACTAAAATTAAAAAAAGTTGCGTTTAAGTGTTCCTTGCATTTGTCTATAAATTCGCAAAGGCGGTAATACAAGCAAGCGTCATAGTGCGTTTTTGTCGCCTTGCTTTTTTGCCCTTGCCGATCTTAAAGTCGTGCCGTTTCTGCCTGCATGATGGGCAACCAAAGCGCTTAGCTTTTAGAGTAATAGCAAACACAATGGTTGTTTGTCAAAAGACACACCAACGGTTTTGCTGCCTGTCTGCCTCACCAACTACAAATAGTACAAGTGAGTGACACAACAACGCTTAATCGCAGAACTCACGCCGGCAAACAACACTACCTCTTCTAATATGGCTGGTTTCATTTTTATAGTCAACTCTTAATAGTTGGACTGGTAACTTATCATTCCAATAACCCACGGGAACTAACTTTAACCGAAGACTCAGGAACAATGAAAAAATACCATAAAGGCTTACAAAGATTACGATGGAGCTGGCTCCCGACACTGGTTCCGGTAGTTGCTTTAGGGCTGTCAGTAATTGGATGCAACGAGATAAGATCTATTGGTAAAAATCCATCAGGAGAGGCGCTGAAGAAAATTGAAGCACTGCCTAACTATAAGAATGGACAATTTCAGAACCTTGACCAGGATGTTCAACAAACTGTTATTGATACTAATTCTAACAGAAGGAGAAAACCAAGATGGCTAAGTCTTTTGAAATTCCTGGCAGGGCAGCCTAAACAACTTCTTCCATCAAAACCCCTGCTTGCAGTTAATACAGATCTTGTCAATACTACTTTTGATAAGCCGACTGTCATATGGTTCGGTCATTCTTCTTTTCTTTTAAAAACAGCAACCGCTAACATTCTTGTAGATCCCAGTTTTAGTGGCTTTGCAGGTCCATTTAAAGGTGCTATTAAGGCCTTCGAGGGCAGCAACGTTTATGATGAACGGGATATGCCTGTTATCGATGCACTTGTTATCTCACACGACCACTATGATCACCTCGATTACAATACTGTAAAACGACTTCGAAAAAAAATCAAAAGAGTCATTGTACCTATTGGGGTAGGATCTCATTTTATACATTGGGGTTTTCCCCGCGAAATCATTACTGAACTCAACTGGAATGATTCGGTACAGCTTACAAATAGTATAACGATCACTGCTACGCCGGCACACCACCGATCGAACAGAACATTAGAAACGAGGAAAACATTGTGGGCGTCTTATGTGATACATGCCGATGGTTATAAGATCTTTTATAGCGGAGATACTGGTTATAGTAAACATTTCAAACTGATCGGTCAACAATATGGACCCTTTGATCTTGCCATGATGGAATGCGGGCAGTACAACGTGAAGTGGCCGCAAAGTCACATGTTTCCAAACCAGACAGCGCAGGCTGCTAAAGATGTAGGTGCTGCCATGACGATACCTGTGCATTGGGGGAAATACGCAGAATCAGAACATGGGTGGAATGAGTCGGTAAACCTTTATAAAAGGGCTGCAGATAGTTTAAAGGTTGCGGTGACTGTACCCTTTATCGGACTGCCTTATACAATAGGTACTGTTGTAGAAACCTCCGATTGGTGGAATTATTTCTAACGCTGTCTTGTCTTGCCAGCGCTCCTTTCAAGCATTATGCTTTTGTTGGTGCTCTTTCAGCCGCAACGTTCGCCCCTGTGTGTTCTTCACCAACAGCTTCGGCTCCTCTCTTTGTCACTGAAGTGATAAAGCACTGCCTGTATAGGTTACGCTGTGTACCCCAAAGAGACAGATATAACATTTAAACATTTATTAAATAGGAGAACTCTTACAATAAAATACTAATTCTAAGGTTTATTTAAGTTGTTAACTTAGTTATTAACAAATTGAAAAAAACACTTTGCGATTTTAAAGATATTTTTACAACTAATCCTATTTTTTAAAAAACATGAGGCGATTTGTATTTATAGGCCTGGTAATGATGGTATTAAGCCAGGCATCAATGGCGCAAACTAAGACTGTAAAGAAACCCGCGACAGCCATATCCAAAACTTCTACAGGTTATAATATCCCGGTTACTGTAACTCCTTACAAAAATACCTGGGTTTACCTGGGGTGCTATTTTGGAAAATATAAGAACCTGGCAGATTCTGCCTACCTGGATGAAAAAAGCCAGGGCGTTTTTAAAGGCAAGAAAAAACTGGCGAAAGGAATTTACTTTTTGGTATCACCGAAAAAGTATTTGTTGTTTGAATTTTTGATGGATAAGGACCAGGTTTTTTCTATTAAAGCCGATACGACAAAGTTAGCAGAGGCAACCGTTACCGGTTCTGCGGACAACCAGTTGTTCCAAAATTACACTCGTTTTCTTGCAACAAAAACTCCGATGCTTAGTTCACTGCAGCAGCAATTATCAACAGCTACCACTGCAAAAGATTCAGCAACTATCAAAGACGCTTTAACCAGTGCAAATAAAGAATTAGATAATTACCGGGAAAATGTGATGAAAACCCATCCGTCTTCAATGCTTACTAAGTTCTTTTATGCTATGAAGCGACCTGAGATTCCTGCAATGCCTACACTTCCAAGCGGTAAAAAAGATTCTACTTATCCTTACCGCCATGTAAAAGATAATTGGTGGAACGGCGTTTCTTTTGACGATGAAAGCCTTGTCCGAACACCTTTCTTCGAACCAAAGCTGGAGGAATACTTTAAATATTATGTAGCACCTGATGTCGACTCAGTTATTAGTGAAGTAAATTATATGCTGCTTGTTTCGCGTGAAAGCCGCGATATGTTTCAATACCTGCTTGGCAAGTTTACCGATAAATATATCAATCCCGAATATATGGGACAGGAAAAGGTGTTCCTGTTCTTATTTGATAAATACTACAGCAAAGGCGATACAGCATGGTTAAACCCTAAGCAAAACAAGTACATTTTTGATCGCGCCTACAGTTTGATGGCTAATCAACTTGGAGAGCAAGGTGCAGACTTATTCATGCTGGATACAGAGGGTAAAGCAGTGGCGCTGTACGATATAAAAGCTCCGTTCACCTTTTTAACTTTCTGGGATCCTAATTGCGGACATTGTAAAGAAACAATTCCCCGTATCGACTCAATTTACCGGGCGAAATGGAAAGCGCAAGGTGTAAAAATAGTTGGGGTAAATATAGATGAAGGTGCAAACGATGCATGGAAAAAGTTCATAACCGAGCATGGTTTAAAAGACTGGGTCAACATTTACCAGGCAAAAAAAGACAAGGAAGAAGAAGCTAAAAAAGGTATCGCTAATTTCCGGCAGTTATACGACGTGTACAAAACTCCAACGTTATATTTATTAGACTCGCAGAAGCGGATTATCGGGAAAATGCTGAGCATTGAACAGTTCGATGAAGTGCTCCAGGCAAAGATTAAAAAAACTGCTTCCATTAAATAATTAATAGATGAAGAAAATTGCATTAGCCTTTATTTCGGTTACTATAATGGCTGGCTCTTTTGCACAAACTGTATTTACTTATGGCAAAAACGCGGTAACAAAGGATGAGTTCGAAAATGCTTTCAATAAAAATCCTAACCCGAATGCTGATAGAAAGGCCGCGCTGCAGGAATACCTTAATTTGTACATCAACTTCAAACTAAAAGTTCAGGCAGCTTTAGATGCAGGACTTGACAAAGATCCGACACAACAATACGAACTGCAAAATTTCAAGGCGCAAGTTGCAGACAACATTATAAGTGACCAGGCGAATGTGAAAGAACTGGTGAAGGAAGCTTTTGAAAGGAGCCAAAAAGAAATCAACCTTGCACAGGTATTTATTGAAGTGCCCGACAATGCCGATACCGCCGATGCTTATAAAAGAATTCAGGCAGCTTATAAGGAGTTAAAAGACGGAAAAGATTTTTCTATAATCACACAGCAGTACTCTACCGATTTGGCAACAAAGCAATCGAAAGGAGCGTTGGGGTATATCACTGTTTTCACCTTGCCATACGACCTTGAAAATATTGCATACAGTTTAAAAGTAAATGGATTTTCAGCTCCTGTCAAAACCAGGATGGGCTACCACATTTTTAAAAACGCAGGTGAACGCAAGCCGGTGGGAAGCCGTAAAGTTGCACAAATACTGGTATCATATGCGCCTGACGCAACTGCTGAAGATAAAATGGCTGCAGGCCGGAAAGCTGACAGCTTATATAATTTGCTTCAGCAGGGAGTCATGTTTGAAGGACTTGTAGCCATTGCAAGCAATGATCTCAGCAGCGCCAATAACAAAGGCGAGTTGCCCGAATTCACGGCAGGTACCTATAGTGCAGATTTCGAAAATGTCGCCTTCGCGCTGAAGAATCCAGGAGATGTTTCTAAGCCGTTTCAAACTACTCATGGCTACCACATCTTAAAGTTACTCGAAGCAAAGCCTGTGTCAACCGATGTAAATGACGCTGCATACCTGGCTGCCTTACAGGAAAAAGTAATTAAGGATAGCCGGATGAACAGATTTAAGAATGACCTGATCGATAAGAAACTGGCATTGATCAAATACAAACCTGCTGTGTTTAAAGCTAACAACCTTTACCAGTTTACAGATAGTGCATTAACGAAATCCAAAGCGCTGCCTGTAAAGGGAATAACTGGAAATACGCCTTTATTTTCGTTTGCTACGCATAACGTAAAGGCAGCTGACTGGCTGAATTTTGTAAGAACAATGCGAAACGATCCTAACCAGAATGCAACCAAAAGTTACGCAGATTTATACAAGGAATATATTCGAATTGCTGCCGACGACTATTACCGTAAAAACCTTCAGCTGTACGATGCCGGTTATTCTAAACAGGTAAAAGAGTTTAAAGAGGCGAACCTGTTATTTGGAATTATGGAAAGAAATGTTTGGGGCAAAGCTAACGTCGACACGAGTGGGCTGAGGCAATATTATAACCAGCATAAGTCAAAATATGCGTGGTCTCCAAGTGCTGATGCCATCATTGTTACCTGTCCCAACCAGAAAGTGTCTGAAACCTTGCAGCAAAAATTAAAAGACAGTCTCGGTTATTGGCGTGAAATAACTGCAAACTATACCGATGTAGTTGCTGATAGTGGCCGGTACGAGTTGGGCCAACTGCCTGTTGTAGACCGAACGAATTTTACTGCAGGCTTAATAACTGCCCCGGTTAAAAATGATAATGATGGAACCGTTACTTTCAATTATGTGATTAATGTGTATCCCCACCAGGGACAGAGAAATTTCGACGATGCACGTGGAATGGTAATCAGCGATTATCAGCAGGTTTTGGAAGATAAATGGATAGCCGATTTAAAAAAGAAGTACCCTGTTGTTATAAACCAGGCGCTTTTTAAGACGATAAAATAATTCGCACATACAACTATTGGAAAAGAGGGGTCATACCCTCTTTTTTTGTGGGTTGTTACCGGCTCCGGGTTTATAGCCGGGTGAATGAATTGCCAATTCTTTTTATGTTACCAGCTTAGTCATCGCGGGGCATCATTGTTGTGTCACTCACTTGTACTTTTGTGCAAATGGCATCCCATTTTCAAGTTGTACTTTTATTGTACTAAACTTACAATTTGCAATAATGAACTTATTACTATCTTTCTATAGCAGCCTGCTGGCACTTCTTGCGTGCAATAGCAAAATGGCAACTATTGCCTCCCCCCTCGAAACTTCAGAACCCAGTTGTATCCAACGAAGAATTGACAGCATAAAACAACAACCTGTATGGAACCCGCCCGCCGAAGTGCACGAATATGAATATAATGGTAAAAAAGTGTATTTATTTTCGGCCAACTGCTGCGATCAATTTAATACCCTGATGGATGCAAACTGCAATTATGTTTGCGCACCGTCAGGAGGATTTACAGGTAAGGGAGACAGAAAATGCAACGACTTTTACGACACTGCAAAACATCTTCGACTTGTATGGAAAGATGAGCGGGTGAGGAAGTAGTGCAACCAATCTATTAAAGAGATTAAAAGAAGGAACAGGTAGCGCCACAGTTCCCCCATTCTGTAAAAAGTGTTGCAATAAATCGATATTTAAGTATGTCTTAAAGGGTTATTTAAAAAACCTTAAAAAAACCTTAATGGTAAGCGAAGAGTGTAGATTTGTTATCTAATATTCAGGATATGAAACTAATCACTTTGTTATTAATGCTGCCTTTGTTTTCGCTCGCTACTCCGAACTACGACTTAAATATAAATTCGTTACATCCTGCGAATCTCAAGTACGGAATTGATGTTAGTTCAGTAAATAAATTTTTGACTAAAAAGAGTAAGAAGTTTTCCAATGAAATTACTTTTCATTATTTGAAATCTGATTTTATTAAGCTTGACAACATCAAAATTAAAGATGCTTTTGTAGTTGCCGATAACGGCACCATAAAAAGTTACAGCCTGGAGCTGGACAAAGAAAACGGGGCTACTTTATTGTCAGACGTGGTTAAACAATATGGTATGCCGGTTGACGATGTGATTGATGTACTTGAATGGAAACTGGGTAGTTTCGTTTTTGAAATCCACGAGACCGAATCAGGATACCTTGCTACTTACAAGCCTTTGACTGAATTATCAGTTGCGTCTGTTAATTAAACGTATTGTCCCTGAACTTTTAGCAATACCGAAAGAAAAAAACACGCTTTCATAGCTGTACACAGTTCTACAACTTTCTTTGTATACTCGCTGTTTACGTAAAGTAACGATGTCATCAACGTCACATATCGCTGGAGGGATGTAGCAACGTTTTACGCCTTCATTCCTTCCAACTCTTTTTGCATTTTGAACATCTGGTCCCTTAACCGCGCCGCTTCAATAAAGTCGAGGTCTCTTGCAGCTTTTTCCATCTGCTTTTTTGTTTGTGAAATTGTCTTTTCCATCTGCGGAATAGTTTTATAAACACCGTCAGCCTCTGCTGCCCTTGTTACTAACGAACCTTCGTCATCTATCGCATACTGGTTAGCGGGTTCACCTTTAATATCAAGTACGGATGTTTGCTTCATGATCTGCTCGATACTTTTTTTAATAGTTGTCGGCGTTATTCCATGTTCTATATTATGCGCAATTTGTTTTTCCCGTCTCCTGCTGGTTTCGTCGATAGTCCGCTGCATACTTTCAGTAACGACATCAGCGTAAAAAATAACCAATCCATCAACGTTACGGGCCGCACGGCCGGCAGTTTGGGTCAGACTTCTTTCATTTCTCAAAAAACCTTCTTTATCTGCATCCAGGATAGCAACCAGCGATACTTCCGGAAGATCGAGGCCTTCACGCAGCAGGTTCACTCCAACCAATACATCAATTTCGCCCAGTCTTAACTGCCTCAGTATTTCTACACGTTCAAGCGTGTCCACTTCGCTGTGTATGTACTTGCTTTTAATATTGATACGTCCGAGGTACTTATCCATTTCTTCCGCCATGCGTTTGGTAAGCGTTGTTACCAGCACCCGGTCACCTTTTGTTACCCGCTTGTCAATTTCATCGAGCAGGTCATCAATCTGGTTTACACTCGGCCTTATTTCAATTGGTGGATCCAGCAGGCCAGTGGGACGTACCACCTGCTCGATCACCACACCCCCTGTTTTTTCCAGTTCATAATCTCCGGGTGTGGCACTAACAAAAACAGTTTGGTTTAATAATCCTTCAAATTCGTGAAAGTTTAAAGGCCGGTTATCCAAAGCACTTGGCAGCCGGAAACCATAATCAACAAGCGTCAGCTTTCGGCTTCGGTCACCACCATACATACCAGCCACCTGCGGAATCGTTTGGTGGCTTTCATCGATCATGCATAAATAGTCTTTCGGAAAATAATCTAACAGGCAGAAAGGCCGCGTACCCGGCTTTCGCCTGTCAAAGAAACGTGAGTAGTTCTCTACGCCATTACAATAACCCAGTTCCCTGATCATTTCAAGGTCGTAATTTACTCTTTCACTTAGCCTTTGCGCTTCTATAAACTTACCCGTGTTTTTGAAATATTCTACCTGCGCATTCATTTCATCCTGTATTTCATACAACACCGTTTGCATCATATCTTTTGGCGCAATGTATAAATTGGCAGGAAAGATGGCTGCATCAGGTATCCGGCTTATTCGTTTGCCGGTTGATAGTTCAAGCGTTTCAATACTTTCAATTTCATCTCCGAAAAAAGTAATTCGGTAACCGTAATCCATGTAGGGAAGGTTGATATCAACCGTATCACCTTTTACCCTGAAAGTTCCCCTGCCGAAATCGCCCTGGCTACGACTATACAAGCCATTTACCAATGAGTGCAGGAAGCCCTGGCGCGAAATCACCTGCCCTTCTTTTATACGAACAATTCCATTTTCAAATTCGGTAGGGTTACCAATACCATAAATACAACTTACAGAAGCGACTACAATTATATCACGGCGACCGGTTAATAGTTGAGAGGTGGCTTGTAGCCGAAGTTTGTCCAGCTCTTCGTTGATGCTCAGGTCTTTTTCTATATACGTATCGCTTACAGGCATGTAAGCTTCGGGCTGATAGTAGTCGTAATAACTTACAAAATAACCCACAGCATTGTCTGGAAAAAACTGTTTGAACTCACCGTATAACTGGGCCACCAAAGTTTTGTTGTGTGTGAGCACCAGCGTAGGTTTCTGGGTATTTTGAATAACATTCGCCATAGTGAATGTTTTGCCACTACCTGTTACACCCAGTAACGTCTGGTATCTTTCACCCTGGAAAAGACCGTCTGTTAGTTGCTGTATGGCAGCCGGCTGATCACCGGATGGCTGGTATGGAGAAACTAAATTAAAAGACATAAATATTACAATTGCAGTTATGCAAATTACTGATTGCTGTTTTAAAATGAAGTTATTTATAAGCTCCCATTCTTCGGTTACCCGGGATGGATTAGAACCAAAAAAGGTGAAATCTTTGTGACATTTCGAAAAAGCTTCGAATTAAAGATTCCAGGCAAACAACGATGTTCAGATGAAGTGATTGTGACTCTTCGACCAGCTCAGGGTAGACTGCCACGATGCTAGAAAAACCACTTGTGAACCGTTCAAATGTATCGGAAGCAACGATGATGCTATAAAAAACAGATGCCGGTATCAAAAAACGGTCAACAACTTAAAACGTTATGTAAACATTTCCGGCAGGGGTGGAGTTGCTTTAGTATCGTGGCTCTTTGCAGCAAAAGAAAAACGTACTAAAATAACTGCATCGAAAATCTTACATGCCATAGTACTCAATTTATACTCCATTTCATCCAAATCCCCGGAAATCAAAAAATCAGCGTTCTATAAATTTCACCCACACATAATCGTCCATTATTTCATTGTTTTTAATCACCGCTTTTTCCCTAATTCCTTCCAGGTGAAACCCGTTTTTTTTCAGCACTTTCATCGATGCCTTGTTGTGGCCAAAAACCTCCGCGTAAATTCTTACTACCTCAAAATTTGTTTTTATATATTCCATCATTTGGGCAACTGCAAGCGTTGCAATTCCCTTTCCCCAATACGCTTCACCAACAAAATATCCGATCTCAATACTTTTCCGGTAAACATCTTCCTTCGGCGTAACGCCAATACTTCCCGCGATGTTTCCATTATAAACGATCGCCATATTTTTAATCGGCTTCTGGCCCAGGGTAAACGAAATCCATTCAACGGCATTTCCTACAGTATATGGGTGCGGGAAAGTGTCACGAACGTTCAACCATATTTTTTTGTTATTGCAGATTGCTGCAAGCGGACCGGCGTCTTCCGGTTTCCAAGACCTTATTTGCACTCTATTTTCCATTGATCTACTGCTTTCAATAACTAAAATTGAAAGATATTAATTGTGGTGCTGTGAATGAATTTTTTTATGGGCAGGCGGTATTGCTACTATGAGGCGGCCGTTGCCACGCTCGCTTGTACTGTAACCCAATATTCAACGTGGCCATTTTTACCCTGTGCCTGCCGGAGGCTACCCTGAACTTGTCGAAGGAGTGGCACACTTGTACTTTTAGTCAATTATGGAAGTTTTTTTATTATTAAACATGAAAATTTAAGACCTGTTTTTAAGCTGGTCATCATGTTATTGTCCCGCTGAATGCTAATGCAGGCACGGCTTTTAATAGTTCTTTAACTGTTTAGCCACAATTAAACCGGTAAAAATCAGTTTATATTAATGTTGCAACACTAGTTACTTTTGTTCTATCAAGCTGTCAGGCAGCACAAAAAGATTATTCGAAGATTTTCATATGGCAAGCAATCGTTAGAGGCCGTCCCTGTTCCCAGGGAGGGCTCTTTTTTTTATGGCTACTGCCAGTACAAATTCGGGGCATGTGTCCTGCTTGCGGGGTAGGAGAGCTTTACGAGCTAGTCAGCACAAACACCCGGAATGCGAACAGGTAAGGGTGCCTTCTGTCAAACTCTGGCAGGCATCCACAAAAGCGTCATCTGCCGCAGTGAAACGTGAAATATCAAACGTCGTCCGTCAACCTTCGTACGTCAAACGTGAAACGTGAAATGTGAACCGTGATCCCGTGAAACTAGTTAACTTTTTACCGGTTGCAGCCGAATTAAAAGCAGTGGCAACTTTAGGTTTATCTGTTGTTACCAGGCCGGTATTATCACTGCGGGCTGGAACACCAAAAATTAAAAACGCTGTTGAAACAAAATCCTTCAACAGCTTTTTTAATTTAGAATACTCGCTATGGTTCTTTCAGTAACGCTTATTAGCCCCGCTGTCTTCTTCTCTTCCGTCAACCGTCATCATTCAAACTGCCTACTT
>JAQBNO010000005.1 GCA_028288485.1 Segetibacter sp.
ACCTAACTCTTAAACCTTCAAATGGAATAGTATCTGCCGCTTTGGATGTTTCAAAAACGTTGATACCTCTTTGGTCGTATGGCCTCCAGTAGGATGGTCTTAAGTAGTATTCTCTGTCGCTTTGAGCGAGAGATGCAAGGGGAATTGCAGCCAATAAAACCAGTATCAGCTTTGTGGTGTTGAAAAAAATCTTTTTCATGTTGTTGAATTTTTAATAATTCGAAAAATGCTTCCAGTTATTTGTTTTGGTTAATTTTTAATTTTCAGCTTATAGGTAATGGTAATGGCATCGCCTGTTTTAATGGTGCCAAGCATGACAGTAGGAGGCTTAACACTGTATTCTGTCATTTTAAAACTCTTGGTTCCGGTGCAGCTGAAGCTTTCATCGGCAGCATTGTACTTGCAAACAGCATTAAGGTCGGTTTCCTTAGTAGCACCTGCTATAGTAAGGTTACCAATGCCTTTAAACTGGTAAGTAGTTGCATCTATAGGAGTAACTTTCGCAGATGAAAGAACAAAGCTGATGATGGGATTTTTTTTCACATCGAGCGCTTTGTAAGTGTTTTTATCCATCATACCATGACCGCTTTTTAAACTGTTTGCAGGCAATGAAAAGATTAGTTTTGAAAAGCTTACGTTTTGCTTGTTTACCACAACCGTAGCTTCGCATGTGCCTTTGTCTGATTTCATTTCCCAATCATGGAGCGAAGACGTTCCTTTGATTGATACGTCCAGGGTTTGTAAAGAATATTTTTCCTGTGCTATGCCCAACAGAGGAGCATTGATGAAAGCAGCGATTAACATCATTGAAAAAATCCCGGTTAAGTTCGAAAGTAGAGTTCTCATAAAAAATATTTTGTGGGTACTGGTTTGGTCATTTATTCCCCTTTATTTGTTACACAAAGCTATCGTTGTAGTACCCGGCATAATATGTTGCAGAACATTGAGAAAAGTGATTGTCGTCATATAACACGACGGGTAAAAGGTGAGCGGGATATCAGGAACAATTTCACTCTTATTGAAGGCCGCGGGAGAAGTGTGTGGCTTTGCAGCTGCGAGATGTACCAAGAGAAATACTGATTTGGGAGCCGCCTTCAAACCTTTTTTGTTCCATTTGTTGCGTCGCACTCTTGTACTCTAGGTAATTCTAAGAGTCATTGAAGACTTGTCGCCGGAGCCCTTACAGCTTTTGGGTAAGGCGTGAACTCCTACTACAATCGATGCTGCTGTATCCCGACCTCCTCGATTCGACTAAGATTTTGACGACGACCAATAGCAGTATCGTAAATAAATAAAATCGACGGGGTAAAGGAACTACACCGGATAGCTGAATGGGATTGAGGAAATGTTTCTGAAAATTCTAATGGCAGGAAATAGCGCTTTGGGTTGTATTAGTCATGCCAGGACTTAAATAAGGTATGCCTAAACCCATTCCTCTTACAATAAGCAATACACCCATTAAAGCGACCACAAAAGGAACCGCTTTTTTAATGGCATTGCGGGTTGTTATGCTGATAAGAAAACCAAAATAAGAAAGAAGAAACATAGCCGGGAATGTACCAACGCCAAAGGCTGCCATAAAAGTTGTGGCGCCAGTAATTGTACCCGCAGCCAAAGCCCCGGTAATGGCTAAATAAACGAGGCCGCAAGGCAAAAGCCCGTTTGCCATGCCGAGTAGGAAAATACTTGCGAAGGAAGGCTTTAGAAGAAACCTACCAATTAATTTTTGAACAAACAAGTTAACTTGTTTAAAGCCAGGTAAATGAAAGACTGGCGATCCTACATAAGATTGGATTACAATTACCAGGATTGAGGCACCTGCTATTATTGAAAACCATTGCTGCAATCCGCCCACATATATTTGCCTGCCTGCTATTCCAAATAACATTCCAAAAAAAGCGTAAGTAAGTATTCGACCAGTATTGTATAACAAAATACCGGCAATTTTTTTAGCAGGTGAAAGAGACTGGGTAGGTAGTGAAAATGCTATTGCTCCGCACATTCCTACGCAATGAAAGCTGCTTAGTAACCCAAGACTGAAAGCGGTTATGAAAATTTGCCAGCTCATTATTTTACTAGCAGGCTTTGTTCGTTATAAAATTTATCGTTGCCCGTTTGCCAGTTCAGCTTTAACTGGTAATTTGTTTTTGCAAGCTTTCGTTTGTCTATCAACATCTTCCCGTCTTCATTAACCACTACCGGTATCTTACGGTCGTTCGATGCGTTGGTGACACAATAAAACCACAGTTGTCCGCTGGTTGCCAGGCCGTTCAACTCTTTTGGTAATTGGACGGAGACTTCTTCTCCTGTTTGGCCTATTTGAACCGTGGTGAGCTTGTTCGCATTGTTCACACCATCTATTTTATCCTGGTAACGCAACTCGTCATTGTAATAGTCTTTTGAGACCAGTTCAAAATTCTGGTTCATGCAGTTGTATACCAACGTACTCATAAGTACTGCGAACAGGATGAATACTATGATTAATTTATTTCCCCAGGTCATGTCGGTATTTATATTTTTACAAAACTATAGATAGTAAAAAACGAAGAACTGAACGGTGGTCAGGTGAAAACATGAGATTGGTCAGTATTTTTGCCACAGACGAAGGCTGTATGCGGAGAATTACGATTTCGAGAGTGACCACGATTGAATTACCTTAACAAGAAAAAGCAACCGAAGGACATATGGATGCAGTAATCATACAACAAAAAATATTTGAAGTAAGAGAACAGAAGGTAATGCTTGATTTTGATCTTGCAGAACTATATGAAGTCGAAACAAGAACACTTAACCAGGCAGTTAAAAGAAATGCCGAACGATTTCCTGAAGATTTTATGTTTCGCCTTTCAAAGGAAGAATGGGAAAAGACAAAGATGGAAATAATCACCGCGTCAAACAATAATTTGAACTCATCACAATCTGTGATGAGTTCACGCAAACATCGCGGCGGCCTTTACCTACCATATGCTTTCACAGAACACGGTATAACAATGTTAGCAAGTGTATTAAGAAGTGAAAAGGCCGTAAAAATGAACGTCGCTATTGTGCGGGCATTTATTGCCTTGCGAAAGATCGCCCTGCATTATAAAGAGTTAGCTCAAAAATTAGCTGAACTGGAACAACAGACAAACAAGCAGTTTGTAGATATTTATGAAGCGTTGAACTATCTCGTTCACCAAAAACAAAAAGAAGAGAATTTTGAAAAAAGAGAGAGAATTGGGTTTAAAAAATAATTGCTGTTGTTAATTCTAATGTCCTACGGGCCCTAAAAAATTCGTTTTCACAACTTCAATTTGCTTCTCGCCTTCATACAAGCCCAGCTTTAATTCGCTCTTCCTGTCATGGATATCTTTCCTCGGTAATACAATGAAGAAAGAACCACTCCCCTGCCCTTCTTTTGCAACATCGATAAACGGCTTCCCAATTATTTCAACCTTACCTTTTGCATCTTCCAGTTTTATAGTTAAGGGGATTTGGCTTAGTGTTTTATTTGCCAGTTTAATATTATACAAGTTAGATACACTGTCGGTTCCTCTTTCCTGGAACAGGATGCCGGGTGTTCGCATAATTGTGGCATCAATATCTTTTCTGGTAAACAAAATGACAGACAAAATAACTACAACAAGCGTACACAAACCTGTATACATTTTCATTCTCGAAGTGTACTTCAAAGGCTCTCCTTTTTCGATACTGTTTTCGCTTGCATAGCGGATTAAACCCTGCGGCTTGCCTATTTTATCCATGATGTTGTCGCATGCATCAATACAGGCGGTACAACCAACACATTCCATTTGAACGCCATCGCGAATATCAATACCAGTTGGACAAACTTTTACACAGGCAAAACAATCAATACAATCGCCGAAAACATTATCTGTATTTTTTTTCCCTAATCCCCTTGGTTCGCCTCTTTTGTAATCATAGGCAACAACCATTGAGTTCTTATCAAGCAACACTCCTTGCAAGCGGCCATAAGGACAAACAACCGTACAAACCTGCTCGCGGAAAAAGGCATATACGCCATAAAAAACACCACTAAAAACCAGTAAAGAAGCAAAGCCGCCAATATGGGCAGTTAAAGGTTCTGTAATAATTTTTTCAAGCTCCTTTACGCCGATGATGTAAGAAAGAAAAAAATTGGCAATGATGAATGAAAGCAGGTAAAATGCGAGGTGCTTTGTTGTTTTCTTTAGTATCTTTTTACTGTTCCATGGTGCATTAGCCAGCATTTTTTGATGTGCTGCATCTCCTTCAATCCAATACTCTACTTTACGAAACATCATTTCCATGAAGTTAGTTTGCGGGCAGGCCCAGCCACAAAACAACCTTCCGAAAGCTGCCGTAAACAGGATGATAAAAAAGATGAACGTTATCATTCCGAGCCCGAGAATAAAAAAATCCTGTGGCCAGAATAGTTTACCAAACAAAATAAATTTAGCTTCTGTAACATTAAAAAGAAACAATGGGCGCCCGTTTACCTGGACGAACGGCAAACCAAAGAATGCAAGGAAATAAAACAAGCTGAGGTACGTGCGGATCTTATAAAACTTACCTTTTGGCTTCTGTGCATAAATCCAGTTACGCTTACCTTTTTCGTCAACAGTAGCAATATGGTCACGAAAGCTTTCTGTACTTTTTTGTTGTATCTTCTTTGTTGCTGTTATCATCTTTTACCTTATTGCCAGCTTTCTGTCGGCAGTGTTTATTGAACCGGTTGTAGCTGTTGCTTCGTCTTTAAATAATTCACCTTGCGGCTCTTTTGCATTGGCAGGTTTAGTACCCTGAAGTGATTTTATATAACTGGTTATTTGCGCAAGCTGAACGGGGCTGAAATCGTCTTTCCACGACTTCATTCCTTTTTCAGGAATACCATATTTAATCGTTTTAAAAACATCTTTTACTGATCCTTTATAAAGCCAGTAATCATCTGTTAAGTTTGGTCCCACAACTCCCTGTCCTTCGGCTCCGTGACAAGGCGCACAAGATGAGCCGAAAAGCTTTTTACCTTCACCCAAATCTGTTGCGTCTGTTAATAATGTTACTGTAGTCTCATCTACCTTATTAGCAGAACTCTTTAAATATTCTGCTTTTTCTTTTTCTGCATCTGCAACAGCTATCTCGTACTCCTGTATGGTTGAAGGCGCAGAATGAGAAACGTGAAACCTATAGATATAGATAAAGCTAAATAGGATACATGCATAAAAGCCGTACAGCCACCATGGCGGCAGGTTGTTATCCAATTCGACAATGCCATCATAATTATGATCAAGTGCCAACGCCTTTTCTTCGTGAACGGGCCGAAAACTGTTCATTTTAGCCCACCATTTTTTCCATGCCGGTTCTTTTGCTGCCCGCAGTTCAACGGCCACTTCTGCTTTTTCTTTCGCAATCAGTTGTTGTACGAAATATAACATTCCCAGCATGATGATTACTTCAAGTGCTATTACACCGGTTAGCAGGTAGAAAGAACCTTTCGACATGCCACCAATAGTAGTGCTTACTACTTCCAGTGTTGTCTTTTCGTCGGTGGTACCTTCACCTGCAAAAGCTACAGGTGTAATAAGGCATAAACCGGCAATCATAACTGCCTTCGCTGCTGAAGTTGAAGCTTTTGTCCGCTCTTTCAACCGGTCTAAATAATATTGTGCTGCGCCGATTAAAACCGATCCTAACATGCCTATTACCAGCATTAAAACGCATGCAACTGTTATCAATATCATAGTTACGCCATTAGCCGGTGCGGAAGATTGCGGAGCATCTGCAGCGAATACATTGGCAGTTGAAACTGTTGCACAAAGGCCCAGTAATGCCATACTTTTTAATCGTTGTTTTCTACCTAAGGATTTCATTATTATAAATATTGACAGTTAATTATTGATTCCTTCGTCTAAAGGAATATTGCTCAATTTCTTAATGAGGCCTTTATCAGCACCCAAAGCCCATAAAGTCATAATCACAAAAAAGGTAAAGAAGATGAGGAAAGAGGTCATTGCATATACATCTACCCCGGTTATTTTTTCTAAATAGTTTATAAATTTCATAAAAACCCTCCTAAAGTCCTCCCTCACGGGAGGACTTTAAAAGCCGCTCCCGTTCCGGAGATTTGTGTTTATTTAATTATTATTATTGTTAGCGAACAATCTGTTATTAATTGAGCTTTGTTGTGTAACACACTGTACTGCGTCTTCTTCGTGACGCAGTGGTTCAAAAAGAAAAGCAGCGTAAAGATTTGCCAGTACAAGAGTGCGACGCAACGGATGTATAAAAAAGCTATGTAGCCGACTACCAAAAAAGTCATATACACCTTGCTCCTTATTATTTTACAGAAGCAGTTGGTTGTTTCGACTCTGCTTTAATATCGGTTCCTACACGCTGCAGGTAAGCAATCATTGCTACTATCTCACTTGTGGCTGAAGCTTCGAGTTTATCTTTTTTCAGGCTTGCTTTTATCTTATTTCCTTGTGCTACCAGATCTGCATTGGCTACTTTATCATAACCTGCAGGATAAGGAACACCGAGCGTTTGCATAGCTCTTATTTTAGCACCTGTGATTGTGGTATCAACTTTATCATCTAGTAACCAGGGGTAAGAAGGCATAATAGAACCAGGCGACATAATACGCGGATCTAACATGTGGTTGTAGTGCCAGCTATCAGGGTACTTTCCGCCAATGCGTGCAAGATCAGGTCCGGTTCTTTTACTACCCCACTGGAAGGGATGGTCGTAAACAAATTCACCTGCTTTGCTATACTCACCATACCGGGCAACCTCATCTCTGAAAGGACGGATCATTTGGGAGTGACAGGTGTAACAACCTTCACGAACATAGATGTCGCGCCCCTGTAACTCAAGCGGAGTATAGGGCTTAACGGCGGTGATAGTAGGGATATTACTCTTTATCAGGAACGTTGGAACGATCTCCAGAATACCTCCTATTGCAACTGCCACCAGGCTAAATACCAGCATTTGTACTGGTCGTCTTTCAATCCACCGGTGCCAGTGCTGCTTTCCGTGGGTTTCAATTACTTTAGGAAGCGGGGCAGCTTCGGCAGCTTCATTGGCAACAAGGCTTCCTGCAGCAACAGTTTTGTAAATATTATAAACCATTACAAACACGCCGGCAAGGTAAAGTGTGCCACCAAGGCTACGCATTATGTACATCGGCAAAATATTGGTAACCGTTTCTAAAAACTGGAACTTAAGTTGTCCTTCTTCTGTGAATGTTCTCCACATCATGCTTTGTGTAAAACCTGCCCAGTATAAAGGAACAGCATAGAGAACAATACCTATAGTACCGATCCAGAAGTGTGTATTTGCAAGTTTCTTAGAGTATAGTTTAGTACTGAATATTTTTGGAATGATCCAGTAAATAACACCAAATGTTAAGAAGCCGTTCCAGCCTAAAGCGCCAACATGTACGTGAGCAACGATCCAGTCGGTATAGTGCGCAACTGCATTTACGTTTTTCAGGCTTAATAAAGGACCTTCAAAAGTTGCCATACCATAACACGTTACCGCTACTACCAGGAATTTTAAAATAGGATCTTCCCTTACTTTATCCCATGCACCTCTTAAGGTGAACAAACCGTTCAGCATTCCACCCCAGCTGGGTGCAATAAGCATAACGCTAAATACAACACCGAGGCTTTGCGCCCAATCGGGCAAAGCAGTATATAACAAGTGGTGAGGACCGGCCCAGATATAAATGAATATTAACGCCCAGAAGTGAATAATAGACAAGCGATAACTATACACAGGCCTGTTAGCAGCTTTAGGCAGGAAGTAATACATCATGCCGAGGTAAGGTGTTGTAAGGAAGAATGCAACGGCATTGTGCCCGTACCACCACTGAACCAAAGCATCCTGAACGCCGGCATACCAGCTATAGCTCTTGAGAAGTGTAAACGGAATTTCGAAAGAGTTTACAATATGCAACATGGCAACAGTAACCCAGGTAGCAATGTAGAACCAGATAGCGACGTATAAATGACTTTCGCGGCGTTTTATAATGGTCGCAAACATGTTGTACCCAAAAACAACCCAGACAATAGTAATGGCAATGTCAATAGGCCATTCCAACTCAGCATATTCTTTACCTGTTGTATAGCCTGCCAACAAGGTTATTGCTGCGGCAACGATTATTAACTGCCATCCCCAGAAGTGGAATTTGCTAAGTTTGTCGCTATACATTCTTGCTTTGCACAAACGCTGCAGAGAGTAGTAAACACCCATGAAAATGCCGTTGCCTACAAAAGCAAAAATTACGGCATTGGTATGTACCGGCCGTACCCTTCCAAAGGTTGTAGGTGCAAGGTCGAAATTCGCCCCGGGGTAGAAAAGCTGGATGGAAGCAAGCAAACCGGCAAGCATACCTACAACTCCCCAAATAATGGTAGCATAAGTAAACATCTTTACAATGTTGTTGTCGTAATAGAACCGGTCCACCTGAACAGGTATCTTTTTTTGCAGCGGCTTCGGTAGTTCTTCAAATTCTGTTGTAAGGGAATGGTCTGGCATGTAGTCAAATGTTTATTATTGTTTTTTTGGTTTCGGAGCGTCGTCGAACAATATTCTAACCGGCGGACTAATTTCATCGTCGAATTGCCCTTTTTTTACACTCCATAAAAAGGCAACCAGGAAAATAGATGCTACGGTTATGCTTGCTATTATTAAGATAATTATTACGCTCATCGTTGTTGTAATCAGGATTCAAAAGTAGAAGAAGAACAAGGGGTAATCTTTGATGTTACTCAAGCGGGTGTATGATTGTGGTCAGGTTTCGCAGTTGATTTATCCATATTTTCAGGTAACTTGAAGAAATGAAGGGCAATCTTTCTTGTCAAAACTTTTCAATTAGCAGGCATGCATTAAAAGCAATGATACAAAGAGGGATTTCAGTTGATGATGTTTTAGAGGTTGGTAAAGAGGGTGAGATAACTGCAGATTATCCTTCTGATAAACCGTATGCAGGTTGTTTATTGCTGTAGTTTGTTAACAAGGGCCCCTACAAGTTGTTATTGCAAAAAATACCGTTAATGACAATTGCATTATGATAACCTGTTATCAGCCAAGTCGATAGGTTATCGATATATCTTTTAAATCTAAAATTTATTTTCATGGACTGGGTAATTTGTAAAACGGGAAAAACACGCAAAGGAAAAACGAGTTTTACATTAGAAAAGAACGGGGCATTTTTGATTTACAAGGATGTTGAAGCAGATATTTGTGACAATTGCGGACCAGCATACTTTTCAATTGAGACAAGTAAAAAATTGAAAGGCTTTCTGAAGAAGCCGTAAACAAAGGGGCAGAACTGGAAGTAGTCAGCTTCTAAGTTTTGACCCTAAATTTAAAAGTATTTAAGGTAATGCACTTCTTACAAATAAGTAAGGACATCACAGATGGTTGATCAGAAGAAGACCTCGAAGAATTTCGAGAGCTAGCAAATGAACCTGATACTGGAAGACACGTATTTGAAGAAATTTTAAGGACTTACAGATCGTTGGAGGAAAACAAAATCTATAATAAAGGAACAAGTATCCTACTTCAACCCCATCTTCCAGGCGGCCAGGTTACTCGTTCCAAAGGTTATTAATAAAATACTTAAGCTGCTTGCAGGCATCAAAATAGCAGCAATCATAGGCGATAAATTTCCCTGAACCGAAAAGTAGATACCAACCAGGTTGTAGATAATTGAAATAATGAAACTTGCAATGACGACCCGTTTATTAATCTTACAAAGTTTAATAAACTTATACAGCATTGGTAATTGATCTGCTTCAATAATTGCATCGCTTGCAGGAGTGAAATTGTTGGCATTATCACTTACTGCAATTCCAACATTTGCCTGTTTCAGCGCTCCCGCGTCATTTAAACCATCACCCACCATGATCACTTTTTTGCCTTGGTCCTGCATTTGTTTGATCACATCCAGTTTATCGGAAGGGTTTTGGTGAAACAGGATGTGTGCTTTGTCACCTATTATATTTTTTAGAAAGTCTTTTTCGCCTGCATTATCACCGCTCAGAACTGAAAGCGGATATCTCTTTTTCAATTGCGAGATCAAAGGCAAAATGTTCTCCCGGTAATGATTTTTAAATATAAACTTGCCTAAAAATTTCTCTTCAATACCAACGTAAACCGCCGTTTCTTCTGCCATTTCTTCAGTCCCTACCACAAACTTTTTTGAGCCGATGGTTATAAGGTCATCTCCTACTATTCCTTCAATTCCCTTTCCCGGCTCCTCTGTATAACCGGTAATTTTTGAAATTAATTTTTTCCCCAAAAATAAAGCTACCGCTTTACTCATTGGGTGGGTTGAGTGAGAAGCAAGCAAAGCGATCTTTTTCTTCTGAAGGTTGGTTAATGGCTGGCCTTCATATTCAATATCCTGGTACGTTCCCGTTGTTAAAGTGCCTGTTTTATCAAATACGATATGATCTGCATTGGCTATTTCTTCAATAGTTTGTGCATTACGGAGGTAAAATTTATTACTGCTTAGTAATCGTAATACGTTCCCATTTGTAAAAGTATTGCTCAACAGCAAAGCACACGGACAAGCAATGATCAATACAGCAGTAACGCTGGTCCAGATTTTTGAAGCATCATAATAAGACCAGTAAAGTGACGTTATAGCCGCAATGGCAAAAACGCCCCAGGTAAAATACCTGCTTGTGAGGTGAACAAAAGACTGCTTGTTATCATTTTTATCCTGCTTCAGTTCATCCCGGTTCCAAAGCTTTGTAAGATAACTTTGTGCAACTTCTTTAATAACCAGCATTTCAATGTTGCTTCCTGTTTGTTTGCCTCCTGCATAAACTATTTCTCCCATTTCTTTGGCAACAGGTAAACTTTCACCTGTAACAAAACTGTAATCTATTAATGCACTGCCCCTGGTTAAAATTCCATCCGCAGGTATCAACTCCTGGTTGTGTATTAATAAAGTGTTGTTTAGTTTTATATCAGGTAAGGCAACGGTTTCTTCGTTTTCCTTATTCACCCGTGTAACTGCTATTGGGAAATAAGAGGTATAATCGCGGTCGAAGCTCAACTGCTGGTAAGTTTTGTCTTGCAAGACCCGACCTATCAGCATAAAGAATACAATGCCAGACATACTATCAAAATATCCTCCGCCTGTTGCGGAAAATACTTCGTACACGCTTCTTCCAAAAGTTACAAAGACAGCCAAAACTATAGGAGCATCGATATTTAAAAACTTGCGTTTCAGGCTTTTCCACGCACTTACATAAAATTCAGAAGCACTGAAAAGGAAAACAGGAAGACTTAATATGAGGTTCAAATATCGAAAAAGGCTTACCAGGTTTTGTTCCTTTACATCGATACCTAAATATTCAGGAAAGCTGAGCAGCATAATGTTTGCAAAACAAAAACCGGCAACTCCCAGCTTATAAATTTTTGATTTATTAAGGCCGGGCATTGCCTGCTTCATGTCGTTGAAGCTAATGTAAGGCTCATAACCGATACTAGTCAGTAATTCTGCAACCTCTCGCAAAGAGACTTGTTGATGATTAAAAATAATATCGGCTTCTTTTTTTGTGAAGTTTACTTTGCTGCCAATCACCTGCTCATTCAGCCTATGCAGGTTTTCAAGGAGCCATAAACAACTACTGCAATGCATTTGGGGAAGGTAAAACGAAACGTGTGTTTGTGTTTCATCGGTATAAGAGATGAGTGACTGCCTGATTTTATCATCATCCAAAAAAGCAAACTTGTCTTTCCTTACTTCTATCTTCCTGCTGCTGCCGGGATTTTTTGAAATGGCATAATAATCACACAACCCTCCCTGGTTCAAAATCTCGAACACCATTTTGCATCCCTCGCAGCAAAATTGCTTGTCCTGGCTAATGATCGGGTGTTTACCGCAGTCTTCCCCGCAATGGAAGCAGGCGGTTTGGTGATAAATAGTATGTGGCTTCATTCAATCTGGGCTATTACAGTTTATATTTAAAAGCCAAAATTATTTAAGATGTAACAGCGAAACACTGATGATGAGCTTTTAGAAATATGACTATAGTCAGGTTTCTTAGAAAAAATTTGTCACGGATCAGCAGTAGGAAAGATGATACTTATGATACCAGCGCCAGTTTTTTATAGCATCATCGTTGCGTCGCACTCTTGTACTGAAGAATCAATTGCGGCACTGCGGGGAGAGCCGGTGGGGAAACAATCAGGAAATCCACGGCAGATAATCAGGTTGATAAAAAATAAAACGAATGGGCTCCAAAGTGATAAGCAGTTCAACTGGGGCAGGGGATGCTGTGCTTGCGATAACGAACAAGAGCTTGTTGTAGAAGTGCCCGCCCGGGTAAAGCCGTTCGGAACGGCGTGACATCACAAAGGGATCTATTCTGACAACAATGCAAAACAATTGTTCGACTGTGCGCCTCCAAAAATTTCTTACGAGTCTCCATCAGCAATGGCAGCAACTTTTAGTGACGATAATCATATTTACAGTTGACCTAAACGCTTTTTTGAGGTTCTACACCGTAATAGTTTTGTATTAATAATATGTATTTTTTCTTTTTCCAAAAATGACAATTAAATTAAAAATATTATGAAACCAGTGAGTAAGGAATTAATAATAAGTGGCTATAGTGTTGTCAGGGACATCCAAAAAGCTTTTAATTCACATTATCCTTTCCTGAAAATCGAGTTTTCAACTAACCCTAAAGGCGTTTTTTCTTTAAAAAAACATATGGTAAGCCCTGAAAGCAGTATGAGCAAAATAACGCACTTACCTACTCCTATACAACTAAATGTAGCGGAATATAGAACTGTTGCGGAAGTAGAAAAGGATTGCACCGAGTTCTTAGGATTATCGATGCAGGTATTCAGGAAATCAGGAAATGTTTGGAATGTCATCTCGCTTACCGACAGCTGGACCCTGGAAAGCCAGAATAACGCAGGAGAATTTATAAGTACAGAGATGGCCGCTGCTTCATAATAATAGCGGCTAAGTTTGTATAGTGTAATTAAAGAATAATTCCCCAATATCAATTTTCAAATGCCAGTAACAATGACAATAAAAGAAGTGAATAAACAGCTTGAAACAGCAAATAACCCGGTAGCAAAGGCTTTGCACAAAGGAGACAATTTTAAGGTGCTGGTTATAGGTTTTAAACAGGGCATGAAGCTCAAAGAGCACCAGGCACACCTGCCATCAAAACTTACAGTAATATCCGGAAAGGTTCTTTATAAACAACACGAAAAGGAAACAGTACTCGATACATTTGACGAGATTGACATTCCTGTTAATATTCCCCATTCTGTAGAAGCTATAGAAAAAAGCTTATGTTTACTTACGCAGGGCTAATACAAATGAAGTCTCCTGAATCGATCCGATCGTATTATCCCATTCCCCTCGCTCCTGTAATCACAATGTCTTCCAGTCAATAACAACAGTGCTTCTGAACAGTTGACTAAATACTGACTACATTTAAAGATATCCGAATATTAATGAAAGTATTTTACCAGCTTCATGAACCGGGAATGGGCAGCAGACGGCCTGCGCGTTTTGTTCTTCAGATATAAAATCTTTGATCAGAAACCTGGAAAAATAAATGAAGCTTTAGAAAAAGACCTCGATTTTCTTGGAATGACGGCAATGGATCCGCCAAGAGAAGAGGTAATTGACGCAATCCGGAATGTAAAACAGCAGGCATAAAACCGGTGATGATAACAGGCGACCAGCCTCTTACCGCTACTGCAATTGCCGAGCGCCTCGGAATGATCGAACAAGAATCAGGCAGAGTAACAAGTGGTGCCGATGTTGATAAGATGACAGAAGAAGAATTTGTCCGCAACATTAAAAACATCTCCGTATATGCCCGTGTATCACCCGGGCAGAAATTAAACATTGTAAAGGCTTTACAAACAAATGGTGAATCTGTAGCCATGACAGGAGATGGGGTGAATGATGCACCCTCGCTGAAACAGGCAGATATCGGCATAGCTATGGGAATAACCGGAACGGATGTATCGAAAGAAGCGTTGGACATGATTTTGTTAGACGATAGTTTTGCGACCATTGTTAAAGCAGTACGGGAAGGCAGAAGAATTTATGAGAACATGCTTTTCCAAAGCCAGTTGTTCAAAGAACAACATTTATCCTTAAGTACGAGGTGCCCTTCGGAACACCTCGAACAAACCGGCAGGCAAAGTGAAAGTGGCCGCAAATTTATTCTGTATGTGCTTTCGTGCAACCTCGGCGAAATCCTTACTATTTTCTTCGCGCCTCTCTTTGGCTTAGCCATTCCGTTGCTTCCTATTCATATTCTGTGGATCAATTTGGTAACGGACGGTTTACCAGGACTTGCGCTTGTAGCAGAACCTGCGGAGAAAGATATCATGAACCGGCCTCCCCGACTGCCTAAAGAAAATTTGTTTGCAGGTGGATTAATCCCCAGGATATTACTTACAGGAACATTAATGGCTGTCGCAGCTATTTTTATCGCAATGGTATACGGCAAAGCAGGGTTACACTGTAAGAACGCAGCAAACGGCAGTATTTACAACTTTGTGTTTTGTACAATTAGGTAATGCATTGTCGGTGCGTTCCGTTTACCATTCGTATGTTTTCAACCGGTTTATTAGAAAACCGTGGGATGTGGGGGGCAATTATCCTTACGGTTATACTTCAACTACCACTCGTTTACGTACCGTTTTTACAAACGATATTTAAAACAACTTCTTTAGATGGAGGGATTATTGGAGTTATCCTGGTTGTTACTTTTGCCTGCGTTATATTGATTGAGTTGTTGAAGTATTTGAATAAGCGACGGTATTTCAGGTTTCAAACAAAGCTCGGGTAGGCTATAAAATTGAAAAGGGAGAAGCATTTGATAGCTTCTCCCTTTTCAATTTCCTGTATGTAATCGGCAGAATAGGATGTTTCAACACCGTCGCTGGTATAGCCCGCTCTCTTTGGCCGCAGAAATTCTATTCCGCCAAACTAATGAACTGCGGTAAAATTATTTAAATAAAAGGGGGACCCTACTCTACCTACAAAATAGTAAACGTTTTTACTCGCTTACTGAAGCCTCGTTTACCTTTTCTTCAGTTACAGGTGCTTCTTTTGCCTTTTCTTCTTCTTTAAACTGGATATATAATTTAAAGACTTTTATTTCTTTAGCCTGTTCAGTTTTAGCTTTTGATCCAAAAGAAACGTTGTTTCTTAACGCTCCAAGTAGTTGGTTTAAAATAGATACTGACGATATCTTCTCGAAGTTTGGAACCATCAAAATTCTATCGATTGAATTCATCATAAGCGAGTTTTCGCGCCAGTTCAACAGGTGATTAACCCTGCACCATTCTTCAAAATTCTGAAACTTTTCCATAATGTAAAGTTCAGGAAATTTTGTTAACAAAAGTGTAGGATAAATAGTTAAGGATTAAAAATCAGGCAAAAGTGCAAAAAAAGCAGCACAATGGTTTGCAGATGAACGGATTGCGACGCAACGATGATCAATTAAAATGCTAAAGATGGTACCAAAAAAGACTAATATGGTAAATTCCGCAATTTCTTCTCGTCAAGAACAACCACTTTTCCAGTTTGAATCTCTATCAGCTTTTCATCTTTAAAGTCGCCTAAAGTTCTTATTAGCGACTCGGTTGCAATGCCTATGGACTGGGCCATGTGCTCCCTTGATAAGTTTAACACCGGCTTTGGCTCTTCATTTAATTTATACTTGTCGTACAACTGGATAAGGCCATATGCGACTTTTTTACGCAGGGAATTATAAGCGAGGTTGAGCAGGCTTTCCTCTTTTTCGACGATGTTCTGGGTAATGATCTTGATAAAACTTTGGGCAATCTGCATATCGTTTGACACAAGCTGCAGAAAATCTTCCTTTGGGATATGCATTAAAGTGGTTTCTTCCAAAACCTGCGCTTCATCTTTATAATTTTCATCTTCCAAAATGGAGGTATATCCAAAAAAGTCGCCCGGACCGTAGATGTTGGTGATGAATTCTTTGCCATCCTGGTTTGCTTTCGAAACTTTTACCTTGCCATCAACAACGTGGTATACCACTCTTGGGCGCTGGCCTTCTTTGTATAAAATATGCTTTTTATTGTACGTATACACTTCCCTTTCGTCGCTGGTCAGCTGCACTTTGCCGGTTTGTTGCGCATGGGCCATAAATTCATTTAACGCTTCGGGTCCTGTGTACTGTTGTTTTATTAACTCACTTTTTTTTAACCTTGTTTCGATAGCATTCAATAATTCTATTCCGTCGAAGGGCTTGGTAATGTAATCATCTGCGCCCATCTCCATTCCCCTTCTGAAATCGGCTTTCTCAGACTTAGCAGTCAGGAAAATAAAAGGAATGGAAGCTGTTTCCTTGTGTTTGCTCAGCAGGTGGTAAACGCCGTAACCGTCAAGTACCGGCATCATTATGTCGCAAACTACCAGGTCGGGTAGTTCTTTTAAAGCAAGCTCCACCCCTATTTTACCATTTTCTGCAGTAATTACCTTGTAGTTTGACAGTTCAATTATTTCTGCTGTGTTTTCGCGAACTTCTACATTGTCTTCAATTATTAAAATCTTTTTCATAAGTCTTTTTGTGCTGCCGCAATGGGCTGGGGAATGTAAATGGTGAATGTAGAACCTTCATCTAATTTACTGGTCATTTCTATTCTTCCGTTCATTAGTTCAAGGTATTTAGTCACAATGTGCAGGCCCAGGCCAGTGCCCTGTATATTGACTGCATTTTTTGCGCGAAAGAAGCGTTCAAACAAATGTTGCTGGTCTTCCTCCGAAATCCCAATGCCATTATCCTGAACAGTAATTATAAAATGATTGTCATCAACAAAAGAAGTGACTCTGATAATGCCGTTTTCGGGGGAAAATTTAATTGCATTTGAAATGAGGTTTATCAAAATATTGGTAACTAAATTAGTATCCAGACAAACTATTGTAACAACCGAATTTGTATAAACAATATGCTGCCCGTTTTTTAATAGAGCATCCATCTCCTGCATTAAATTCTTAAATAAGCTGTCAATAATTGCGCGTGTAACCATTTTTATATTTGTTTGCACGTGCCCCTCTTCCAGCTTACCAAGCGAAAGGAAATCTTCCAGTATTCCTTTCATTCCGCTAACCGCACCCTTGATCCTCTGAATGTGTTTGTCAATCTTGGGATCGGGACTAAGCTCGTTGTATTTATCTAAAAGATAGGCGGATGTAAGAATAGTGCTCAAAGGAGTCCTGAATTCGTGCGATGCCATCGTAACAAACCTCGATTTTAGCTCGCTTAATTCTTTCTCCGTTTCAAAAGCCTCGTTCAGTTCCTCTTTCGACCTTTCGAGTTCAACCAATGCTTCGCGCAGCATTTTGGTACGGTCCCCTACTGTCTGTTCAAGTTCACTGTTCATTTTTTTTATTTCGGTTGTAACCATTTCCAGTTCCTGCTTTTGTTCAAGCACAACACCCTCCTGCTTTTTTCGAACCGTAATGTCGATAACAAAAGCAATTACGAAAGTTTCACCGTTAATGGAATAATGACTGAGGCTGACTTCAACAGGGAAAGTATTTCCGCTCTTATTCAGGGCAAAAAGGTCTCGCCCATGGCCCATCTCTCTTACCTCCGGGCTTTGATAATATTGTTCGCGGTATTTTACATGCCTTGCCTGCACCGCCTGGGGCAGAAGTGTATCCACAGTCTCGCCGATCAGTTCTTCCTTGCTATATCCAAACTGGTGCTCAGCAAACTTATTGAAATTTATTATTTTCCCTTCATGGTTTGTTACTACAATTCCAATCGTTGCATAGTTAAAAAGGGCTTCAAATTGTTCGGTATTGCTAATGTACCTTGATGCTAACTCCTCCCTGGTTTCTGCCATTATTTGCCGTTTAGATTTCAGAAAAACTACAGTAAATTCCTGTACTTTCTGTATAAAGCTTTTGAAATCAAAAAATTAGCGGTTAACCAGCGAGCAAAAAAGTCAATTGCAAAACGGGAAGTGTATTGTTCCTTAAAATAGTTGGTGAACACGGTTAAGAATGAAAGAATGTTTTGGTAGTCAACACTACCTCTTAGTGCAACAGCCGTTGCTTCCGACAGGTCGGAGCGGTTCATCTGTTTGTTTTTATAGCAGCATTTCTTAAACTGCATACACCGCGTTCGTACTAATCAATTTATTCTCGGCATTTGTACTTTCGCTGATAATAGATGGAATAATAAGTAAGGGCACGTGAGAATGAAATACCAGATCTTTCGTTACACTTCTGGTAAAAAGCCTTTCTATTAACGTGTGTTCATGCGGAATAACTGCGACCATATCTACTGCATGTTGCTTTACAAAAGTATTCATTGCTTTTGCTACGTTATCTCCCTCAAGATACTCGAAAGTGTAATTTACAAATGAGAGAAAATCTTTCAGCCTTTCAGGCCGCACAAGTCTTTCAACTGCCTGGTCCATCGACTTTTTAATAACCTTGACAATAAACACCCTGGAATTGAAATTTAGTGCGAGTTTTTTAAACGGCTTAAGGATATGAATATCAGAATCTTCGTTGATATCGCTTGCGAGTGCAATGGTTTTTGGAATAGAAAATGCTGCTTCTTCAGGCACAACGATTACCGGGATGAAAGATTTTTTACATAAATAGGTAACTGTACTACCAAAAAATTTCCTCATTTCTCTTCCGCTTCCTTTCATTCCAACAATAATGTAGGCTGCGTTTTTTTCTTCCGCAACGGCAAGTATAGAATCGGTGATGGGCCCGTTGTAGCATTCTGTTTCAAGCGCTACAGTTCTTAACGGATCTAGGGCTTCCGCCTCTTCCAATAACTTTTTAAAATACATCCGCTCGTTATCATCGGGCGAGATAAAAACAGATCCATCGGGATAAACTGCAGGTGCCTGGTATGCAGTAAACAAAACAACTTTCGCATGAATAGACTTTGCAAGTTTAAATCCATAGAGAGTTGCGGTACGTGCCGCAGCTGAAAAATCGGTGGCGATAAGAATAGTTTCCATAGCTTTTTTTTCAAAACTACTTTCCCGCCTTTGTGATTCTTATGCCTGAAGTTACCGCAGGTTATGACATTGGTCAGTTTTTATTGCTAAACAACACCACCACGTAGCTAAGATTGACCCAAGCAGCGTGGAAATCCCCATATGAAGTTTACTTGTTTGTATTAATCATGTTTAAAATGAATTTTCTCCAGCCACCTTTTCCGGCTAAAGATTTACCAATGTGGGCACAAAAGGATAATCAGGAATAACTCCACGGTCTTTGTTTCTTCCTGTTATGGCAAAAGGATGACAAACGAAGGAAGTATGGGTAGTGCGATCTTGCTGCTTGGCAAATTAAGATCAAGGCGATGCGTTGGGCCACCCCGGGCAGCAAAGCCTGCTGTTTTTGAGTGCCTGTTTTTTTCAACCAGAATAGCAGGAAACTAACAATAAATCCTGATTGCACCAGGCAAAATAATCGTTTGAAAAAAGCCGGAAGCAAAAATTATGAATGACCCGTTAGTGTAAATATCGGTAGGAATTTTTCGTCGTCTTATCGGTAAGGAAGTTATGGGAAAAATTAATAACTATATGAAAAGCTCTAACAGCATTTTCTGGCGGAACAACAAAAAGGTATGGACAGAAAGATAATTTCGCAGCCGTAAAAACGCCGGATCACATCTCCTCAACAATGGGAATAGTTACCGGATTAAGAAAAAGTTGTTTAATTTATGTTTCAATCTGCATTTTCATTAAGTATCTTCAAATCTTATGAAACAGATCCTGTTATTCGGCGCCGGTAAATCTGCAACGGTTCTTATTCAATACCTGAAAGAGCTGGCGTCTGCAAATCATTATTATGTTACTGTCGCGGACGGGAATTTGGAAAATGCAGAGTCGAAAGTCGGCGCTCATTCTTTGGTAAAAGCTGTAAAATCCGACGTAGAAGACGAGGAGGAAAGAGCTGGATTGATACAGAAAGCAGATGTCGTTATTTCTTTACTGCCGCCTTCACTTCATTATCCCGTAGCATTAGACTGCCTGAAGTTTAGCAAGCACCTTCTTACTGCCTCTTACATTGATGAAAAAATACAGGCACTCAAGCCGCAAATAGAAAGTAAAAACCTGCTGTTCCTTTGCGAGATGGGCCTCGATCCCGGGCTAGACCATATGAGTGCTATGCAGCTTATTCATCGTATAAAAAATATCGGGGGAAATATAACCTCCTTTAAATCTCACTGTGGCGGCCTGGTTGCTCCCGAGTGTGACGATAACCCGTGGCATTATAAAATAAGCTGGAATCCGCAAAACGTTGTTTCAGCCGGAAAAGCAGGTGCAGTTTTCAGGGAAAATGGCAAGGATAAGAAGGTCGCTTACGAGCAACTGTTTGTTTCAACAAACGTGGTTAAAGTAAACGATGAAATGTCGCTGGCATACTATCCAAACCGTGATTCGCTCAGCTACCTTCCCCTGTATGAATTGGAAGATATAAAAACATTTATACGTACTACCCTACGTCATCCCGATTTTTGCTTTGGCTGGAAAAATATCATAGATCTAAAGCTAACCGATGAAACAATCGAGTATTATACAAATGGTCTTTCTATAGCAGATTTCTTCAAGCTTCATTTCGACAGGTATGGTTTTAACGACTGGTTAAACGAAATGCTCTCCACCCGTCTCTCCGTTGCCAAAGATTTGATGGAAAACCTCGTTCAACTGATAGAAGCTGAGAACGAATTGAATATTAAGGGCGAAGCACCAGATGAAAGCATCATGCTGGTAAACGAAAATGGAGAATTAAATACGGTTGAAGTGGATGACGTAAAAGGAAAAGCTTCAGCAACCCTGGCAGTTAAAATGCACGAAGCAAGTCTTATTCTCAAGCAGCTCTTCTTTTTAGGTCTCGACAGCGATGAGTTGATAAACAGGGGTACACAGTCGGTGGCCCAATTGCTCCAGTTCATCCTGGAGAAAAATTTAAAATTGCAGGAGAACGATAAAGACATGGTGGTAATGCTGCACGAAATAGAATACGAGACAGCCGGTTCGACCAATAATTTAAAAAGCAGCCTTATCGTTAAAGGTGAAGATAATGTGCACACCGCAATGGCTAAAACGGTAGGCTTGCCACTGGGCATTGCTGCAAAACTTATTCTCGACGGCACCATAACTACAACGGGACTACATATCCCGATCTTACCAAATATTTATAATCCGGTATTAAAAGCGCTTGAGAAGCACGGAGTTGTTTTTGAAGAAAAAATAGAGTAAAGTGTGCGCACAGAAAACACGGACATCGCTGAAAGAGATGGTTGTTTTTACAAAAAAGTTGCGGAAGATTTATGGTACAGCATTAGTTTTCATAGCATCCTCGTTGCTTCCGATACATCGGAAGGTTTCAACTTTTCATTTTCAATTGAACTGTAGGGAACAGTTTTTATCCTGAACTTGTCGACACGCGTCAGCGGCACAGTCGAACCGTCACAATCGGTTGTAACCAAATAATTTGGAGCGTTTTTAACACCAGATCTTAAAGTTTACATTCAAAACTGGTTCTGTTTGTAAGCTGGATCAACTTTATCAACATCCTTCGTGGTAACGGGACAGGTTGTGTTACTTACCGCGACTTGTGTATCTACGTTCGACCTATTGATAAGTATCAATTGTTATTTTTCTTCGGAAGTGATTGCGTGAAACCTTTTAGGCATAATTTTCTGATGGGAGACTAAAAAGCCTTATGAAGTTTTTTATTGGAATTGTACCTCCTGAAAATATTTATCACACTGTTTTAAATATTCAACAACAATTCGGAGACAACCGGCTGGAGCCGCATATTACGCTACGGCCACCCGTTACTGTTGCCCATAAAGAACAATGGGAGCAAGCCATTGAAGAAGTTGCTTCCTCCTTCACCCCTATTAACATTGAATTACCAGGAACGGGATATTTCGGCAACAGGGTCCTTTTTATAGATGTTGTTGCCGAACAACTAGGAAAACTTTACGGTGTTGTAACCAAAGCTATAAAACCTTTCGAACAACCTGATCTGAGGGAACAGGGAAACCAAATATATCATCCCCACTTAACTTTAGGGCGCAAATGGTGCGGTTTCACCAGCCAAGATTTTGTAAAAATGAAACTGCTTGCTGACGAATTTCTTATAGGAAAACAAATGGGCTTTACGGCTAACTTCATACGAATTTATCATAAGCCTCTACCGCACGGTCAATATGAGCCAATGAAAGATATTCCGCTGAATGCAACTTAATAACCAGTATTCCTAACGGGAAAAGCTAAAATAGCCTTACATAAACTAGTGCTCCACTATTTTTTCTGCTACTGACGGCTTCTTCATGCGTGGCCATTTAAACTCCCCACGATGCCGTGTAGGCACTTCGTCACCTAATAATTTCCCCCATGGCTTCAGGTCTTCCACCCGGTCAAAAACGATCTTTAAAATAGCAATTGCAGGAATAGATAAGAACATACCTGCAACACCCCACAAGGCTCCTCCCAGAAGTACTACCAGGATAGAAACTAATGCATTTATTTGAACTTTAGAAGATACAATACGTGGAACGAGGATGTTGTTATCTATAAACTGAATAATGGCATAAGCAATAATAATTCCTAGCTGTGTTGAATATCCATCTTTTGTTACTGTGGCCATTAGTACTGGCAAAGCAATAGCGATAATGCCACCTAAATATGGGATCATATTGAGAATTGCACCGATAACTCCAAGCAGAATGGCATAATCAACACCTAAAATTAATAATGCAGTTGAATTTAAAGTGGCTACAATGAGTGCTTCAAGTAGCAAACCGACCATATAACTTTGGATAGCCATTTTCGTTTGGCCAAGTATTTCGCCCACCTGTTTAGAGTTTTCTTCTGCAAACACTTCGTACAGGAAATTTAGGATAAGGGTTTTGTAAAACAGCAATAAAAAAACATAAACAGGAAGCAAAAAAACTACGGCCAGTGTACCTAATGCTGTTCCTACTGTTTGACCCAGCATTCCCTTACTACTATTAAGAGCATCGTTCACTAACTGCATCTGTTTGGTTAATGCAATTCCGAACTTCCCCTGTACCCATTGTTGCAAATCGTGCAGTATTCCACTGAACTTGCTTTTCAAAAGGGGAAGATTATCACCGAAACCGGCAATTTGAGAAGAAAGAAAATAAAGTAAGGCTGAGAAAACAATTATCGTCAGCAACATAGCAATTCCAATGGCAAGCGCGTGTTTAATACCTGCCTTTCTTATCCTGTTAACAAGCGGGTTCAGTAGAATAGCTATAATGGTAGCAAAGGCAATAGGTACGAGAATGTCGCGTAGGTTTATCAAAGCATAGGTTAATAATATAAGACCAAAAAGAACCACCGTGCTTTTAATAAAGAAAGGGTATTGTTTTACCTGCATAGAATAATGATAAATGTTAATTACTATCTGATACTTAAAGCATGCCACCCCTAATTACTCGATAGGGCCGCATGTCGGAGCAAGGTCACAACAATTACTTCCTGGTTTTGTTCATCCTTGAAACTAGTTGTAAGTAAACTGTTTTTAAATAATTTCCACTTCAAAAACGTTTTCAAAATTTTTTCTTACTTTTTCTTTTACTTCTTCCATGGGCACCGGAGATCCTAATTCTTTTTCCAGTGAAGTAACCTGCTTGTTTTCGATGCCACATGGCACGATGTAATTGAAGTAATCGAGGTCGGTATTTACGTTAAATGCAAAGCCGTGCATAGTAATCCATCTGCTGCAACGAATTCCCATTGCACAAATCTTTCGCTCCCTGCCCTTAATGTCGGGGTCAAGCCAAACGCCTGTTTCGCCTTTGCTTCGGTCCCCTTTCAAACCATATTCCTTCATAGTTAAAATAATGACTTCTTCGAGATTTCTCAAATACCAGCCCAGGTCTGTTTTGAAATGTTCAAGATCGAGTATAGGATAACCCACCAATTGCTCTGGCCCATGAAAAGTAATATCTCCCCCCCTGTTGATCTTAAAAAAATCGATGCCTTTTTGCAACCTGTCTTCCTCGCTGATCAGCACATGGCTGATGTCGCCGCTTTTACCCAAAGTATAAACGGCGTTATGTTCGACAAACAGAAGGTGGTTTATAGTAGCTGCCCGATTATTAGCCTGTTTATTCGTGTTTGCTGGTGGTTTCGCCTCACTATTAAAATTATCTGATTTTTCTGCAACAGAAATCAACTCCCTTGTTTGCGACTTTAACTGCACGTTTTCCTGCAGCAAGCTTTCCTGCAAATCCCATATTTCTTTGTAAAACTGGTTTTTACCCAGGTCTTTCAATAAAACCGTTTGTTTCATGATAAAGCAAAGCTAAATTATAGTTACCAGTCCTCATCCAGGCTACTTGTTGTTTCACAGCTAACACGGGTATTAATTAAGCTAGATTACCTGGTAAGGTTAGGCTATTAATGCTTTCCGGTAAACTTAAAAGACTGGTAAGAGCCGTACAACGCGACACTGTTACGTTCGGTTCTGGGAGGGGAAAGAATAGGCAGGCATTTAAAAAGACGATAATTTGGCCTGGGTTTAAAAACATCAAGATTTTATTTATGTTACCAACTGCAGGTATTAATTGTGCTTTACTTGCGACGCTCCGTTCAGCCCGTGAGCCTCGATTGATCATGGTTGGCGGGAAAGCCATTCATAATAGTCGGCGAACTTATTTCTCCAATGGTACTCACTATGCTCTCCTTCGGCGTGAATTTCAACATCAACGGTATATTTAGCATATTTTTTCAGCAGGTTTGTTACATCATTGATATGCTCCACCATATTACTGCCTTCTTTTTCACCGCCATAGAAATAATAACGCTGCGGGTATCGGGAATTTAATTTAGCTGCATTTTTCAGGTCTTTTTCAGCCCCGGGAACAATCCATAATGATGGAGAAAAAACACCGGCGCCACCAAACGTTTTAGGAAAATACATAGCGCCATATAAAGAAATCAATCCGCCCATACTGCTTCCTGCAATATGGGTAAATTCTCTTCCCGGTTTAGTTCTAAAGTTCAGGTCAATTACCGGTTTAAGCGTATCAATTATAAACTCTATGTATTTTCTACCTTCGCCCCGGCCATATTCTTCACTATCTCTAAAATTGTATTCGGTCATTCTATACTCGCTATTATCTATTCCGACTACGATACATTGTGCCGACAGGCTGTTTAATGTTTCATCAATTCCCCATTCTTCACCAAAAGCGGTAGCGTCGTCAAACAGGTTTTGCCCGTCATGCATATAAATCACCGGGAACCTTTTGTCCGTCTTAAAATAGCCTGCAGGTTTATAAACCCATATTCGTCTGCTTCTGTCTAATTGCGGCATGTAAAAATCTTCGTCAATAACTTCTACATTCACTGCATTGTGTTGAGTTCTTTCCATTGCACCTTTTAGTAAGGTATATCCTAAAATTGTACCTGATCTCTGAAGGAACTGAACCGGAAACAAGCAAACCGTAGCAATTAAAGGAATGTAAGAATTTGGTGCGCGGGTAGATGCGGTTCGGGGAAGTACTATAAATACAATCTGCAACATTAAAAGACTACTTCTTCCCTACCTTATATTATCGGTGTTTTTACTGCATCTATTTTTGTTTTTTGTGGTGTTGAAGAAACAATACAAACAACCGCTGCATTTTTTTTGCTCAATATTGTAGCTGCATGTACAAGTGATTGACATCACCAAAGGGATCCATTCTAACAACTATGGTGCATCGGGCTTACAGCAGTTTAGCGAAAATAATAACTAAACAACTACCGAGGCTTCGAAGAAATCAACAGGTACAAACGCCAATTCTGGAACAACTTTACAAGTAGGTAGGCTTACCTCGAATTTTAATAATAAATTTCCATTTCAAATCAGTGCATGCAGTCCAAAACGAAGCTGAACATTTTCGACTTTACCATGATTGTGGTAAGCCTGGTAATTGGTATGGGTATTTTTAGAACACCTGCTAATGTAGCAGCAGCAGTTCCCACTCCTTTTGTGTTTTTTGTTGTTTGGCTCGCCGGTGGTTTCGTTGCTTTGTGTGGAGCTTTAACCTATGCCGAAATAGGTTCGCGTTATCCTGTAACCGGTGCTTATTATAAAATATTTTCCTATTGTTATCATCCTTCCATTGCATTTGCCATTAATTGTATCATACTTGTTTCCAATGCAGCATCGCTGGCCGGTGTTGCCTTAATTGGTGCAGAGTACATTACAAAAGTTATAGCGCCCAATGCTACTGATGTACAGTTTATACAAATTTCTATTGCCATTTTTTCCATTGCTGTTTTTTATGGTGTTAACCTGCTGGGTTTAAAAATGAGTGCAAAAGCCCAGAACGTTCTCACCATCATTAAAATCTCGATGATCCTGCTGCTGATGGCGCCTTTGTTTTTTGCAACTCCATCAACTGGTATTATTCCCACAAGTTTGCACCATGCAAGCCCTGGAATCATCGAATACATCAAAGCATTTGGAATAGGGCTGGTTGCCGTTTCTTTTACATATGGCGGTTACCAGCAAACGATCAACTTTGGTGCAGATGTAGAAAATCCGCGCAAGAATATCCCCCGCGGTATTTTCATTGGAATTTTTATCATAATTACCCTTTACCTCGCTATTAATTATGCATACATGACTGTTATTGGCTTCGGCAATTTAAAGGGGGCAAAGAATATCGCGGCAATCATGGCTGCACATGTTTTTGGAGATGCTGCAGGGCAGATCTTGTCCGTCCTGTTGTTTCTTTCGGTGCTCGCTTACGTAAATGTGCTGTTGATGAGCAACCCGAGGGTAATGTATGCAATGAGTGACGACAAAGTGCTGCCGAGAATATTTGGGACGAAGAATGAGCGGACTAATGTGTTAACTACTGCACTTTCTGTATTTGCCGCAGTGTGTATCCTGATCGTATTCTGGGCCAAAGAATTCGACGAGATCTTAAGCTTTACCATTTTTCTCGATTGCATTGGTATGGCCTTCTCTGCCGCCACCATTTTCATCTTAAGAAAGCGCACGGCAGATTTAGATGAAACAAAAATTTACACAATGAAACTTTACCCGCTCCAGCCCGTAATATTCATAACCGCCTATATTTTTGTTGCCATCAGCATTTTTGTTGATAGTCCCCGAACCGCACTTACTGCTTTGGCTGTTTTGGCAGTGTTTATTGTTGTGTATTTTGTTTCAAAAAGAAACTATACTTCTCGACCGACTAAAGGTGAGTAGGTTTTTTGGGAACCCGGCCGCTCTGCTACTATTCCGCTATTACTACTAATGAACTCGTGTTTGCTGTCTTGATTTTTAATGCTTTTTAGATACCGGCTTTTTGTACTATAAGAATCTTCGTTGCTACGCTCAGTTCAACTTTTAATTCCTTGATAGAACTTAGCGTAGTAGTTTTTTTACCCTGAGCTTGCCGAAGCCCGGCGGCTTGAGCTATAAATGATCGCTCTAAAAGTTCATTTTGCATAGTTTCGGGGCCACCCCTAAGGTTCTTGCGTCGCACTCTTGTACATTTTTTTCTCTATTCGCCAAAATGCCAGCTCTCTGATTATCTTTCAAAAAATTTTCCATTGGATACATCTTACATTTTAAATGAGTTTGCTGAAGAAAGAGAGCTATACTTTAATGCGGTTGCACCGCCTATTATGCAAACCAGCAATTTCGTTTTCAACACCGTCGATGAAATGCGAAATGCTTTTAAGGATGAATTCTCAACCTACCTGTATAGCCGTGGATTAAACCCAACTGTTGATATGCTTCGTAAAAAGCTCGCGGCACTTGACGAAGCTGAAGACTGCCTTGTGTTTAACAGCGGCGCTGCTGCAATTTTTGCTGCGGTCCTCGCGAATGTAAAATGCGGTGATCATATAGTTTCGGTGCGTGATCCTTACTCCTGGGCGCAAAAAACATTTAATGTAATTCTTGCCCGTTTCAATATAACTACTACTTATGTTGATGGAAGAGATATAACAAACTTTGAAAAAGCTATTCAGCCAAATACGTCGGTTATTTACCTTGAGAGCCCTAATAGCTGGGATTATGCTTTACAAGATTTAGAAGCTGTTGCACTGCTGGCAAAAAAGCATAAGATCGTTACTGTGTGCGACAATAGCTATTGTACGCCTTTGTATCAAAAACCTATCGTGTTCGGAATTGATCTTGTTTTACAGTCGGCAACAAAATACATTGGCGGGCATAGTGATACTGTAGCGGGCGTTTTAACCGGGAGCAGCGCTATGATCACAAACATCTTCAACAGTGAGTACCTTAATATTGGAAGCGGTATTCAACCGTTCAACGCATGGCTTTTGTTACGGGGCCTACGTACTTTAACAGCAAGGATGGATCGCATTTCTGCAACCGCATTTAAAGTAGTGGAGTATCTGAAGTCGAATGCTAAAGTCGCAAAAGTGATTTACCCTTTTCATGAAAGCTTTGACCAATTCGAACTGGCGAAAAAACAAATGACAGGTGCAGGTGGGTTGCTAACGTTCGTCCTTAATGCAGCTTCTTTACAGCAGGTCGAGCTTTTCTGCAACTCCTTACAACACATCTTGATGGCGGTTAGCTGGGGCGGCTACGAATCCCTCATTATACCAAAGGCGGCAGGTTTAGCCCCGGAAACCTTTAATATAAACATTCCTGAACATCGTATGATCAGGTTGTATGTTGGACTTGAAGAAGCGACCTATATAACTGACGACTTGCAACAGGCCTTCGATAGAATTTGAAATCATGATTAAAAAACTTCCGGTGTTTATCACCTGATACATATCATTACTCGTAACTAGTTTTAACAACTCCCCACGATGTTTTTTCGATAGCATCCATTACGAGCCAGGTAGCAGTTATCGAGAGTACTGCAAAAATGCACACTACCCAGATATAATCATACAAAAAGTAATGTATAAGGGCAATAGCAGACGGAATGGCCATTGTAAAAAGGCCCCTGATAAATGCGCCGCTTTTATCGGCAATGGTTTGGTTAGCCGAAAAGGGAAGGTACTTTGGGCCAACATAACCCATTAGCGAACAGATAAGCAGTTGGTTAAACAGTCCAAGTACGAGGTTAGGAATTACGGTGAGACCCATCAGGTATAAAGCCGGTGCTGCAATTAACACAATTATAGGTATGTAAAATTTCAGCATGGCGGCCTTCAATGCTCCACGCACCAGGTTTCCAGGCGATTGTATTGGTGTTGTAAAATATATCCACGCTGCTTTAAATTTTTCTGAGAATGCTATTTGCGTTATAGCCATTAACAATATAAAACTGCTGAAATAGATAATTGACAATAACACAATTTTTCCTTGTGAAGCATTGTGCTGTAATGATGCTATACTAACTTTTTTTGAAGTTAAAAACATGACGATCGTATAGACCAATACATAGCCAACACCGGGATAAACTTTCATCTTAAAATCTTTACTACGGGCAGTCATTTTCCAGCAAAACAAAAAGCCCATTTTTTCCGGGCCTTTTTTTGTAAAAAGCCGTGCCAAGGCACTAGCGTAAGCTGATGTAGTCGATATTGTTTTTTTACCTTTTTGTACAGGAGCAGCTTCGGCGTTACTTCCCGCAATCAGTGAAAGCTTCTGGTTAAACGAAGGAGCAAAATATTTAATAACTACCCATATACTTAAAAATGGTGTAAGTAAACTTAATGCAACAGCAATTATTGAGGAAGGCTGCATATTAAAAGTAGAAAGTCCGTTCCAGGCAGCGGCGAACCAATACGAAGGTAGTATCCAAATGAATCTTGAGGTAGTGATATCATAATCTTCCAAAGCCGTACTATCAATAGCCCTGACACCTAGCTGGTAACCACCATAAACCACAATGGCAATAAATATTTGAAAGTAGCTGATGACTGATTGAAATCCCCCAGGTGTTGTTAACCTTAGTATTAGTATATACAAGGCATTAATAAGAAATATGGCGAACAGGGTAATTAAACCAATGAGAATAAAATAAAGTAAAGATCCAAAGATACCGGTATTAAAAATCATAAATACCAGGCCCGGTAAACACATAGGCAGCACCAGCTTACACACGTGAACAAGTATGTGCAGCAGTCTTGCTACCACTACAGTCCGGTCGTTTACCGGCTTTGGTAAGATGATATAATTGTCCCTGACATCTATTAATACCGAAGTGAAATCTGAGATAAGTATGGACGACAAAAGGATCATATACATCGAAAAATGAAGCGTGAGGTGATTAATATAATCTTTTCCAACAGAAAAACAGGCAAGTAAAACAAGGCCGAGTACAGCAGACATTACCATAGTACCCAGGGTTGCTGAGGCTACAGGCTTTTCAGATTTCTTACGTTGCATCTGCTGAAACGTATTCGGCCGCCTGTCGTCCATTACCAGCTTAATAGTTAATATTGACCTCAGGTGAAGTACGTTTACACCGAGCCTGCTGTATAACGATTGAGGAAACAGTACGACCGCTAATAGAAATTTATTGATAACGTTCATCCGATCTGTTTTAGTGAGACGTGGCTAGTCAAAAGCACTCATTAGTTGTTCGGCTGCATTGCTAACAGTGTTTTTTGCTGTAAGGCCTGAAAAAATCTTTTCCAGACTGTAATTGCCTTGTTGCTGCTTTAGTTCTTCGAAACTTCCGTCGGCAACCACTACGCCATCATCGATCAATACGATGCGGTCGCTTACTTTTTCAACCACATCCATCATATGACTACAGTAAAATATTGTTTTGCCTTCTATAGAAAGTTTGCTGATAAGCTCTTTAATAATGATGACGCTGTTTGCATCAAGACCACTTAAAGGTTCATCCAGGATAATGATATCAGGATTGTGTAAAAGCCCGGAAGTTATCAAAACCTTTTGTTTCATGCCCTTGCTGAAGGTGTCCATCCTTTGGTGGATGTTTCCTTCCAGCCCAAAGGCCGACATCATTTTTATGATCCGTTCCCCGGCTATAGCGGCATCAAGATTATATAGGTCGGCCATAAAACCAAGGAACTCTGCCGGTGTAAGTACATCGTATAATTCTGCTAATTCAGGTACATAACCTATTACGCTTTTTGCGGCGATAATATCATCTTTAAGGTTAATGCCTTTTAAAAAAACTTCGCCTTCGTAATCACTAATGAGCCCGCACAATATTTTAACGGTAGTGCTTTTACCTGCGCCGTTTGGCCCGATATAACCAATCACCTGCCCGGGATAGATATCCAGGTTTATTCCTTTGAGCACCTGTTTATCACCATAACTTTTATATACGTTCTTTAGGCTTATAATAGGTCCCATTGTTCAGGTTTGTGATACAATATGGCGTTTTATCGCGTTACTTCCACGCTTTTTTTTAGAAAAGCACATTTAATTTCGTTTCCACTCTTCTCCTTCCACCTGGCATAAGTGCTGTTAAACTGCTGTCCGTTCAGGCGCAAATACGAGGTTGAGAAAACTTTGTTGAACCGCAACTAACCACCACCTTCCTGCGATTTATTCTTTCCACTTTCTATAAGGGTTAATAGATAAGTTAGAGCTATAGTATTTCTTTTCACCCGTTACTTCCTTGTCAATAAAAGGTGGCAGGTCAAATTGCTCCTGTTCGCCACGCAACTCAATTTCAGCAGTAAGGAGTCCTTCATTGTCGTCCAGGAATTCATCAACTTCCCAGAGCTTGCCGGCAAACTTAACTTTGTATCTTATTTTACTAATTGTTGTGATACAAAAATTGTCCAGAAGTTCTTTAGCATCCTTTGTTGGAATTGCGTATTCAAACTCAGGTCTTGACATACCTACAGCAAGTCCTTTAATCGTAAGGTAACCCTGCTTGTCGGTAAGCCTTATCCTGATCGTCTTGTTTGGATCGGTTAAAATATAACCCTGCCTGTAAAATGTGCCTTCGACTTTTTCAAAGTCCTTCCACTTGTCCTTATTCACTAAATATTTTCTTTCAATCTCTACTCCCATAAAGTGTTTATATTCCATGCCGTTTACTTAACAATGTCAACCTGAACTCGTCAAAACGTTCAATTCCTCCTATCGTTAATAAGGCTTCAACATGCTCAGCCTGCCTTCGTATTAAACCCTACGTCAACGACAATTGACTTATTATGAATTATTCACCACAACTTTTTCTGTCCTGCCCCCCGCGAAAATAGTATTACCGGGCTTTACAATTCTACAATAAAAATTTCTGCCGGCCAGAGATGGAAAGACACTTGTTTTTGCCGAAGTGAGCGTTGCGGCACAAGTGAGTGACACAACGATGTTGACAGTAGTACCACAGCTAAGTACAAAAAATGCTGTATCCTTAAAAGCTTCCGTTTTCCATAGCCTCATTCTTGTGTTGCTTCGCGACAAGAGGCGATACTTATATAACTTTGGGCATCTTTTTCTATAATCCTCCATCTTAATACCTGCAGTTTAAATAAAGGGTGCTCTTTACCATCGCTCACCTCAGGGTCTGCCCATTTCTAACCATGTTATGTACGCCATCTTTAACAGTCACCTTCCCGTTCACCAAAACATACTTAAAACCCCTGGTGTATTGGTGCGGCTTCTCAAAGGTCGACAAGTCCTGTACCTCTTTGTCATTAAATACCAGTATGTCGGCAGCATAACCTTCTTTCAGTAATCCCCTGTCTTTTAACTTGAACCTTTGTGCAGGTAACGAAGTCATTCTCCTGATTGCTTCTTCAAGACTGATCACTTTTTCATCTCTTACGTATTTTGCAAGTACCCGTGCATTGGTTCCATATCCCCTGGGGTGCGGTACGCCTTTATTAAAGATACGAATACTCGCGTCGGAAGCGAACATATTGAAAGGATACTGCATGATCAGTTTTACATCCTCTTCGCTCATTCCGTGAAACACCATCCCTGCCCCACCCTGCTCCATCATTTCCACGATTGTTTCCGCTTCAGTATCTGCCCGATGCTTACGCCCTTTCATCAAATTTACCTGTTCAATGCTTTTGCCGTTGAAAGTAGAATCAGCCTTGAACGATGCAACCACGGGAAAGCTGAAATGCTTTAGTTTGCGCCTGCGCAGTTTACTGATCATGTATTCTTTTACCTGTTTTCTTACGTCCGGCCTTTGAAGTCGTGCATTGATAGAGTCCTGCCCGTCCGAAAGTACCCATTCAGGCAATAAAGTACTTAACGATGTGCTGCTTGCCGTGTAAGGATATTGGTCAATAGTTACATCCAATCCCTGGTTCCTGGCTGCAATGACTATATCCAGGGTCTCATGCGACCTACCCCAGTTTTGCTGGCCACTTAATTTAAAATGCGATATTTCAACAGGCATTCCGGCTTCTCTTCCCACCCGCAACGCTTCATTGATCGCATAAACAACACTGTCTGCTTCGTCCCTTATGTGTGATGCATAAACACCATTGTAGGCCGCAGCAACTTTTGCAAGTTCCACTACCTCGCTGGTCTTCGAATACGTGCCGGGAATATAAATAAGCCCTGTAGAGAAGCCAACTGCACCGTCTTTCATCGCCTGCTCCACCAGGCTTTTCATACTGTTAAACTCATCTGCCGACGGCTCGCGGTTTGCCGTTCCCATAACCGCTTTTCTTACATCGTTATGGCCGATCAATGAAGCTACATTTATAGAAAGTTTTACGCTGTCAAGTTTCATAAAGTACTTATTCAAGTCAACAACCGATGAGCCACAATTGCCGGTTACAACACTCGTTACACCATCATAAATAAAATTACTGGCTTCAGGGTTCGCCATTTCATCGCCTTCAATATGGGTATGAACATCAATGAAACCCGGCGTTACATACATACCGGAAGCATCAATCTCTTTGTCAGCCGCCAGGTTTTTAAGCTTGCCAATTTTTACAATACGGCCTTCCTTTATTGCAACGTCTGCCAGGTACCACGAGTTGCCTGTACCATCCAATATCTTACCATTCCTTATAATTATATCCACACGGTTTTCGGGGTGGTTTACGAAGGAAAGTAACAATAACGCGAACAGGAATCTCATGCAATAAGTTTGAGCCGAAGATAAATAACATCTGAATTACTTCATCAAAGGTCTCCTTTACATTCTACATGCGGCGCCGGGCAGTTGATGAAACATTGCAGGAGACAGTTTGATATAACCTGTTACCAGCAAAAACTAAAACCTGCTTGAGAAGAATTTGGTTACAATCGTTGGTGCAATCTTCTACATCGTTGTGTCACTCCCTTGTACCGCATTTTCAATATTCAGCCTTTTTTACCGGGGAATAAAATGAAAGTTTAGATAATTACGGTCACATTGGCCGAACAAAAATGAGGAACGGTTTTTAAGCAAGAGAAAATAATCAAAATTGGTAAAATAAAATTGTATGAGTAAAGTATGGTTTATAACCGGCTGTTCAACCGGGTTTGGTCGCGAACTTGCTACCAATGCATTAGCGGCAGGACATAAAGTAGTTGTAACAGCCCGTAAAACAGGTGATATAAAGGATATTGTAAAAAGCTTTCCAGAAACTTCTGTTGCAGTTCAATTAGATGTAACAAAAGCTGATGAGATCCACAGCTCAGTACAACAGGCTATGGAAAAGTTTGGACGGATCGACGTTTTGGTAAACAACGCCGGCATTGGTTATTTTGGCGCAATAGAAGAAAGCGAAGAAGAGGAAGTGCGGCGCATGTTTGAGATTAACTTTTTCGGCCTGGCTAATATGACCAAAGAAGTGTTGCCAATCATGCGTAAACAAAAAAGCGGGCACATTGTAAACATATCCTCAATTGGCGGTTTAGTTGGCTTCCCGGCTGTTGGTTTTTATAACGCTACCAAGTTTGCTGTCGATGGTTTTTCTGAATCCCTGTCGAAAGAAACCGCACCTTTAGGCATAAACGTAACTGTTATTGCTCCCAGTGGTTTCCGTACCGACTGGGCAGGGCGATCTGCAAATAACAGCAAAATTGTGATTGAAGATTATGCTACAACTGCAGGACAAAATAGAAACAATATCCGTGGTTACAGCGGTAACCAGCCCGGTGATCCGGTTCGTGCGGCTAAAGCCATCATCAAAGCGGTAGAATCAGAAAACCCACCACTTCGTTTATTGCTGGGTGCAGGAGCCTTAAAAGGCGCCCGAAATAAGATCAATGAACTTAAGAAAGACATTGATGCATGGGAAGAAACAACGTTAGGAGCCGATGCTCCTAAACAGTAATTTTTAAACGCGTTGAAGTCTGAAAATAAAAAAGTAGTAACTGAATTAATTAATATTTATGTTACTACTTTTCCATCTTGCCTAAAGCAACCTGACTACGAGCCCGTTATTCTCCATGGGGGATTTTTCCTGTTATCACCTGCAAAATAGAGGATCAGTTGGTTGTTGTCGGGGTCTTTTAGTCTTGCTTCTCTCCAAAACCACGGTTTTTCTGCAGGTAGCTCTTCAAAAACAAAACCTTTTTCTGTAAGGTGTTTTACTCGCTCATCTAATCTTTCAACTTCAAAATAAACCCATGCACCCTCGCTTTCCTGTTTTTTCTCTACCTGGTGTAAAGAGAATGTCACATCCCCTTGCGGACATTCAAATCTTGCATAACGTGGTAGCGCTTTTACAATTAATTTAAGTCCCAGGTCCTCATAAAATTGGATCGACCTTTCAACACTAGTAACGGGGATGGTTAGTTGATTTAAATTCATACTTTCCAGCCAGACGTTTTTAGATGTAGAGTAACAAAGTTTATTGGCATAAATCCTATTGCATTTGATTCACCATTTCCTCTAAGCAAGAAAGGTATTGCCTATGGTTTTCAAGGCGCAAGCCGGGTAGCTTCGTTCATGCAAAGCAACTCTACAGATTTTTTTCACGACTTGTTTCCGAAACTGCTACCATGCTTTTGAAAGCCTTCCCCGATAAGCGGGCCTCGAGAATGAAACTTAAGATGTTCCTTATGTAATGACTGGTGTCGGGAAATATACAGATTTGGCAAGACTAAAGCAGAGTTGCTAATGCTATAAAACTTTAAATAACCGGGAAAACGATTTGATATTGCTGCGTTTATTTATCCTTTACGCACCTGAAGCCCAGGTTATTACTGGCACTGTTTATTTCGCCTTTTCCGCGGCTGCCGGCTTTGTATCTTATGCAATAATCATCGCTACATAAGAAAGAACCCCCTCTTTGTACGCGTTTTACAGTACCCGGCTCATCAGGATCATTGCTGTCTTGCGGACCTTTTGGATTAGTAGCGGGGCTATTTTTATAATAGTCAGGACGGTAAAAATCCTGGCACCACTCCCATACATTTCCGTCCAAATCGTACAATCCAAAAGTGTTGGCAGGAAATGATTTGACGGGGGCCAGTGTTTTGTAACCGTCTTCCAGTCTATTGTTGTCGGGGAAGCTTCCCTGGAAAATATTGGCAACCCATTTTCCACCGGGCTTTTTTTCGCTGCCCCAATAATAAATTGAATTATTTTTTCCACCCCCACGTGCCGCAAATTCCCATTCTGCTTCGGTTGGTAATCGTTTACCTGCCCATTTTGCGTATGCTTCAGCATCGGTATAGCTTACCTGTACTACGGGCTCATTCTCCTTTCCTTTTATAGAACTTGCTGGTCCTTCAGGATGCTTCCAGTTTGCATTAGGAAGGTATTTCCACCAGCTCATAGGGTTATCGAGGGAAACTTTATGATTCGGAGGACTAAATACGGCAGAACCCGGCACAAGTTGTTCGGCAGGAACGCCAGGGAAATCAGCAGGATTTAAAGGGCTTTCTGCTACAGTTAAATAACCCGTCGCCTTCACAAATTTTTCGAATTGCGCGTTGGTTACTTCACTTTCATCCATATAAAACCCTTTTACTGTAACAGCATGAATGGGTAGCGCATCAGCAAATTCCCCGCTTCCCATTTGAAAAGTGCCTCCGGGGATCCAAATCATTTTATCAGTATTCCTGTCTCTATCACTAGCTTCTACTGACGCTGCCGCAACTGCAGACGGCCTCGATGGTGGCTTGCATAATGCGGCATGATCTGCTTTTTTCCGGGTTACATTGGCAGTATCGTTCTGCTTACACGCATAGGTAAAAATGACCACGACAGTAAAAAAAATAAACTTTGAAAGCGCTTGTAATTCCATATCCTTAATAAATTTCTATACCTGTTCGATACTCTTACAGTACAATTGTTGAACTATTGGCGAAGCAAATTAGCTCAATAAAACTCCCTGAAGTACAAGAGTGTCCCTATAAGCCTGCTGCTGATGTCTCGTTAATTACAACTTGAAATAAATTTGCTAAACCAAAAGCTTAGAGTCAAACCTTTGCGCAAAATGGATGATTAATCCAGACAAGAGTGTGGTTCTGTCAGCTAATTGAGTTTTAAATTGACCGATGGAGGTCTTATAGAAGAGTAAACTTACTAGAGCTGACAGGCAAGAGCTTTTGATTTTATAAAAGCAAAGTTATGAGCAAAAAAACAGAGAAAAAAACATCAGTAAAAACGGGGAACAAGACAGAGAAAAAAAACATTGTAACAATGGCATTGGTAAATCCACATGCAGCAGGAATAGACATTTCTGATAAGGAACATGTTGTGGCGGTATGGGAAAATGCTTGTGAAGAACGTGTAAGAAAGTTTGGATCTATGACATGCGATTTACTATCAATAGTGGCATGGCTAAAAGAATGTCTTATTGAGACTGTTGCGATGGAAAGCACAGGAGTTTATTGGAAACCTTTATTCAGTGTGCTTGTGCGTGAGGCGTTTGAAGTATACCTGGTAAATTCTAAACATGTAAAAATGTAACCGAACGCAAAACAAATGAAGATGATGCAATGTGGATACAGGAGCTTCACAGTTCCGGCTTACTGAAAAGTTCTTATTTACCGATGACGAGCAGGACGCGTTACGTACGCTGGTAAGATATCGCAGAACGATATTGCAGGACAGCAGCCGATTTATAAATCGCATGCAGAAGTCACTGGAACTGATGAACATTAAATTCCATACCGTTATTAGTGACATTGTAGGTGAAACGGCGAAGGCTGTTGTAGAGGCAATTATTGGAGGGGAGCGTAATGCGGAAAACTTTCTGCCTCTCATACGTAAGACGATAAAGGCCGATCATGAAACTATTAGAAAATCTTTAGAGGGAAACTGGCGGGATGAGCATCTTTTTACGTTAAAAGAAAGCTATGAGTTTTATAAAATGTACCAGCAGCGCCTTAAGGAATTTGATAAAGAAATAGAGAAGCAATTGCAGTGCTATGAAGCCAAATGCAATGAAGGAGTAATAGAACCTAAAAAAGCGGATGCTGACAAAAGGAATGCGCAGAACTCTAAGGGTGCCAAAAAGCTGAAGCTGAAGAAAAAGAAGGACAAGAACCATCCATCTTTTGATGTAAGAGGGTT
>JAQBNO010000032.1 GCA_028288485.1 Segetibacter sp.
ACAGGCCTTCTTCTCCTCAGGGAGAAGGATGAGGAGGATGAGGAGGTGAAACCTGGTAAGTCAAAAATTGTAGGGCACAGAAGTTTTTTAACAGAGCTACACAAATAATAATGAGTTACAGGCCTTCCGGAGTTTCAGCTTTTATGAAACTCCGGAAATCACCTGAAGGTTTCCCATTTCTTTAAAGTTTCTCTATCCTGCGAAAATCTCAAACATTGCTTTTTGCTATTACTGCAAAATCGCACTTCAATTCCCATCCCGCAAACCAATTGAAATGAAATTATATCTTACGATACTCGTCGCATCACTTGCCATCACCAAATTGGCTTATTCGCAGCCCGTGGCGCAGTCAGGCGTAAATAATATGGGCAAAGGAGAAGTTAAGCCAATCGTTTCCATTGCGTCCTTAACCCAGGGTTTAAAGAAATATGAAGGATACTTTACGTTTTACTACGACGAAAAAACGGGCAAAGTTCTCCTGGAAGTAGATAAGCTGGATAAAGAGTTCCTTTATTTCAAATCCTTATCTAACGGCGTAGGAAATGGTGGCCCTGAAAGAGGACAGGCATCCTCAGCCATAGCAAAATTTATTAAAATAGGACCAAAAATACTATTGGTACAACCTGCTTATAATTACCGTGCTATCACTACAAACCAGGACGAAATAAATGCGGTAGACAATAATTTTGCAAAATCTGTTATCTATGGCTTCACACCAGTTGCAGCCGACGGCGATAAATACCTGGTTGATATCACGGCTTTCATAGTTCGCGACAGCCAGAATATAACCTCACGGCTGGGTGTTAGCAGGGTCAGCGGACCAGTTTCTGTTTCCCGTAGTGTCGCCGGCGGTTCAACTCCGGGTTATAGGTTGGATGAAACCCGTTCTATTGTTTACATAGCCAACACCAAAAACTTTCCGAAGAATACCGAGTTCGAGTCAATGCTCACGTTCACAGGGGGAGCTGCACCCGTGAATGAATGGGGCGGCGGTGTAAGTATCGCACCCGACCCATCGGCGATCACCATCAACATGCACCAGTCTTTCGTAGAACTGCCTGATAACAATTATACGCCCCGTAAGTTTGATGCACGTTCTGCTTTTGGTCAATTCAGTTACATGGATTTTTCTGCACCAATGACAGAGCCTTTGGTGAAACGTTTTATTCGTCGCCACAGGTTGCAAAAGAAAGACCGGAATGCAGCGGTTAGCGAAGCCGTAAAACCAATCATGTATTATGTTGACCGCGGGGCACCTGAAATAATCAAAAAAGCATTGATCGAAGGTGGTGCATGGTGGAACCAGGCATTTGAAGCTGCAGGGTATAGAAATGCCTTCCAGGTGAAAGAACTTCCTGCCGATGCTGACCCTATGGATATTCGCTATAATATCGTTAACTGGATCAATCGTTCCGGTTATCCTGCACGTGCATTTTCTTCCGGCGCCTCTTTCATCGATCCACGCACCGGTGAAATTATAAAAGGCGTGGTTACCTTAGGTTCCGACAGGCACAGGCAGGATTACCTGATGGCAGAAGGCTTACTTCAACCTTATGAAGATGGTAAAGCTGTTTCTAAGGTGATGGAAGAAGTTGCGTTGTCACGCATCAGGCAATTGTCGGCTCACGAAATAGGACATACCCTTGGCTTTAACCACAATTTTGCTGCAAGTCCTAAAGACCGCGCCTCAGTAATGGATTATCCTTACCCACGATTTTCTTTAAAAGCAGATGGTACCGTTGACATGTCGAATGCTTATGCAAAAGGTATCGGAAGTTGGGATAAACGTGCCGTAATGTGGGGCTATACAGAATTTAAAAATGGTACCGATGAAAGTAAGGAACTAGATAAAATTATGACAGAAACGTTAAAACAAGGTTTCCAATTCATCCCCGACATTGGTGGAAATGCGCATCCTGCATCACACCAATGGGATGATGGTTCGAATGCAATAGACCAGATGACGAATATTATGACAGTACGCAGGAAAGTACTGGACAATTTTTCTGAAAAAGCAATTCGTGAAGGTGAGCCAATGGCAACGATCGAGGAAGTATTGGTTCCCGTCTACCTGTTGCACCGTTACCAGGTAGAGGCAGTCGCAAAGTCTCTCGGCGGTTTATATTTTACCCATGCTATTAAAAACGACGGGCAGGTAATTACTAAAATGGTAGAGCCTGCAGAACAGTGGCGTGCTTTCGAATCTTTAATGAGTACCATCACTCCTGATGCACTCGCATTACCTGAGAAACTGATCCAAAAAATACCCCCGCGTCCGTCAGGTTATCCTGCATCTGTTGAAACTTTCAATGGTTATACAGGGCCAACTTTCGACCCCATTGCAGCCGCAGAATCTGCTGCTAATACCACACTTTCTTACCTTCTAAGTCCTGAACGTGCAGCAAGATTAATTGAATACAATGGAAGAGACAGCAAGCAACCGGGCTTCATGCCGGTAGTTGATAAACTGATTGAGCAAACATGGAAGGCACCGCTTCTTGAAGGTTATAAAGGTCAATTGCAAACAGTAGTAAACAACCAGGTTTTAAAAAACCTGTTGGAATTAGCCGCAGACACAAAGGCTTCAGAAGTGGTAAGGGGCCAGGCACTTTTAAAAATCGAAGATTTAAAACAATGGATCAATTCTTCAGTTGCCAGCGCGGTTCCTGCAAAAAAGGCGAATATGTTGTTTGCATTATCACAAATGGAGACTTTTCAAACAGATCCTAACAAATTTCAACCACCTGCTTCTGCAGATATGCCACCCGGCGCCCCTATAGGAATGCCGGCGATGGATTTTTTGCACGATCAGTATTAGGGTGAATGGTAATAGTGAGTGGTGAGTTGTTAATGGGCAGAGCAGATCGGGTGGTATTGAAACGCCACAATCCGGTAGCCAAGCTTCCTTCACTCACGACTCAGCACCGACCACTGTCGCCGTCAACCGTCACCATGAAATACGGCGGTACAAGTGTGCGACGCAACGATGCCTGATAGAAATGCTATTGCCCGGCTCAAAAAAAATGTACTCATCTAAAGAACTTTATCATGAAAAAAACTTCAGTCTTAAACTTTAAAAAGGCCCTTGTCTCTTTTGCCACTGCAGGACTTTTGGGATCGGGTATCCTGTGTTCCGTTTCAGTTTCAGCGCAGGCTATTTCTGCAGCTAAACTCGATGCTTTAAAAACCGAGTTGATGACGGAGATCGACAAACAACAAAAGACCACGCAGGAAATGGTCGATATGGTTTTTAGCTTCGGCGAACTCGGTTTCCAGGAAGTGGAAACTTCAAAATACCTGACGGGGATATTAGAGAAAAACGGGTTTACGATAGAAAAAGGCATAGCTGGAATTCCGAGCGCCTGGACGGCTAAATGGGGATCAGGAAAACCTGTTATTGCTATTGGAAGTGATATTGACTGTATTCCGAAAGCCTCTCAAAAACCGGGAGTGGCGTATCATGCCCCCATCATTGAAGGCGCTCCGGGACACGGAGAAGGACACAACTCTGGTGCTCCTTTAAATATCGTTGCAATGCTGGCTCTTAAGAAGATCATGCAACGCGAAAAACTTTCCGGAACCCTGGTTTTATGGCCGGGAGTTGCTGAAGAGCAGTTGGCAACCAAGGCTTACTACGTTCGTGACGGCTATTTCAAAGATGTGGATGCCTGCATTTTTACCCATGTTGGTAATAACCTGGCAACCGGCTATGGTGCAATTGGAACAAGCGGAATGATCTCCGTTAAATTCAACTTCGACGGCGAAGCTGCACATGCTGCGGGAGCACCCTGGAAAGGAAGAAGCGCCCTCGACGCTGTTGAATTAATGAATGTGGCCTGGAACATGCACCGCGAACATATGCAGCCAACCCAACGCTCACATTACGTGATTTCTGATGGCGGCGACCAGCCAAATGTAGTTCCTTCCAAAGCCTCGGTATGGTATTACTTCAGGGAGCAGGACTACCCAAAAGTGATGCAGATGTATAAAGACGGCGTGAAAATGGCCGAAGCTGCCGCAAAAATGACCGACACAAAAATGACGTATGAAGTTTTAGGTAGCGCGTGGCCGGGTCATATGAACCAACCAATGGCGGAAGCGATGTATGAAAACATTAAACAGGTAGGCCTGCCTAAGTGGAGCGCCGATGACCAGGCACTTGCTATTGCTACCCAAAAAGAGCTGAACCCCGATTTGCCCGATATGCAAAAAGGATTGCCCTCTGCGCTAAGTCCTTTAGGTAAAGGAGCCCCGACCGGTTGGAGTGGTGGCGGGTCCGATGATATTGGTGATATCTCCTGGAACGTACCAACTATCGTTCTCGGCTATCCATCTAACATTGTTGGTTTAAAAGGTCATGACTGGGCAAGTGCAATTTCGATGGCCACCCCCATTGCGCACAAAGGAGTAACTGCCGGGGCCAAAGCCGAGGCAATGACGGTGTTGGATCTGCTGGTTAAACCCGGGATCATTAAAAGCGCCTGGACTTATTTCAGCGATGTTCAAACCAAGGAGATTAAGTATACTTCCATGCTTTCAAAAACCGATAAACCGGCGATTGGTCTCAATAAAAAGATCATGGACGAATTTCGTCCTGAAATGAAGAAGTACTATTACAATCCCGCAAAATATAAAACGTACTTAGAGCAATTGGGTATCAAATATCCTACAGTTCGCACCCCAGGTACTGCAAAGCAATAAGTGAATGGGCAATGGTGAGTGGTGAGTTGTTAGTATTTCAGTTGATTATTCACCATTCAATTTTGCCTGTTTGATAATTGTTATTCATTGTAACGAACAGTAGAAATACTATTAAACATCGTTGTGTCACTCACTTGTACTTGCATTACTTCATTCATCAAAAATCAAATTTTTTTCAACTGTTTCACCACTCACCATTCACCACTCACAATCTCTAACAATATGGAAACAAAAATCTTTTCTTATTTCAAACGACATGTATTTTCTTTTGGAACAGCCTGTCTCTTGGGCTCCGGCTTATTAACTGCCGGTTCTGTTACTGCACAAACACCTATGCCAGCTGCTAAGCTGGATGCGCTTAAGACAGAACTAATGAAGGAAATTGACAAAGAGAAAAAATCTACGCAGGTAATGGTAGATATGGTTTTTAGCTTTGGCGAACTGGGTTTCCAGGAAGAAGAAACCTCGAAATACCTGACTGATATCTTAGCCAAAAATGGTTTTAAAATTGAAAAAGGTATCGCCGGAATTCCAACCGCGTGGACAGCAAAATGGGGTTCAGGAAAACCGGTTATTGCAATTGGAAGCGATATCGACTGTATTCCAAAAGCATCACAAAAACCAGGTGTAGCTTACCACGACCCGATTGTGGAAGGTGCTCCCGGACATGGCGAGGGACACAATGCAGGTGAACCTTTGAATGTTACTGCAGTTCTTGCACTTAAAAAAATAATGGAACGCGAAAAGATACCGGGAACAATCATGTTATGGCCCGGTGTTGCTGAAGAGCAATTGGGAAGCAAAGCTTATTATGTTCGTGATGGTTATTTTAAGGATGTAGATGCCTGCATTTTTACCCATGTAGGTAATAACCTTGGAACCAGCTATGGCGATGGCGGAGGCAATGGAATGGTCTCGGTAAAGTTCAACTTCGACGGTGAAGCTGCTCATGCCGCAGGTGCACCCTGGAAAGGCAGAAGCGCCCTTGATGCAGTTGAATTAATGAATTTAGCCTGGAACTTTCACCGGGAGCATATGGAGCCAACACAGCGGTCTCACTATGTAATTGCTGATGGTGGCGACCAGCCAAACGTTGTTCCTTCTAAAGCTGCTGTCTGGTATTACTTCCGCGAAAGGTCGTACCCCAAAATTATGAAGATGTATAAGGACGGGATCAAGATGGCTGAAGCGGCGGCGAAAATGACGGATACAAAAATGACCTACGAGGTGTTGGGAAGTGCATGGCCGGGCCATTTCAACCAACCGATGGCAGAAGCGATGGACCAAAACATTAAAGCAGTTGGCTTACCAACCTGGAGCGAAGATGATCAAACATTAGCTCGTGCAATACAGAAAGAGCTGGGGTCTCCAACCGAAGGATTAAGTTCTACTTTAGGTACACTCAGGCAACCTGCAGTTTCTCTTTCCGGCGGTGGCGGCGGTTCTGATGACATTGCCGACATTTCATGGAATGTTCCAACCATCGTTTTGAGGTTTCCTTCCAACATTCCCGGCTTACCTGGTCACCATTGGGCAAATGCAATTTCTATGGCTACACCCATTGCACATAAAGGCGTAACTGCCGGCGCAAAAGCAGAAGCAATGACTCTGCTCGACCTTTTTGTAAATCCCGAACTTATTAAGAGTGCGAAAACGTATTATGACACTGTTCAAACGAAAGAGGTGAAATATACTCCGCTGATCTCCGCAACCGACAAGCCTGCGATATTCCTGAATAAAAAGATCATGGATGAATTCAGGCCTCAAATGAAAAAATACTATTACGATCCTTCGAAGTACAATACTTATTTAGAGCAGTTGGGGATTAAGTACCCTACTGTACGTAGCCCAGGTACTGCAAGTGGTACTGCGTTAGGATCTGAATAAGAGAATCCGGCCCTATTATTACCTGTCGATTATTTCCGGTAATGTTTAAGTACGCCATAGGTATTTAGACAGGGGCCGGAAATAATTTCCATTTGTATTGATCTTTAAGAAACCTCGGAAGTTGTAACCAGAATGAAGAAAACCGAATGTGTGAAGTTTATAAGCCTGGTGCACATAGGCCTCCTTCTCCTTGCGAGAAGGATCGGGGATGAGGTAAACCAACAATTATGATAGCTATAAAATCGGTCGCCCATTCTTACGGCAGGCAAAAAAATTTACGCTTTAAAGACTGGGATATTAACAGGGGCGAGCAATGGCTGTTACTAGGTGATTCCGGGAGCGGAAAATCCACGCTGCTTAATATTCTTACAGGAATACTGGAACCACAACAGGGAGAAGTGTTGATTAACCAGACGAACCTGTATAAACTTCCGGGAAGAAAGCGCGACAGCTTTAGGGGACAAAATATAGGCATGATCTTTCAGACACCGCACCTGGTGAAAAGCCTTACCGTTAAAGAGAACCTGCTGATCGCTCAATCTTTTGCCCGCCTTCGGGAAGATGTAAAGAGAATTGAAGAGGTTTTAAGTTCATTGGGAATTGAAGACAAGAAAAACAGCTACCCACACGAATTAAGCCAGGGCCAGTTACAGCGGGTTTCTATAGCAAGAGCAGTTATTAATAAACCTGCTTTACTGGTTGCAGACGAACCAACCTCAAGCCTCGACGATAGAAATACAGCAGCAGTGTTGGAGTTATTGATCCGCCAGTCTAAGCTCACTAATTCCACCCTGGTGGTGGCTACACACGATAAGCGGGTAAAAGACCAATTTACAAATGAATACGTACTAGAACAATGAGTCCTGTTAGCATCAGTTGGAAGAATTTGAAGTGTAACAAGCTCACTTTCCTGTTGAATTGTTTACTGGTTGCATTTGGAACCGGGATCCTGACCATTTTATTGCTCGCCTCTGCCCAAATAAAAGACAAGCTGCAAAACAATGCAAAGGATATAGACCTGGTGGTAGGTGCCAAAGGCAGTCCGCTGCAATTAATTCTCAGCAGCATCTATTATATCGATTTTCCTACGGGCAACGTTCCGCTGGAAAAAGCAGAAGAATTGTCGAGGAACCCGATGGTTAAAAAAGCAGTTCCTTTAGCGCTGGGCGATAACTACAATGGCTTTCGCATCACCGGCACAGATGCCGGTTTTATCGGGCTTTACGGATTAAAGCTGCAAGCCGGGAAGTTTTGGGAAAAGGATTTTGAAGTAACCCTGGGTTCAAATGTAGCGGCGGCCGAAAAACTAAAACCGGGTGATCATTTTTTTGGAGCGCACGGACTTACTTCCAATCAGGATGAACATAAAGATCACCCGTATATAGTGATTGGAGTTTTATCTCCGCAAGGAAATGTTACTGACAACCTTGTATTAACTAATATAGCCAGCATTTGGAAAATGCATGGTCAAAACGAGGAAGCTGAAGAAGCACATAAAGAAGGCCAGGATGAACCAAAGCCTGCAAGAGAAATAACTTGCCTGCTTATTCAATACCGTTCACCAATGTCGATCATTATGTTTCCGCAGATGGTCAACAAATCTACCAACATGCAGGCTGCATCACCCGCCCTTGAAAGCGGGCGGCTCTTTTCGCTGATAGGAGTGGGGGTAGATACTTTACAATGGTTTGCAATCCTGATTATGTTTATTGCTTCGGTTAGTGTGTTTGTCAGTCTTTATAATTCTTTGAAAGAACGCAAATACGACCTGGCAGTTATGCGTATAATGGGTGCGTCGCAAAACAAACTGTTCCTGGTTATAATTCTGGAGGGTATTATTTTAACGCTGATCGGTTCAGTTTTCGGCATTTTCCTGGGGCACTTTGCACTTCATTTCATTGGCAGCAGCCAGGCCTCAACACAGGCAAAAATGACCGGGATGTTTTTTATACCACAGGAAGGTTATTTGTTTGCGGCAGGCATAGCAATCGGACTCGTCGCTGCCATTATTCCTGCTATCGAGGCTTACCGTTCGGATATAGCAAAGATCATTTCTAAACATTAAATACTATGAAAATCAAACTCGCTTTAATTATCACTTTGTTATTTTCAAGCGTTAAAACGCTTACCGCACAGCCGCCAACTCACGTTCCTTTAATGAATGATACCTGGAGGCTGATCGCAAAGAAAACCTATAAGAAGAATGCCAGTTATAAAATGGTTCCTGCCTTCCCTGCAGGTTTAAAATCTCTCGAAAATAAGGTTGTCGAGCTTAGCGGCTATATTATTCCGCTAAAGGCCGAGATGGAGTATAAGAATTTTATGCTCGCTGTGGTCCCATACGACCAATGCCCGTATTGCGGGCAGGGCGATATCCCTTCTATGATTGAAGTTGTTGTAGTTGATGCCCTTCGCCACAGCGATAAACCGGTAAAAATCAGGGGAAAACTGGTACTAAATGAAACAGGGGATAACCGGTCAGAAATCTTCCTGGTGGATGCAATGCTGGTTAAATGACAGTCATGCAATTGAGGTAAAATGAATATTCAAGTGTCTTCGGGCAATAACAAGCAGTTCGTGTTAACGTTTTTTTTGTTGGCGAACCGAAGTAATTCTCTTGAAAATCGTTGTGTCACTCTCTTGTACTGTTGTAAATTCTATGCAACCGGTAAACGAATAATAAGGTTGACAGCGCTTTCAAACAAAGCCAAAGGCTACAGATTTCTATAAAACGTATTGGTAAAAGAATAAATAGAACAAAATGAATACTCCTGCAGAATTAAAATATACGAAAGACCACGAATGGATTAAAGTGGAAGGCAACGAAGCTTATGTTGGAATTACTGACTTTGCACAGGGGGAACTGGGAGATATTGTATATGTCGATATTTCTCTTTCCGGCGGTGAAATAAAACAGAACGAAATTTTTGGTTCAGTCGAAGCCGTAAAAACAGTTTCCGATTTATTTATGCCTGTCTCAGGAACCATCGTCGAAGTAAACTCAAAACTTGAAACGAGCCCAGACCTGGTAAATGCAGATCCTTTTGGCGAAGGATGGATGATCAAAATAGCTTTGTCGGATCTTTCTGAAATAGACGGTCTTTTAACTTACGAGCAATATAATAACTTCGTCGGGGTATAAGTATTCATCCAGCCCTAGCTGTAGTTTACCTAATGCTATCCGTCGTCTGTCACCAGGGATTTTAATATTAACCAGGCCACCTGCTATTCATAGAGCTTCAGCTTGAAAGAAAATTACCTGCAGTTTTTTAAATAACAGGCGCAGCCTGGTTTTTCGTTTGCCGCTGTAGGCAGGCTGTAGGCGCAGACATACGAAGAGCCGTGTGGTTATCTACAAACAGAGGCCAGAGTGACAAATATTTGCCTTTGAAAAAATGACGCTAAAGAAATTATGAATAGATTTGAAGAGAATAAAATCGCGGTATGTTTTCTAAACTCTTTTTATGAAAAAAGTATTCGCTTTATTAGTGGCCATTTCTGCTTATGTAGTTTCAATAGCTCAACCACCAAAAGTTCCTGCTGAACCCGGTAGTACTTTTGGCCAAAAAATTACTGCGGACAAAGCTATCAGTGTTGAGCAACTGCAAAATCTTCTGGGTAAAGGCGAAGCCAACAGTAAGGTAGATGTAAAGATAAAGGGTGTGGTGACAGATGTTTGTACGATGGAAGGATGCTGGATTAAAGTTCAGTCGCCGGGTGGTAAAATGATGGTTAAAATGAAAGATCACAAGTTTACGGTTCCGCTTGCATTAATTGGCAAAACCGTAGTAATAGATGGCGCAGCGGAAGAAAAAATTACCTCTGTAGAGCAATTAAGACATTATGCTGAAGACGCCGGTAAAAGCAAAGAAGAGATAGCCGCTATAAAAGACCCTAAAAAAGAAATTGTTATTGATGCAAAAGGGGTACTTGTATTGTAGGAAGACACTTTTCCTTTCCACCAGGGTAATCTGCAACACCGGATTTGACAAATATGCCGACAGCCAGTCTCAACCGGTTCGGGCTACTTTAGGTTCCGCCCTAAAAATTGCGGCCGTGGCAACTTAAATCCTTAAACTGTTACTCTGCTATCCGTAGTCTGCGACTACCAATTTCTAAATGTCCGTTACATGGTGCATGCTATTCCTGCAGCCAAATATTGAACAAAAATCAACTGTAGTTTTTCAAATGCCAGACGCAGTATGGTTTTTAAATTTGTCTCTGTAGTGGCAGACATACGGAGAGCAGAGTTGATCACATGCTGGCGTCAATTGATCGACTGCTGTTACCTGGTGCCATGAAAAGATGCGGCACAAGTGAGTGACACAACCGGGGACGCCTGGAGAGAAAATGCCTGCACCCAAAAAATAAAAAAACAACCACGACGGGGTTAAATAAAAATAACGGTCCTCTTACAGCTTCTGTTTTTTTATAAACCTGTACAGGTAAGGAGCTTTATGCGCGCCGCCACTATATTTTTTCTCAAACCTTTCAAGTATTCCTAAACTCAACATTTTACGTTGGAAACTGGTACGAAGCAGCTTTTGGCCTAAAACCGTTTCGTACAGGCTTTGTAAATCCTGCATAGTGAAGTTCTCAGGCATAAGATTAAAACCAATTAGCTTTTGGTCAAGATTTGCACGTAAACTTTCTAAAGCTTTGCTCACAATCTCGCGGTGGTCAAGCATCAGGGGAGGTAAATTCTGTAATTCGTGCCACTCACAGCTGTCGGCCAACTGATCGGGAATAGGAGTGGCTTTGGTATAATCAATAAGAGCATAATAGCCAACGGTTAAAAAACGCCGCAATAGCCAGTGATCATTTGAAGGCGGGTGTCCTTTTGCCTGCATAATTTTTCGCAATGGTTCAGGATCATGTCGTGCAACATCGCCAAAGATGTAGAACTGCTCGAGGTAGATATTGTGGAGACCTGTCCTTTCTAATACCGACCGCCTTGCTGCATCGTTTAAGTTTTCTTCTTTTTTAATAAATCCTGCGGGTAAGGCAAATAGGTTTGTGTGCTCGTACTCGAGCAGTAATATTTTTAGCTGGTTATCTTGAAACCCGAAGATGACTGCATCAATTGCCAGTCCTGGTAAAAATATTTTTTCAAAATCGTCTGCGTGTATCATCTGTTCTCCTTTTTCCTGTCCGCGTTTCATTTCTCCAAATTTTAGCATTAACAACAATTCTTTTTTTCATTAAATATTTTATGGTATTATTGTCTCATCGTTGAGACAATAATACTCATTTATTAATACTTGTCATGAAAAAACTTTTATTGCTTCTTTTACCCGCTATTCAAATGTTACCTTCAGCGGTTGCACAAACAAGTGCTGGGTCATCTTCTCCAATCGTAAAAATAGTTACTGGTGTGGTAGAAGGAACCGTCGAAAAAAGCGGGGTAAGTTCATTTAAAGGAATCCCCTTTGCTGCGCCTCCTGTGGGAGGCCTAAGATGGAAAGAACCGCAACCCGTAAAAAGATGGCAAGGTAAACTTGAAGCAAAGCAATTTGGACCTAATGGGATGCAATTTGCAGTATTTGGTGATATGGGCTTTCGCTCAAAGGGAATGAGCGAAGATTGTCTTTATTTAAACGTCTGGACTCCATCTTCCGCCCAAAAAGGCCTTCCGGTGTTGGTGTATTTCTATGGAGGGGGCTTTGTTGCAGGTGATGGCTCCGAAGCAAGATATGATGGTGAAAGTATGGCGGCCAAAGGAATAGTGGCCGTAACTGTAAACTATAGATTAGGTGTTTTCGGCTTTATGGCTCATCCCGAACTTACAAAAGGTTCGCCACACCAGGCTTCCGGTAATTATGGCTTGTTAGACCAGGCCGCTGCTTTAAAGTGGGTACAACAAAACATAGCTGCTTTTGGCGGCGATCCAAAGAAAGTAACAATTGCCGGTGAATCTGCAGGTTCAGTTTCGGTAAGCGCACAAATGGCTTCACCTCTATCAAGAAATTTAATTGCGGGTGCCATAGGTGAAAGCGGTTCATTACTCGGTACCTTACCTGCTGTTCCGCTTAGTGAAGGAGAAAAGACAGGTGTGGAGTTCGCGAGGAGTGTTGGAGCAAATTCACTTGCACAATTACGTGCCATGCCGGCCGAACAACTACTGGAGGCTTCAAAAAAGTTTGGTCCGTTCAGGTTTGCTATGACAGTAGACGGTTATTTTTTTCCAAAGAGCCCTTACTCGATTTATGAAGCAGGAGAACAAGCGCATGTGCCATTGCTCGCCGGCTGGAACTCGGAGGAAATGAACTACCGCATGGTAATGGGAAATGAAAAGCCGACAAAAGAGAACTTTGAGAAGGCTGTTCAAAAATTATATGGCAATCAATCGCCTGAAGTTTTGCAGTTGTATAATGTTTCCAAAGATGAAGATGTAGAACAGGTAGCGACCGACCTGGCAAGCGACCGCTTTATCAGTTTTAGTACCTGGAAGTGGGCCGATCTCCAATCAAAAACGGGGGGAAAGCCAGTTTACCGGTACCTATTCTCCCGTGCCCGCCCAGCTATGGTCGCTTCAATGGGTAATGCCACTCCTGGCCTGGCTGGTGGTGTTGTAAAGGATACTACTGCCAAAGCTGCTGCCCCTCAAATGCCTCCTGCCCGTGGAGCAGTTCATTCGGCTGAAATTGAGTATGCAATGGGAAACCTTTCGAGCAATAAAGTTTACGCCTGGACCAATGACGATTATAAAATATCTAAAGTGATGCAGGAATACTTCGCGAACTTTATCAAGAAAGGTGATCCGAATGCCGCCGGTTTACCAAAATGGCCCGCTGCTAATGCAGGAAATAATGTAGCTGTAATCAACATCGATGTTAATACCCGTGTTGAAGCGGAAAAGAACCGGGAGCGGTACCTGTTTATGGATAAAACATCTGCAAAATAAGAACGCGATTAAAACGAAGTAAAATTAAACACTACCTAATCCAAAATGAAAAAAGTCCCGTTGTTCCTCTTAACGCTTTTTTTGTCTCAAAGCCTTTTATCCTTTGCTGCCACAGTTGATTCTATTGATGTTGCCAGTACTGCCATGAATAAGACATACAAAGCAGCAGTGGTATTACCGGCGTCTTACGCCAAAAGCAAAACAGCTTATCCCGTTTTATACCTGTTACACGGGGGCTACGGCCACTTTCGGGATTGGCTAACTTCAACACCCGATAAAATGCTGGTTAAGAACCTTGCTGATCAATTTAACCTTATCATCGTAATGCCCGAAGGTGAAACGTTCGGCTGGTATTTGAATAGCCCTCTTGATAAAACAAGCCAGTTTGAAACCTATATCACTAAAGAGGTGATTGACAAAATTGATAATACTTACCGCACTGTTGCATCTAAAAAAGGCAGGGTTATTACCGGTCTGTCTATGGGCGGGCATGGTTCATTGTATTTGTCAACACGCCATCCCGATCTTTTCAGCGCCGCAGGCAGCATGAGTGGCGCACTTGATTTGAGTAGCAGCAACTGGAAAATACAGCCCGATTTTGCCAAAAGTATAAAAGACAGGTTTGAGAAGATCTTAGGCCGCGATACTACCACCACTACAGTTTTTTTCGATAATTCGGTAGTTAATATGGCCGACAAAATGAAAGTAAACAACTTACCCCTAATTATCGATTGCGGTGTTGATGATTTTTTAATAGAGCCAAACAGGGAGTTGCATCGCCGGCTTGTTTACAATCATACTCCGCACGACTACACCGAGCATCCGGGAGCACATACGTGGGACTATTGGGAGAATTCATTACCGTTCCATGTCCTGTTTTTCTCTAAGATTTTAAAATCTAACGGGGTAACCGTCCCTTAATCAAGCTCGTTTTCTTTTTAGTGAAACTAGGATCAAGTCAACTTTAATTTGTCGCCTTGTAAAACGTCAAGTTAAGCGTGAACAGGAGTTTCTTATTTTTCACTTTTCACGTTTCATGTTTGACCTGATATTAGTGCAAGCTTCTGTACATAGAATACTTTTTGTTAAAGTATAATCATTTGTAATTTTAACAAGGAAATTGTTTTCGGTGAAAGCAATTTTGTATTTAATGTAAGGGCTTGTATGAAAGGATTATATTGTTTACTTATTGTTCTATTGCCACTGTTAACGTTTGCGCAGCAAAGTGCAAACTTTTTCAGTATTGATAACAGGGTAAGTCATATTCCTGTAAATAGTCCTGATTCATTATCCCGACAGCTTACTGCACCTTATAAAACCGATCTTGAAAAGGTTCGGGCTATTTTCCGCTGGATCACAGAAAATATTTCCTACAACGTTATGCCCGCCCGAAATGCCCGGCGAACAGCCTCAACCAGCTATTTATTGGATGACCCGAACGATACAGGTGCACTAAAGCCGCTAAGTGAAAGGGTTGCAATTGACGTACTCGAACGAAGACTCGCATTTTGCGATGGTTATGCAAGGCTTTTTAAAACGTTGTGCGAATATGCCGGTATAAAGTCGGAGGTGATCACGGGTTATGCAAGCGGGGGTATGGGACGCCGGCTGTTCAGGTTTAGCTCAAACCATCGTTGGAATGCTGTTTATTTGGACAGTTCATGGCATCTTCTCGATGTAACCTGGGCCAGTGGTTATGTTACATTCAATTCAGACGAATTTATAAAACATTACAACGACCGGTATTTTCTTACGCCGCCAGGAGAGTTTATCCGCGATCATTATCCTGAAGAACTGCAATGGACTTTATTGCCCGAACCTCCCAACCTTGGTGAGTACAGAAGTACCCCGTACAGGATGAATTCGTTCGTAACAAAGAGAATAAAATCGTACAAACCAGAATCGGGAACTATAGAAGCGTCGGTAGGAGATACGCTATACTTTGATTTGGTGACCGACTATGGCGAAAAGCCATTTGTAATTGTTGACACACCCTATATTGATTCCGCTGTTATAGCCGAAGCAGGTTTAGTAAGCAGGTACCATAAAACGGTAAGCGGCGACACTATTACCTATCGGTATATTGTTACATCTCCAACTGCGCAATGGCTTACGGTGGTTTTTGATGAAGAGATGATCATGCGGTATAGATTAAATATAAAAAGGAAAGAGCCCGGGCTGAATTAATACAGTAATACCCTGTTATTTCTTCGGCAGTATTTATGTTGTTTTCTCTCTACTCCCTTTAGGGTCGCGGCTTCAGCTATAACAAAGCACTCACTATCTGCTCCCACTCTTCCTGTAAAGATACGGGCGGCCTCTTTTTGCCGGCTTTGCTATACCAGTAATCTGCATTCCAGGTATCACCTTCTTTTCTATGCAGGTAGGCATGTATCCATGAGGCGTTTTGGTCGGGCACGTCCTGGATCAGTTCGTGCGATTTGTTCCAGTTGTTTTTCGCATCGTACCATAGCGCTTTTATATAAATGGAAGCATCCTCCGGAGGATAGTCTGCCAATAAGCTTTCTTTTAGATCAGTTAGTTTCATTTTGTAAAAATAAACGATTGATAGCCGGTTATCTTCCTGCAAACATCCTTTTTTTCTTCGCTAAAGCCGTCGCTAAAATAACTTCCTGGGCCTGTTGCTTCTTACAGAGTAACGGCCCGATATTTTTAATAAAAGTTGCTGACAACTTATATTGCTATTATTAAATATGTGTTCGGCAGATATGTTTCGTTTAATAATCTATTTCCTCTTTATCCTTGCGTCCTCTGCTTCGCAAGCGCAGCTGATTGTAAATGTTGAAAATTCACGTATTCAGTCCGATACTACCGGCTGGAAGGGCAACCTGGGTACCGCATTCGCTTTTACTAAAAACGTACAGGAGGTATTAAATATAAACGCGACTATGCACCTACAATATAAAACCGAAAAGGACCTTTATCTCTTGTTAGCCAATTACAACCTTTTGAAAGGTAATAACCAGGCATTGTCGAATAATATGTTCTATCATTTGCGCTATAACCGCGAATTGAGTAAAGTGGTTCGATGGGAAGTTTTTACTCAATGGCAGGAGAATAGTATAACCAACATCGGCCTCCGTGCTTTGCTGGGTGCCGGTCCGCGTTTTAAAGTTTATGAAGCGAAACGTTCAAGATTGTATGCGGGTGTTTTAGTGATGTATGAACACGAGAAAGACATTAAGCCTACGGTAACTTATAACGACATTAGAAGCGATAATTATGTTTCTTTTACTTATAAGCCCAACGATATTTTCGACATTACCGGTACTACATTCTACCAGCCTCTTTTCAGGCTATTTAAAGATTATCGAATATTAAACCAGATTTCAGTTAATATAAAAGCTACCAAACGTTTCTCTATCACTACCTACTGGGATTTCTCCTACGATTCATACCCTGCTCTTGGTACGCCTACTGTTAACTATACTGTTACCAATGGCTTTACCTATACGTTTTAAAGAGCCCGTTTCTAATGTAAATAATGGTTTTATTCGCTGTATTTTTTGGTAGTCGACCGTAGAGTTCTCTTCACCATCCTTGCGTCGCACACTGCATCTGCATAACCCTTAATTAACATTTCCATCATGTGCTTACCGAATAAACCTGTTAAAGTAATTCCACAAATAGTTTTGTATGCATTGCTTTCACTAATTTTTTTTTCGTCGTTTTCAACTTCTGATTAGAAGCAAGAAAAGTAAAACGAGAACCTGTTAGTATCTGTAGTGAGGCGCTAGTGTATGTGAACCCGGGCGTTTTTAAGGGGTTTATGAAATGGAGGCTGAAGATGGCAATTGATTTGCAGATAAAGTGATTGCGACGCAACGATTTTGCTATGAAAACTGATGCTGGTATTATAAGCATTTTGAACGCTGCTAATAATTTTTCAAGCCCGGTTAAAACAAATTCGACGAAGTTCAGTTTTTAAAAGACGTTGTATATTTACACCCTTGCCATTTAATTTTAAATTTGCATGAGCATAGAACAACAAAAAAAGGAAGATCCAGGCCTAATAAATAAAATTCTGCACAAGACACCCACAGGCATAACCGGTTTGGATGAAATAACCGGCGGAGGATTACCGTCAGGTAGACCTACTTTGATTTGTGGCGCTGCGGGTTCAGGAAAAACCTTGTTTTCAATGGAATTCATCGTGAGGGGAGCTTTAGAATTTAATGAACCCGGCGTGTTTATGGCTTTTGAAGAGAAAAGTGAAGAACTGACCGTAAACGTTGCATCGCTGGGTTTCGACCTGGATAAGCTGCAAAAGGATAAATTGGTTAAACTGGATCATGTACATATAGAACGTAGCGAAATTGAGGAAACTGGTGAATACGACCTTGACGGCCTGTTTATAAGATTAGGATATGCAATAGATAGCATTGGTGCTAAAAGAGTGGTTCTTGACACGATTGAGAACCTTTTTTCAGGTTTATCAAACCAGTTGATTTTGCGTGCAGAGCTGCGCCGGCTGTTTCAGTGGTTAAAAGAGAAAGGCGTTACTGCTATCATTACCGGGGAGAAAGGTGAAGGAGCGTTAACCCGCCAGGGACTTGAAGAATATGTTTCTGATTGCGTAATATTATTAGATCACAGGGTGTGCAATCAAATTTCAACAAGGTTACTGAGAATAGTAAAGTATAGGGGATCGGTGCACGGCACCAACGAATATCCTTTTTTAATTGACGAGGAAGGAATCTCGGTTTTGCCCGTTACTGCTTTAAAATTAGAGAACAATGTATCTGCTGAGCGTATTTCAAGCGGAATTCCTTCATTAGACAAGATGCTCGAGGGCAAAGGATTTTACAGGGGCAGTAGTATACTTGTGTCGGGTACCGCCGGTACCGGCAAAACAAGCATTGCGGCTTATTTTGCACATGCAACCTGTTTGCGTAAAGAGCGCTGCGTATATTTTGCCTTCGAAGAATCTCCGCCACAAATCATCCGCAATATGCAGTCGATAGGGATAAATTTGCAGGAACACATAGATGACGGATTGCTGCAATTTCATGCTTCGAGGCCAACTTTAAATGGCCTGGAAATGCATCTCGTGTCGATTCACAAGGTCGTAAATAAGTTCAGACCCAGGACAATTATTCTTGATCCTATAACGAATTTAATTACTGTAGGTTCTGTAAGTGAAGTTAAAGCGATGCTCATCAGGCTGATTGACTTTTTACAAACACAGCAGATCACTGTAATGTTTACCGCCCTCACACTCAATAATATTGTGAACGAGCAAACCGATGAAGGCGTATCATCGCTGGTTGACGCATGGCTCAGGGTGAGGGATATCGAATTTAACGGGGAAAGAAACCGGGGAATGTATGTGATGAAATCAAGAGGAATGAAGCATTCAAACCAGGTACGCGAATTTGTAATTTCAGATGAAGGCTTAAACCTGGTATCGGTTTACCTGGGACCTGAAGGTGTATTAACAGGCTCAGCAAGGGAGGCCCAACAATTGCAGGAAGAGACTGGACTGATACTCCGTACCCACGCGGTATCAAGAAAGGATCTCGAGATCGAAAGAAAACGAAAGGTATTGGAAGCTAAAATAGCGAGTCTGCATGAAGAATTTGAATCTCTCCAGGATGAATTGAATAAAAGCTATGTAGAAGAAGAACTGAAGAAAGAAATTATTGAAAAAAATCGCGAGAAATTAACCAAAATCAGGCATCACGAAAATAATACTGCTACAGACAATAGTAGCAGTGAGTAATTAATATGGAAGTAAAAGAAGAAATCTGGGAGCTTCGGCTATATGTTGCCGGTCAAACAACAAAATCGGTAACGGCGCTTCAGAACCTTAAGAAATATTGCGAAGAGCATTTAAAAGATAAATATAAGATTGAAGTAATAGATTTACTGGTGCATCCCCAACTGGCAGAAGGTGACCAGATATTAGCAATACCCACACTTGTTAAAAAAGTTCCTGAACCGATTCGCAAAATAATCGGCGACCTTTCTAATGAGGAAAAGGTTTTGGTTGGCTTAAATATCCGTCCTTCAACAAAGTAATATGCACAACGACGAACATTTTCATGAAAGCAATGAGAATGGAAAAAACGAAACCTTTCAGTATGTGCTTAGTTTGTTTGTAACTGGTGCCTCACCAAATTCTGTAAGGGCCATCATTAACCTCAAACAACTTTGTGAAACTCATATAAAAGGAAAGTATTCATTGGAAATTATAGATGTATACCAGCAGGGACTGACAGCTGAAGAAGAACAAATCATAGCGCTACCCCTGTTAATAAAAAGGTTGCCACTACCAGAGCGCCGTTTGATCGGAGACATGTCTGATACAGCAAAAGTGCTCCGTGGTCTTGGAATAACTTATTAATTGTAAATGGAATTAGGAAAAAAGTACGACGAACTGGTAGCGGAAAATGAACGTTTGCGTCTTCAATTAGAAGAAGCAAACGAAACTATCGACGCCATTAGAACGGGCCAGATAGACGCATTGGTTGTACAGGGAAAAAAAGGCCATGAATTGTACACATTAAAAACTGCTGACCAGACGTACCGGGTTTTTATTGAAAAAATGACCGAAGGTGCCGTTACTTTAAACCAGGACGGCATCATCCTCTATAGCAATTCTCAGTTTGCTTCGATGATGCATATGCCATTGTCGAAAGTAATAGGCTTATCTTTTCTAACATTTATCTCAGCTGGCAGTTTAGAAGAATTTAATGCATTATTTGCAAGAGGCTGGGAGGAGGATTGCAAAGGCGAAATAGTTTTACTGAGCAAAGGAAGTACAATTGTTTTTCAATTGTCGCTTACCACACTCCAGTTGGACGAGGGCTTTTCGTTAAGCATTATCCTTACCGACCTTACCGCCCAAAAAGAAGCTCAAAGGCAATTAAAACTAAATAACCAGCAGCTAGAGGAAATTAACTACGCCCTCGAAGTAAGCAATCACGATCTTCAGCAATTTGCTTCAGTTGCTTCTCACGACCTGCAGGAGCCGCTGCGTAAAGTTAACTTGTATTCTAATTTGCTGATGAGCAAGCACGCTGATGAGTTCTCAGACTCTGCAAAAGCGTATCTCCGCAAGATCATTTCTTCGTCCGACCGGATGCGCACTTTGATCGTTGATATTTTATCGTACTCCCGGTTATCTGAAACCAACAACACCTTTGAACCGACAGATCTGAAGGCAATGGTGACCGAGTTATTAGACGATTTTGAAATAATGATAGAAGAAAAGAACGCCAGCATTTCCGTTGGCGACCTTCCTTGTGTTGAAGTAAACCCGGGACAAATGAGGCAGGTTTTTCAGAATATCATTAGTAACGCCTTGAAATTTACGAGGGCGGGTGTTAGCCCCGATATTGCCATTTACGGAAAAACAATGGCAGAACATTCTATCAACGGTCATTCTCGCAAACAAGGCCCGTTTTGCTGTATTTGCATTAAAGACAACGGAATCGGTTTCGATGAAAAATATATTGATAATGTATTCACGCTGTTTAAACGGCTGCACTCGAAAGATAAATACGAAGGCAGCGGCATAGGCCTCGCGATAACAAAAAAAATCATCGAAAAGCATAACGGCGAAATCATCGTTCGTAGCAAAGAAGGTGAAGGCTCCGAATTTATTATTGTTTTGCCGGAATGCCAGGACCGGTCATAATCTCGTAATTGACTCTCATACTTTTGAGACCTGTCTGACGACCCCTCTTGAAATTTTGATATCCGCTTGCACTTCTTTGCAAGATTTGATTACGTTAGAGCTTCAGCACGCACAGGCAGTATTGTTGGAGGCTGTAACGACTGTGGGGCGCTCGGTGCAGCGTCGCACTCACTTGATCGCCGAATGAGAGAGCCGTTTTGCTCTGCCATGGAGGCGGCTTTTACCTAATTATATTTTAAAGGAGACGACTCTAGTTATTTCATACTTTTCCTGCCCGGTATTAACACCTTTTAATTTTCAGTGTATTAGCTATTTTAATTAAACAATATTTGATCTACATTGGTGAATATTTTTAAAAATACTTGTTCGACCAATTGCTATGAAACCACAGGCAGCATGCTTTTCGCAGATAAGATGCAATCAATGTCGGTTCCCCAAAAAGCGGAATGGAATATCTGGCAGTAAAAAAGAGTGTCACCGCCTGTCCGGTTAGCGGGAACGATGATGAATAAAGAACTAAAGGCGGCTATAAAAAAACGCTCCTAAGTAAAGGACATTCAATTTTTATATACTTCAATTTTAATTTTTGTAAAAATAGTTGTTCGCAAGTGGTAACAATTTTAAAGCAGCATGTATCTATAATTAAACTTACTAACAATTCAATCTAAAGTTCTCTGAGGTTTAAAATTAAATTGATATTTATAAAAGCAATTCAAGCAAATTAACCGGTAACCATACCAACCCCTTACCCATGTATACGTATAAACAAATCAAAGTATTAGAGCACATCGAAGAAATAATAAGCAGTTCTCGAAGCGGGGACGAGCTTTTCTTTACCGACTACAGAAAAGCCGCAAAAGATATATTAAGTTTCCTGGAAAGTGAAAACATGGTAGTCAAAAAAGAAGTAGCGCTTGAAATAGTTTATAACGAACAAAGCGACGCCGCTTAATTTCCCTAACTGAAGTCGTAAGAGTTCAAGTACAATAAGCCTTTATCATTTAAAGCTTCTTGCAAAACTTATTCGAAAATTCTAAGATACCGGTTAACAGAAAATTCGACTGCGGCCATAGCATCATTTTTTATATAGCGTCCGAACGCTCCATAAATACTCTCGTATTTACAGTCTTTAACTGCGTTTTGAATTTGCAGAATATCTTTTTTAGCCAAAGGGATCATGTTTGGATAGCTGTACATAAAGGAAACAGTTTTTAGGTCAGGAGCGACCTGTATAGTGTCTCCAACAAAAAGACTGCCTTTGTTTTTCGGATCATGCAACACGCATGCACCGGGAAAATGACCGCCACACCTTATCAATTGTATATTATCCCATAACGCGGCCTGGTCTTGCCACAATTCAATTGCCGCCGTTTTTCTTCCAATCCATTCGGCGTCAGAAGCATTTATATACACAGATGCATGATCAAAAGCAGCACTCCATTCAGCCATGGTTGAAAAATAATGAGGGTGCGATATGGCAATGGCTTTGATACCTCCCAACGCATGAATAATGTTGATCGTGCTCTCATCAAGATTAGTAATGCAATCCCACAAAATATTTCCCCCTTCAGAAATAATAAGGTGAGCCCTTTGACCAATAGCAAACGAAGGTGTTGAATAAATGGTATAAATGCCGGGGGCAACTAATTCAATAATGTTCTTATGCTGTATATTTAGCTGGTTCAAAGTTGTCCAGCTTTGCCCTCCCGGGTTTAAGTATTGTCGATCGTCCTCGCAAATAATACATCGAGAGGGAGGTACAACCGAAAGTTCATATTGAATACCACAGGTTGTACAGATAAGCGCTTCCATAAGGCTACAGTTGTTTCTGCAATTTAAGCTCGTAAATACATTTCCCGGCGTTAGAAGAATAAAAATCGGTTCACACACCAGCATATTAAATGTATTTATGGCAATGGTAATAATCCGCTACAATAAAAATGATTTGTTTATCGAAAAATACATACTTTCCGCTCTAGAATCGATGCATTATTCAACCCCTATTTGTTTGCCGGAGAAAGTATTAGAACATCAGGGGACAAAATAAATTATAAACCAGGACTAACGAAATAACTATTGCAACCAAAATGAATACATTACAAACTGCTGATATAATTGTCTTTTTCATCTACTTTATCGGCGTCTCTTCATACGGATACTATATTTATCATAAAAGAAAGCCAGGCACTACCGGCTCAAAAGATTATTTTCTTGCAGAAGGCTCTTTAACCTGGTGGGCCATTGGTGCTTCATTAATTGCATCGAATATTTCGGCTGAACATTTTATCGGGATGTCCGGCTCCGGCTTTGCTCTCGGCCTCGCTATCTCCACCTACGAATGGATGTCTGCTGCCACTTTAATTATCGTTGCGGTGTTTTTTATCCCGGTGTACCTTAAAAATAAGATCTACACCATGCCGCAATTCTTAGCCAAAAGATACAACGATAAGGTGAGTACAATTATGGCAGTGTTCTGGCTGCTGGTATATGTATTTGTTAACCTGACTTCCATTATTTACCTCGGTGCACTGGCAATTTCATCTATATCTAATATTGGGTTTGAATGGTGTATTATCGGGTTAAGCTTTTTTTCTGTGCTGGTTACCCTTGGCGGAATGAAAGTGATCGGGTATACAGACGTGGTTCAGGTTTTCGTCTTGATTTTGGGCGGACTTGTCACTACCTATCTTGCGCTGTCATTACTTTCGGACCACTTTGGATATGGCGGTAATATTATAAAAGGTCTCTCAGTTTTAAGGAAGGAAGCACCGTCCCATTTTCACATGATCTTTGATAAATCGAATAAATACTATAAAGAATTGCCGGGCTTGTCCGTCTTGGTAGGAGGGATGTTGGTAAACAACCTCGCCTATTGGGGTTGTAACCAATACATCGTGCAACGTGCCCTTGGTGCTGACTTACATACAGCGCGAAAAGGAATTCTATTTGCAGCTTTTTTAAAATTATTGATCCCGGTGATAGCCGTATTGCCGGGTATTACTATGTATGTATTACACCAGAACGGGTTGTTCCAGCAGGAAATGTCCGATCCTTCAGGAACACTTAAACCTGACCATGCTTATCCAACTTTGATGAATTTATTGCCTGCCGGGTTGAAGGGTGTTGCATTTGCCGCACTTACTGCTGCCATCGTAGCCTCCCTTGCCGGTAAGGCTAATAGTATTTCCACTATTTTCTCGCTCGATATCTATAAAAAGTTTATTAACCCTGAAGCCTCCGAAAAAAAGCAGGTACGCGTTGGTCAGTGGGCAGTTATTGTTGCTATGGTAATTGCAGCAATCGTAACACCATCATTAAGATCGCTCGACCAGGCTTACCAGTTCATACAGGAATATGTTGGTTTTATTTCTCCCGGTGTACTGGCTATTTTCTTGCTGGGTTTATTCTGGAAGCGCACAACCGCTCCCGCAGCAATGGCAGGGGCTCTTTTAACGATACCTATTTCAACCCTCTTAAAGTTTTTGCCTTCCTGGACCAACGGCGCTTTTCCCGATTATCCTTTCCTCGACCGGATGGGAATAACATTTTTAGTAATTGCCGGCTTAATGATTGTGATGAGCCTTGTAAAACCCAAACCGGCAAACGATACGCATGTAATTGAAGTTGATAAATCGCTGTTCCGGGTTTCGCCCGATTTTGTGGTAGGTTCAATTATTATTGTTGGAGTGTTGGTTGCTTTGTATACTGTGTTTTGGTAAGCTGACCTCAATCGAACTAACTAAGACAATTTTTATGAGCCGAACGGAAGGTGCGTTGGTTAGTCTTCCGTTGCGTCGCACTCTTGTACTTCGATATTGTTATTGACCCAGGAGAAACAGCCTGCAAACAAGGTTATAGAAAAGCGTTTAATTGAAGACGTAGATTGGGGGATGAATCATTCTCTATCGTAAAATTCCTGACAAGAGATGCGGGCTGATGCAATATTGACTTTAAAAAAAGTTGAATATAGTGATATATAGTACAGAATATAGTGATATTTAGTATAAGCGAGTGACATTACACAAAGCCATTCATTCGCACAACGATGCGGGGTTAAGTACGGCGGTATACTAACAATAGACAAAACACACTCTTTCTGCATGCCATCTTGATTACCCGTTTGTAAATGCTATCGGGCTAAACGGTCAAGATGTAATTTTTATCTATCTTCCATTCCTAATCTATCTTTCCATATGAGACACCCACGATTGCTTTTGTTTGTTCTGCCATTTTTTTTCCTTGCATGCAAATCAGCGAAAGTTTCAACAGAACAAAAGGATGGGGAAAATTGGGTAAGCCTGTTCAACGGGAAAAACCTTGATCATTGGAAGCCGAAAATTGTCGGGCATAAATTGGGCGAGAATTTTGGCAATACTTTTCGTGTTGACGATGGAATGCTTAGCATTAGATACGATAAATATGATAGTTTCAGGAACACTTTTGGGGCCTTGTATTACGACAGGAAACTGGTTAATTACAGGCTGAAGGTTGAATATCGGTTTGTAGGCAATACTACTCCCGGCGCACCTTCATGGGGCTTTAGGGATGGAGGCATCCAGTATCATGGGCAGCATCCGGAGACTGTAAGTTTAACCCAGTCTTTCCCGGTTTGCCTCGAGTATAATTTTCACGGCGGAAACGGTAAAGAAGAGCGACCTACCGGGGAAATATGTGTCTCAGGAACATATGTAGAAGTTCGGGGAAAGAGAAATACCTCCAACTGCACACTACCTGCCATTAAAAGAACTTTTCACGGCGACGAATGGATTACGGCGGAAATTGAAGTGAGGAATGGAAAGATGGCCCACTATGTAAATGGCGAAAAAGTAATTGAATTTGAAAACCCAAGGTATGACTCTGCCCATGCTATTGGCCGAACTTTCATTACTAATGGAAATGATATGGTGCAGGAAGGATACATATCGCTTCAATCCAACAGTCATCCAATGGATTTTAGAAAGATAGAGATTATGGAATATTGATAGGCTAATTACCTGAGCGTACAACTATCCTTTTCTCGATTTTTGCTTTTGCACCTTCTCCAAAATATAGCCTGATTAAAGAATTTTTTCTGCTTTAATATCTCGGAATGCATTAATAACAGGTGATCTTCAACTTAGTAGAGTTTAATAATATAGACCTTCAATCCCGTTATAAAGGTTAGCTGCAGTAGTCAGTTTGAAGCAAATTGTATCATTCAACTTCTCTCACACACTTGTCCAATTCTTACAACTGCCCTCGTGAAAGATTTCTTAGCAGAACATTTAACCAATTAAATGGATAGTTATGATTACCACCATGCAGGATTTGCTACCCCTTCAACACCGGCAATTGAATTAGATGAAATATTAAAACAAGAAACAGCATATGGAGTTGACGTATCGATTAAAGCACAATTGGTTGTCTCGGTGTTCTCATTGTAGAGGTTCTAAATGCAAAGGCAAACAATATAACCGGGAAGTAACGAGATTTGAAATAATATAGGTTGCTATAATTTGTGCCGGCTCATAATAATTTACTTGTGTGCTATGAATAATGGAATTTCTAATTCTGATATCAATATATCGGCAATACTTTGATTTAGCCATCGTGAGAAAGAACTGCGCTGGTAAGCACCTAATATAAGCATGCAGTTTTTTTCTTCTGATTCCAGGTGATGTATTAATGCCTCCTGGGTATTATTGCTTTTGATAATTGTATGAATAACTGAAGTATACTTTCGCTTAAGTAATTCCTTTAACAGGTGTTGATCGGGAAGATTGTTTGTATGCTTATCATTTGAGATCATTAATATTTCCAACTGCTGGTTTTGTGTATGAGGAAAGAGGTAACCGAACTGCCTGATAGCGTAAACAGACGAAGGACTGCCATCATAGGCAAAAACAAACTTTTCAACCTGCTTAAATTCAGTGGGAACAACCATTACCGGGCAATCGACATCAGATAACACACTTCTGATAAACTGGCTCGGTTTTGATGAATCGGAATTAGAGAAACTTTCGTTTTCATCTATTAGTATGAGGTCGGCATAGTGGCTCTCTTTAATCAAAGACTCAAGAGCAAGTACTTTGTTGGTGTGTATGTTATAATGTACTCCTTCTGCGTCAAACTTCGCTTGAAGTTTCTTCCTTGAATCTGCCCGCCTGTGTTCTTCTTTTTTTATGGCTGCATCCATTTCCAATGAGTTTGTAATTACGAATGCATCACCGGTATCCGTTGACCTTTCATGATACACCATATCTTCAAGAAAAGCTGCAACAATATGTGCATCAAATTCTTTTGCGAGATAAACAGCATAATCCACTGTGCTTTCTGACAATTTTAAGGCATCTAAAGCGGCAATTACTTTGTTCATAAAATAATATTTTGGCGATTACGGAGTAATATAAATGTGCGGCACTTTGTATCACAATCCCTCAAATGCTGTGTTGTAATAGCCTGGGGAATTAAGAGGTCGCGTTATCAATCGAAGTTATGCAACGGTTTTCCATGTTTTATCCGATGGAAGAAATAATAAGAAGACTCGCCGGGAAATGAAATACGGTTGTGATTTTCCACAAGATGTAAAACCTTGCCGAAAACAGATCAAACGTACAAGTGAGTGACACAACCGAAGCTAGATAGTACTCCAAATGCTAAGTACAAAAAAGGTCTTACAATCCCCTTACGAATTGCCAACCTCCGGCAGTCTGTGGGCAACCATTACTTTTTCTGTTGCGATAAAAAGGTGATCAGCGATGCAAACTCTTCATACGACAATGCATTGGCAAGGCCGGGTGGCATCATCGATGTTTCCATCTCTTTACGGCTAAGAATGTCGGCTGTTTTTACGGTACTTACATTACCCCCAATATCTCTCAGCGTAATCTTATCGGCTGTTTCAGCGGTAACAAAGCCCATATAAGTTTTATTCCCTTTCGCCGTAATCATTACAGTTGCAAAACCCTGTGCAATGGATGCATTAGGCTTTAGAATAGACTCGGCTATCTGCTCCCTGTTCATAATAGATCCTACCTGGCCCATAAACGGACCTTTCAGGGGTTCGCCCTTATTGATGCTGTGGCACGCAACGCACCCCTGCCTCGTAAAGAGGGTTTTACCGAGACTTGGATCCCCGGTAATTTTAGCCATTGCCAACATCACATCTTCTATGGATGACTCACCGATCTGCCCCTTTTTATTTCTTATTTTTTCGAGATCAATTTTTGCTTCGTCTTTGACAGCAACCATTTCCTCTCCGCCAAATTCGGTTATTCCCATTTGGTATTTGGCATTCAGGTCTGCAAATAATTGCTTCCCCGACACACCGCTTCTATCGCGTTCTTCGGTAAGAACTTTTTTAATAGCGGCTGAAGACTCCCAATCAGTCGCCCTGTAATAAGGACCGTGACCATCAGGACGTGTACTCCACCAAAATTGGCCCTCCTGCGGAGCTTCTTTCTTATATAGCCGGGACAGGGTATTGAGGATCTTATTTTTAAGTGCCGGTTCATTCGTTTTTCTGTACGCAGCGATTAATCCATCAACAGCTTTCGGCTGATGCATGTAGCGAAGAGCCCACAATGCAATTGTTGAGTTTTCAGTTCCTATGGCATTAATGCATTCATCAACTGCATTCAGGTTTAATAAAGAACGTACAGCAAGATGTGCAGGAATAATGGCCGAGTTGGGAGTGGCGTGGGGTCCTTCTGTGTCTTTGGCCGGTGCCACAAATGAAGCAGGTACTTTTACCTGCAATAACGCTGGTATTGCTTCCTTACGATCGAGGCGTCCAAGGCCTACAATTGCGACGGTCTGAACCCTGGCAGAAGGGTCATTAAGCGCTTTAATGAATGGTTCAACAGGTACATTTTTCACGTTTACTTTCCTGTCGGCAAGTGCACGCAAGGTCCATTCTTTCACATCATTATCTTCAGTTAGTTTTAGCAGGTTTTCGGTTCCACTCTCCCCGGCAGCCTGCGCATAAGTAAAAATTCCCGCAACACGGGCATAAAGAGGCAGCCCCTTATCCTCTGCAATTTTCCAGGAAGCTTTCGTCGCATCTTTAACTGACCTGGTCAATAATTCTTGCTGGGCAGTTAAACGTGCCACTGCACTATTAGACTTTAGTAAGCCTGCAAGTTTTTTGACGGATAATTTTTTAACATCAGGGAAGGCTTTATACTTCCACTCTTTAGGTACAGCCCGCACAACAAACCCTTTACCAGGATTTCCGGAATAACCTGCACCGTCCCATGCCGACAAGTAAAGTCGGCCCGAGCCATCAATATCTAAGTCTGTGATCTGGGCTAATTTAATAAACTCTTCCTCCTTTTGGGTAAAACTTGGACCGTCGGGGGTTACGCGATGAATGTAAAGTGCACTTTTGCCCCAGTCAGCCATCATCGGAACGTGGTTGTATTTTTCAGGCCAGGCAGGCTCATCCATAAATAAGTTGCCTGTACCAGAACCGCCTCCAACATCCACCAGTGCGGGAAGGATTTCCTCTGTGAAGTGTTTGAAAAGAAGCGGGTAACCATATTCCCCCGATTGAATTTGATGGCTGAAACGGATGTTCCATCCGCCTCCATCGTTCGTATTGTCACGGGTAAAGATATTCATGTAAGGGTCAATCGCAACGTCATACACATTCCGCATTCCATGCGTGTACACCTCCATTTCCTTGCCGTTCGGCCTCACCCGAACAATTCCACCTCCAAGCATGGCCATCTTTTTCCCGTCGCGGTCAATAGCGTTGAAGAAACCAAAATCTCCGACGGCAATATAGATCCAGCCGTCGATACCCAGCCGTATTCCGTTGGTAGCATGGTCGGTACCCCGGCTTTGCAAAAACTTGGGTGAGCTAATATTCTGAATAAGTGGTTTTGATGGACCGTCGGCTATGCCGTCGTTGTCTTTATCTTCAAATACAACCAGGTCCATGCCAGTAGCTATTTTGGTTTCGGGTGAAAAGGTAGTATGTAGCACAAATACCTGGTCACCGAGTGAAATGATTCCGCGGGGATTATCGACCGCGGCAAACTGGGTGTGTTTGTCTACCTTGCCGTCGTTGTCACTATCAATCAATTTTACGATGCTGCCTCTACCCGGGGTTTTTCCGAGCGACCCTATTTTATCCACTCCAACAAATACCTCGCCGGTAGGGGCTACTGCAAGGCATGCGGGGCTTGGCGTAAGGTCGGGCCCCGTAAAATTGGTGAGGTCAAGTTCAGGCGGCCAGCTTGAGGCATTGCGTGGCGTATCAGCGATAGCCGGGATTTTATCAATATGTGAAACCCGGAAATTCCTTTCAAAAAGGTTGTAACCTATAATTATGAAGAACGTAGAAAATAGAGTTATGGTAATTTTGTTCATATCGAAATATTGTAAAACGGTTTAATTCGGGTTGCAAAATAAGAAGAATGTAATCTCCTGTTGTATTTACTTTTCGTTGCCGTAGGTTTTCCTTCAAAAGATTTTAGGGTGAATAATAACTTTGCGAGTCGGTCTCCCGGCACTACAACTGGAAGTACACTGCTCCAACAAGATGCTCTGCTGCGAATATGGCGAGGCATGAAAGTATAACATTTGTCAGCGCAATAAGGAAGTACGTATTGATATTCGATTATTTGAATTTATTTTTAACCGCTGTTACCTTATTAACCTTGCCATGAAAAAGATAATACCGGTCGCCCTAACTATACTCCTGCTATCGGCGTGTAACCGAAAAGCTCTCACTGTGGCACAAACACCGAACAATTATTCTCCAGGTTTACCCGCCGACAGTCTTATTCAGCGAATTGTATGTTTTAAATTTAAGGTCGATGCATCTTCGGCGGCTATTGTCCGGCACATGCAGGGCTTCCAAAATTTGAAGGACAGTATTTCCTTTATTTTATCGTACCGCGCAGGCCCAACTGTTAACGGTGACCTGACCGGGAAGCAAGAATACGATGTAATGCATTACTGCACTTTCCGCAACGAAGAAGAAATAAAATTATATTCAGTGCATCCGGTGCACCAGCGTTTTATTCAGCAAAATAAATCGATCTGGGAGAAGGTACTGGTTATAAATTCCCGGTTCCGCCCTTAATAAATACTCTAGATGTTAATTAATGCGCAAAGTGATGAATAAGAAGGACAAGAGAAGAATAGCAGCGTCTAAATTAAAGTTGTACCACATAGGCCTGCTGTTCGTGTTGTCTTTTTCGATAATACAATCAGCCATTGCCGAAAAGGTCGAAAAGCCAAATGTGGTAATTGTTTTTATAGACGACATGGGTTATGGCGACCTTAGTTGCTATGGTAATACGCAAATCAAAACGACTAATATCGATTGGCTTGCAGAACAGGGAACAAAGTTTACACAGTTTTATGCCGCTTCGCCTGTTTGCTCGCCTTCTCGTGTGGCCCTGCTGACTGGGCAGTACCCGGCCCGCCACGGGTTTTACACTTATCTCGACAGCCGCCAAAAGAACCGGGAGAATAGCATGCCCGATTACTTGGCTGCAACTGTGCCAACGCTCGCCGGGTTGCTGCAGCAAAACGGTTATGCAACCGGTCATTTTGGCAAGTGGCACATGGGCGGCGGAAGAGATGTAGACGATGCACCCTTACCTACAGAATACGGCTTCGACCGTTCATTCACTTCTTTTGAAGGGTTGGGTGACCGTACTTTGCACCTCGATGACGGTCTAAACAAAGCCAGTGCTCTATTGGGCAGAGGCAAGATTGTAGATGCAAAACAGTACCAGCAGACGGGACTTTATGTCGACAGTGCAGTAGCATTTATTCAAAATAATACAGGCAAGCCGTTTTTTATACATCTCTTCCCGAACGACGTGCATGACCCCTACAATCCCGAAGAAGGCGCTGCAAAAGAATTTGAAAAAGTTACACGGAATAAGCATCAGCAAAAGTTTTTGGCAACTTTAAATGAACTCGATATCCAGGTAGGCAGGTTTATTAAAGAGCTAAAACGGCTTGGCAAATTAGATAACACCCTTATATTATTGACATCTGATAACGGACCAACTGATTGGCCCTTTTACTACAAGAACGGCGGCGAGCCACCGTGCAGCGCAGGTGATTTGCGCGGGCGAAATGGAGTTTGTACGAAGGAGGTATTCGGGTGCCATTCATTGCCTACTGGCCGAAGCACATACCGAACAACAAAGTGAATACAAGATCGGTAATGAGTGTATTAGATTTTATCCCTACTATTTGTGCGCTCACCGGTACAAAAGTGCCTGCGACTTTCCAAGTTGACGGCTACGACCGAAGCGAAATCTTGTTAGGGCGTATAAAAGGAAATACCAACCACATGTACTGGTATTATCCAAACAAACCGTTGCCGGGAAAAACGGAAAATATTTCACCCGTCTTAGCGGTACGCTCCGGCAAATGGAAATTTTTAATGGAGGCAGACGGCAGCAACCAGCAACTTTACAATCTCGAAAAAGATCATCGCGAAACAAAAAACGTTTTTAAAGAAGAGAAAAAGATAACTCAGCAACTATACCTTAGATTAATTACATGGTACCAGCAAAATGTAAAGGACAATAAATCGTAGAGTTTCTTCTTACTGGCTGTTACGTATACTAGCTACCGCCGAAGAAATATGGCAAGATAATTTTAGGAGATATGTTCAATGATACAACCTGCTTCACAAAAAAGAGGATTGAGAGAAATTGAATTCCTGGGAAAGCTAATGGATTCGCAATTTCGTATTCCCGGCACTGAAATCCGTTTTGGATTTGATTCTATCATTGGGCTGATCCCGGTCGCCGGCGATCTATCAACAGTTGCTGTTTCCGGCTACATGTTGGTAATTTTAGCACGAAACGGAGCAAGTGGTTTCTTGCTTGCCCGCATGGTACTTAATGTTGCGATCGATGCTTTAATAGGTATGATACCTTTGGTGGGCGATCTGTTTGATATAGCTTTTAAAGCAAACATGCGCAATTTACGCCTGATGCAGGAACACTACCAGGAAGGCAGGCATAGAGGCAGCGCGTGGAAAGTAATTATTCCTGTTTTATTAGTATTGTTTGCAATCGCAGCAGGAATCGTGTGGCTTGGGTACAAATTGTTCTCAGCCTTGTTTTAAGTGTTATAGTTACAAGAGGCTTAGACGTTAATGCATAAACTTAGTGGTATTATTGATCCATTAGCTACTTCCTTAAATCGCAGATATGAAGTTCCCAACCGGGAATTAGCAAAAAATGATTGTTCAGTCGAAAGACAAAAATGCCGTCGGGGAATTGGTAGAAAGCCCGAAAATAAAGACAAAAACATCAGGCCGGTGTATCAAAGTTTTGTGCGAAATGGGAGTGGAGCAGCCTGCAGTCATTAAAGATTACATTACTGATTTTACTGCGCTGTTAAGCGACAAAAACAACCGGCTTGCCGGGGGAGTAATGACTGCATTAAACCACATAGCGGCTGAAAATCCCGATGCTATTTTTAAACTACTTCCTGCCTTAATAGATGCAGCAAATGGCGGTTGAGTTGTCCGAATGAATCCTTTGGTGATACTACTTACTTATACTGTTGTTTTTCGTGGGCAAAAAATACAGACCGAATCTGCAAATTGACATGCTGGTGAACGAAATGCCACGCCGCCTTATCGGGCGAGGAGGAGCATCGATGATTCCGTGAAAAGCAAATGCGGTATCAAAAAAAGAATAAGAGGCAGCTTAACAGGCAAAAGGAGATAAACTACCATTTTAACTGGCTTGCATTTACTTCGCCCACTACAAACACACTCCCACAAACCAGGATCATATCTTCCGTATGTGCATGATCGATAGCTTGCTGTAACGCTTCCATCACGGTTGGAAATGCCTTTCCATGTAAGCCAAATTCTTTCGCTTTATCTGCCAGTTCTGTCTCGGCTAATGCACGTGGTATTTGCGCTTTTGTAAAATAGTATTCGGCGAATTTTGGAAGCAGCGAGAGCACCTTTTGAATGTCTTTATCTTTCACCATACCAATGACGATGCGTAATTTTTGAAATACGCAGTGCTCCAACTGTTCCGTTAGTTGTTTTATGCCGTCTTCGTTGTGTGCTACATCTAAAACTGTTAGCGGTTTCTGATGGATGAGTTCCCACCTTCCATGAAGGCCCGTTAATTTCTTTATGTGCAACAGGGCGTGTTCAACATGTTTGTGCTCTATTTTCCATTTTAGTTGACAGAGAGTGTCGACTGCTTCTAAAGCCGTTAACAGGTTTTTTGTTTGATATAACCCGGTTAGTTCAAGTTCGAAATTTTTTCGCTCGTCTGTATGTTTGTCAGCAACGGTCACCACGAGTATATTTTTTTCCTGTCTCCAATCTGTTATCCATCTTTCTTCCGCGGCAAAATGGATCGCTGCATTTTCCTGCAGTGCTTTTGCAAGAAACACTGGTTTTGTTTCAGGTAAAGTTTCACCTATTATCACAGGAATACCTTGCTTGATAATTCCTGCTTTTTCACCAGCAATCAATTCAAGCGTATTGCCTAAAAGGTTAGTGTGATCATAGCCAATATTAGTAATAATAGAGAGCTCAGGTGTAATAATGTTTGTGCTGTCAAGTCTTCCGCCAAGGCCGACTTCGATCACGGCGACGTCCACTTTTTGTTGCGCAAACCAGGCGAAGGCCATTGCGACCGTGATCTCAAAAAAAGAAGGATCTATTTGCTCGATAACCGGTTTTATTCGCTCGGTGAACTCTATTACAAATGCTTCATCCACCAGGTTGCCGTTTACTTTAATTCGTTCCCTGAAATCTTTCAGATGCGGAGAGGTATACAAACCGGTATTATAACCTGCGGTTTGCATGATCGCAGCAAGCATGTGACTTGTAGAGCCTTTGCCATTGGTTCCGGCGATGTGAATGCTTTTAAATTGGCGGTGCGGGTTGCCAACGGCTTCACACAGTTTGATGGTATTGGATAGATCGCCATTATAAGCAGCGGAGCCTATCCTGCTAAACATAGGAAGGCGATGGAACAGGTAGTCAATGGTTTGTTGGTAATTGAGCATAAAAAAACCGAAGCGTCAAAGCTACGGTTAGAACGATTTATTGTTTAAAGAATTTATCCTCTTAGTTTAAAGTCGAATAAAATGGTGCCGGTTTGTTCATCTTCGTCGCCGGAATTTAGTTTTAACTGCATAGCCTTGCGGGTAGCAATAGAACGGATACCCCCGTTTGTAGTCGTTGTTCCTCTCGGGTTAACAACAGCAGAAACGACGTTCCCGTTTTTATCTACTCGAATATCTACTGCAACCTTAGCGTTTTCGTTAAAGTCGTCTTCAAAAGATGGAAGGCGGGTAAATCTTCTGCCATTTAAACCCTTGCTAATTCGAACCCCGCTGTTACCATGTGAAGCATTTCCTTTATAGCTATCGGAGTTAGGGTTTCCGTTTGGACTTCCCTGGTCGCCTTTACCCCCGGCAATTCCCTGGTTTCGTACGCCGTTATACGAATCGGCTCCATTTCCACCGGTGCCATTGCTGGTACCTCCCCTGTAAACAGCTTTAGGTTGTGGAGGTGCGGGTGTAGGGTTGGATACAGGTTGTGTATTCGGTTTGGTTCTGGCGGGTGTTGATTTTGCTACCGGTGCATTCTCACGAGGTTTAGCAGGCTCAGGAGTTGGCAGTGTACGCTTTACTACAGGTTTAGGATTGTTGTTCACCGTTGGGGCATCATCAGCTTCGTTTTCATCGCCTGTTATGTTTTCTTCCTGCGCTACAGGCGGAGCTGCTGCGGATTGTGCAGGTGGAGTATATTGCTCTTCAGGTGCGTTAGATGGATCGCCGGGAATTTCAGGCGCAACATCGCCTAAGCCTTCATCGCTGTTTCCAAGGTTTACTTCAATTCCTTCTTCAATAACAGGTGGAGTAATTTGTGGTAGAGTCCATCGTGCAAAAAAGAAAGTAATAAACAGCAATACACAAATTACTGAAGTATACGTAGCTGCTTTTATGTTCTTTTCTCTTTCAAACGCGGGTGACATAGTTGAACTGTTGGACATACAAATATAATTACGGGACTATTGGCTTTTTTTAATGTTGAAAATTACTCCTATTACAAGAGCTGAATGCACACTTGCAACTAAAAAAAGGTTAAGAATGTAAGTTGTGGTTGGGCGACCAACAGCGGCGGGAGGAGAATGTGCAGGTGTAAACCCTATGATAACGGGGTGGATTTGAATTAGCCGGTCAAATAGCAACCCCACCCTTGCAGCAATGAAAAGATACGGTATAAGTGAGTGACACAACCGGGGATGCACAGAGAATGAATGTTCGTCCCCCTAAAACAACAATGAAATAATTTAAGGATGCCTGAAGAATACATCGTAAGCAAAACGCAGAATAGTGCCAACTACAATAACCAGGAAGAATACACGGATAAATTTGTTGCCTTTTGCAATGGCCAGTCTCGCACCAAGCGAGCCACCAATTGCATTACAAATAGCCATAGGAATTGCAATGGCAAAAATGATTCGTCCACTTGCAGCAAAGAACAAAATAGAACCAAGGTTAGTTGAAAGATTTACTAGTTTGGCGTGTGCACTTGCTTTTAAAAAATCAAATCCTAATAAAGTAATGAAAGCCAGTACAAGGAAGCTGCCGGTGCCTGGACCAATAAATCCATCGTAAAAACCAAGAACTATACTGGCAATAATTGAATAAACAAGTTGCCGGTTAAACGAATGGGCCTTTTCGGTATGAGTGCCAAAATTTTTTTTAGTGTAAGTATATATTGCGACAAATACAAGGATCACCAGCAATAAAGGTTTCATGAAATAATTGTTCACTTTGCTAAGCAGAAGCGAGCCCGTTACGGCAGAGGTAAATGCCAGTACCGTCATTACTGCCATCAGTTTCCATTTTATGGTTACCTGCTTCATGTACTGGATCGAAGCCAGGGCAGTACCACTAAAAGCAGGAACTTTCAATGTGCCGATGACAGTGGAAACCGGGAGATGAGGAAGCAATATTAAACCAGCTGGTGTTTGAACAAGACCGCCACCACCAACAACTGCATCAATAAATCCGGCAGCAAATGCAAAAAGGCAAAGAAGAACAAGTTCAATAGTCATAGTTGTGTTGCTTCACCGGCAAAAAGATCAGTTAGAGTGGTGCAGTTTTAAAATAGCTAAAACTAAGACTAATGATGCGCAAAGTCGATTTCATAATTCCCCTTTATACGCTCAATAGGAGGATTGAAATAGCCATACTTCAAATGCGGAAATTCTTCCTGTATTAACTCAAGCAACTGCTTTACGCCTAAAAATTCCCCTGTATCTGTTACGTTTATTTTTCCTAGGTACCAATCGGGATCAATATTGAAATTACGCCATTGGATCATTTTTAGCCCGGTGTCTTTTATCACCTTGCGAAGCGCTTCATATTCTTCAACGCTATCCGTCATTCCGGGGAACACGAAATAATTAATGCTTGTCCAACCACCAAAGCCGTTCACAACGCGAAGGCTTTCAATAATATCTTCAAAAGTGTAGTTATTCGGGCAATAATAAGGTTCGTAAATATGTTTACGAACGCTGTTCAAGCTAACGCGAATGCTGTCTAAACCAACTTTACAAAGCTCACGAACAGCATCAGGTTTAGAACCATTTGTATTAATATTAATACTTCCCTTAGGAGTATGTTTCCGCATTTCAATAATCGATTCCCTGATTGTTTGCCACATCAATAATGGTTCACCTTCACATCCTTGTCCAAAGCTTACAATAGGGTAGGGAGCAGTCTCTAAATGTGGAACAGTATATTCAACGATTTCTTCAGCAGAAGGCTTAAAGGTCAGGCGGTCCTGCGTAGAAACAATGGTTTCATCTTCGGGCTGAAACGAAATACAGCCGACACAATTTGCATTACACGCGGGGGACGAAGGAATGGGACATTCCCAGCGGCCTAAAAAATAATTACGTGCAGCGGGACATTTATAAGTGAGTGCGCAATTATTCGCGAGGTGTTGTACCAACCGGTTATGCGGGTAAATTTCCAAGGCTTTTTGAACACCTGACTCAACTACCGACTCATCATAACCTTCACAGTCCTGCCTGATGTCCTGTTCAATTCTTATGCAAGGCACATAAAACTTCTCGTTCAGCCAGCCGGCCGCGGTGTAACAAAACAACGGAAGCGTAGGTGCGTCAGGTGCGGTTTCGTAAGCGGCCAAATAGAAGCCCGTATGTGCAGGCGGAATAAAAGCGGCAACCGCCCAGCCTTTTTCGCAAAGGCGCATTTCACCGGTTTTTACGTCAATCCCGATTCCACGGCGGCCCGGTAACTCATACAATTGCCCGCCCTGAGGCAGTTCGATCCATTCATCTTCAGCAACAGGAATGGCCTCCCAACCCGTCCGTCCGGTTACATATAACGAGGTATCTTCAAAAATGTTTCCGTTTCCGTCGGAGTATAAAATATAGGGTGATTGTGTAAGCATGCATTATTTTTAAAGCAACAAACGACTTCTTTGTGTAGACTCTGCCGTTGCTCCTTAATAGATCGGTCTTGAAAAATTTGTGCAAAAGTAAATCTTATTATAACAGGTAATAAACCTCTGAATAGAGTTTTAAGGAAACTATAAATTGGTGTGAGTCTATAAAAGGTGTCGAAAGTTTATTTTGTTGACCAGCACGAAAACTTTATTCGGCACCGTTGTGTCACTCACTTGTACTTGCAACGCCGTCTTCAGCTTTTTACACATCCTATTAAAGTGATAAAGATTGACCAAAGCGGAAAGCGGGAACAGAAGTATTTTTTAAAATAGTGGAAGAACGCTTCCTGGAAATTGAGTGGATGAACGGATGTGAACTTTCGGCTTTGCTCAAGGTAAACTGCTTCCGCTGCCATCGGAAGCAGTTTACCTTGAGCAGGGAGCGAATGCGTGTAAAAAAAAGATGAAAAAGGGCTTTCTCAACTCAAGTGAAAACCCCTGTCTGTTTTGTGGGCCTTTATATAATTTTTGTATTTGCTTTTTCCTTTGCCCCCGGAATTTTTGACAACAGATCGCGATGTGTTTTTATTTTGGGTATTGCCTTCATCACAGCAGCTTTCAATTCAGGATCTTTCGTTAGGCCAATAAATGTCTCCATTTCTGCAATTTTCGCTTCGTGCATCGCCAGCATTTGCCCTGCCCACGCTGCATCAAATTCTTTTCCTTCGGGAAAACTATGTGGAGCCATCGTCATTTCATGATTATTGTTGTGGTGGTTTTTTCTTGCAGCAAGTTTTTCCAGTTCATTTAAGATGTTCGTATGATCTGTTATCATTAAGGCTGCAACTTTTTTCGCTGCCTGCGACGTTCCTTTATCCCGTCCTAATTTAGATAATTCAATTTCCATCCTGTTATCCATTATGTTTTTATTAATGAAAGCTGTATCTGACAGTACCGACATGCCGTCGTGCGGAGCAGCCGGTTTTACTGCCATGCCATCGTTTACTTTTCCAGGGTTTACTACCATCGGATCATTGTTTTTTCCCAACTTAACGGTGTCGCCAGAAGTTTGAGGAAAAGAAGAAATAGCTGCAACCAGGAGGGCGGTGGTTAAAAGAAGCTTTGGGTAAAAGTTTCTGCTCTTTTTCATACAAGAGGTTTTTAGGTTTTAAAAATTCGTTGTATGCGCATCAAAAGCCGAAAAAACCATTCCAGTAATGGAGAATATACTGTTAAAAGCAGTTATACCGCAAGGGTAATAAGATGTGAAGAGGCTAAAAATGGTAAGTAATCAAACTTACTTTACCTGTATCAAACACTACCGCTATTTACAGCTTTACCGTTATTGCAACTGCCGCTTATACATTTGAACAGCGTTTTCGTAACCAAGATAAATAGCGTCGCAAACCAGGGCATGGCCAATAGAGACTTCGAGCAAACCAGGAATATGCTGAGCAAAGTATTTGAGGTTATGTAGGTCGAGGTCGTGACCGGCATTCATACCAAGGCCTAATTCATTCGCTACTTTTGCTGCTGTTACGTAAGGTTCGATTGCTACTTCTTTATTATCATGAAAAGCCGTTGCATAACCTTCGGTGTATAGTTCTATTCTATCTGTTCCTGTTGCCCTGGCACCTTCCACCATTGTAACATCCGGATCAACAAAAATTGACGTACGAATGCCGGCATTCTTAAAAACTGAAATAATGTTTATCAAATAATCTTTGTGTTTGAGCGTATCCCAACCATGGTTCGAAGTTATTTGTCCCAGTGCATCCGGAACCAAAGTAACCTGGTGCGGTCTTACTTCAAGCACCAGGTCGACAAACTTCTGTTCCTGCGGGTTTCCTTCTATGTTCAACTCAGTTTGAATAGCCTGCTTTATCTCTCTCACATCATTGTATCTTATGTGTCTTTCGTCCGGACGCGGATGCACCGTGACTCCGTCTGCTCCAAACCTTTCTGCGTCCAATGCAGCCTTTAAAACATTTGGATTATTACCTCCGCGGCTGTTTCTTAAAGTCGCAAATTTGTTGATGTTCACGCTGAGTTTTGTCATGATGCGAAGGTAAAGAGATTACGAATAAGGTAAACGGTGGAAGGCATAAGACTTAAAGCAAGGCACAACAGGTAGGAGAATGTTTTATAAAAAGTTTATTGTTTGCAACAAAAATCTGTAACTGCTGTTATTTTGTAGACTTTTAAAGAGAATAGCAACTTTATGGCCTACAAATCGTTGGAGCAATGTTTAATTGATTTAGAGAAAAACAATCACCTCATCCGGGTTAAAGAAGAAGTGGATCCTTTTCTTGAAATGGCAGCTATTCACTTACGTGTGCATGAAGCGGGGGGCCCTGCGTTATTATTTGAAAACGTGAAAGGATCCAAATACCGGGCAGCATCGAACATTTTTGGATCTTTGGAGAGGAGCAAGTTTATTTTCAGAAATACCCTCGCAACTGTTCAAAGGCTGATAGAATTAAAAAATGACCCGGTAAAAGCAATTAAGCAACCATTTAGAAATATTAATACAGGTTTGGCTGCACTTAAAGCACTGCCTTTAAAAAATCCTTCAAGTAAGCCTGTTCTTGCCGACGAAATACAAATTACAGATCTCCCGTTAATTCAGCACTGGCCAATGGACGGGGGCGCATTTGTTACATTACCACAGGTATATACAGAGGATATAGACCAGCCCGGAATAATGAAAGCTAACCTGGGAATGTACCGCATACAACTGACAGGTAACGAATATGAACCGAACCAGGAAATTGGTTTACATTACCAGTTACACCGCGGAATTGGCATACACCATACAAAAGCCAATAAAAAAGGACAGCCGCTAAAAGTAAGTTGTTTCGTTGGTGGGCCTCCGTCCCATACTTTATCAGCCGTCATGCCCTTACCGGAAGGAATCAGCGAGATGACTTTTGCCGGTGTATTAGGAGCGAGGAGATTTAGGTATGCTTACGAAAAAGGATTTTGTATTAGCACTGATGCTGATTTTGTGATAACCGGTGAAGTATACCCCGGAGAAAATAAGCCGGAGGGTCCCTTTGGAGATCATTTGGGTTATTACAGTCTACAGCATCCATTTCCATTAATGAAAGTCAGAAAAGTGTATGCGCGCAAAAATGCGATCTGGCCTTTTACCGTCGTTGGCCGGCCTCCACAGGAAGATACCAGTTTCGGGCAGTTGATACATGAAATAACCGGCGATGCAATTCCACAGGAAATACCGGGGTTGAAAGAAGTGCATGCTGTTGATGCAGCCGGTGTTCACCCCTTGTTGCTGGCCATTGGAAGTGAACGATATACCCCATATAAGCCTTCAAAACAGCCTGCCGAGATCCTTACAATTGCTAATCATATCCTCGGAACAGGTCAACTTAGCCTTGCGAAATTTCTGTTCATTACTGCCGACGACACCAATAACTTGACAACGCAGAATGTCAGGGAATTTATGGAGTACCTGTTGCAGCGGATCGACTTTACACGTGATATTCATTTTTATACCAATACCACCATAGATACACTCGACTATTCCGGCTCGGGTTTAAACAGCGGAAGTAAAGTAGTATTTGCAGCCTATGGTGAGGTGAAACGGGAATTATGTAAAATAGTACCGTTCGCTTTGAAAACGTTGCAATCTTTTGAAAATGCGCAACTGTGTATGCCTGGGGTAGTATCTGTTCAAACACAGCCATTTACAACTTATGAAGCCGCCCAAAATGAAATGCAGTTACTGAACGACCAGTTAATTGATAAAATGGATCAGCTACTACATACGCAATTAGTTATTGTCTGCGACAACAGCAGCTTTGTAAGTGAGACTTTGAATAATTATTTATGGGTTACTTATACCAGATGCAACCCTTCACATGATATTTACGGGATCGATTCATTCACGGAAAACAAGCACTGGGGTTGTAACGGACCCGTGATTATTGATGCGCGAATAAAACCCCATCATGCACCGCCAGTACAAAAAGATCCGGTCGTCGAAAAAAGAATCGACCGTTTATTTGACAAAGGGGGTAGCCTGTACCAGGCTATAAAATAAAAAAGCTCCGCAATTTACGGAGCTTTTAAGTCTTTTTATGATCGTTAAACTACGGTAAAGCTTACCTGGGTATCTCCCCACATTAATACAACTTTTCCATCATTATTTACATTAAAAGTCATTTTTTCAGTCGTTTGTGAAGCCTTTGAAGGGGTTACAACCACTCTCAATGCATCATCTGCTTGTGTATAGTTTGTTCCCCATTGTTTCCAGGTTTTGTTGAAAATAATGGTCCACGTTTTTTCACCCGGAATAGTATATAAGCCGTACTTACCTGCCGGTAACGGGTATTTCCCCTCAATTTTCGCATCTTTTGTAATTTCAAAAGCAGTGGCTTCATTCGCCCCTGTTCTCCACACTTTATCAAAGGTTGCAATATCTTTTCCAACAGTGCGGCCTTTTACACTTGGCTGGCTGTAATCTATGGTAATGGTGTTGCCACCACTTGTTGTAGCTGAAGCTTTAGCAGGCGGGCTGGCCCTTTTCGATTTATCATCCTGACCCATACAGTTCATGCTGCTAAAAAGGGTGGTAGCGGCCAGCGAAATCATTAGAATCTTTTTCATAGTCCGATAATTTTTTTTGTTATAGGAACTAAATATAAGCAATAAATTGTTTTAAAGACTTATCGTCAAAACAGCAAATTAACAATGTAACTCATGTTTTGCTTTCTTATGGCCGGCTGCATTCGTTTTTTACTGCTACATCATCGTTCAAAGGAATCCCCTTTGGGTAATGTCACTCACTTTACTCTATTTCATTATTGAACTAATTTATATAAGAAAAATAAATGTGCAGAAAGAGCAAAAAAAAAAATTAAAGTGTAAACTTTTTTTCTTTGTTTTGAAGAATAGAATAGCGTAATTTGAAGAGTATCAATTATTTAAGCCGACTTTCTATGGTTTTGATCCTTTGCCAACAATAGAATCGTGTGGAAGAACGTTTCATAATAAATTAAACGATTGCTAAAATAAAAATTTTAAAAAATGAATTCTTGTGCGAGTCGGAATGATTATAAGTATGGGCAACAAATGATGAAAACTATTTTTAAGGTATCTAACAATACTAATGAATCCTTAGACAGTACTCAGCCACAAACTGTTGAAGAATTACAGGCAAAAATTCTTGAATTGGAAAAAGAACTAAAAAAGCAAAAGCAAGCTGCTGAAAAAGGTGCAAAGCTTTTAAAGCTTATCTGGGGCGATCAGTTTGCGACCGATTCGTTACATTAGCTGTTCCTTCAACCTTAACCCTATAACAGTATAGATTATACCGCTGAAAAAAGTAAGCTCCTGTAATTTTTTCTCTTTTTATTGATTAGCTTCTTTCGGCTGATCTTTTTCTGCTACATCTTTTTATCTTTTTTTAGACACGGGAAAAAAGACTTTTTCTTGTTGCGCAACTTCACTTTCGGCAAGTAAGGAGAATGGATTAATTTGCGTCAATAAAATTAATACCCTTCTAATTGCGATATGCCAACTACCCATTTAATCATTAAAGGAAAAGTGCAGGGAGTCTTTTATCGGGCAACTGCAAAAGAAATTGCTGAAAAATGTGGCGTAACCGGTTGGATTAAAAATACGCTCGACGGTAACGTAGAGGCAACAATAACGGGAACCGAAGAACAATTAGACCAATTTGCAAACTGGTGTAAAAAAGGTCCCGCAAGAGCAAAGGTGACTGAAGTCGTCTCTTCCAGCATTGCAGAAACAATCTTTAATGATTTTACAGTAATTAGAAGCGACAGTTAGGACACAGATAATATTTACCTCTTATCTAAGGTTGTTACATTGTCATCCTTTTCAATATCCGTTTTTTTATCGCTTGCCGACGGTATTTCAGGAGAGCCATCTTCACCTACCCTCACAAAAGCGTTGTCTGTATTTTTAACCGGTGCTTCCTGTTCCGGAAATGTCTTATCGTTATCCATTTTAATGTTTTTGCTATCCGTAAAAAATATGTGCCAGTTATTTAAACACTCGTTTATCACACCTGAACTAAATGGCCTTCCTCAAATTTTACCGTACTAATATTAAAATAACAGTCAATATTTATAAACCAGTTTTTCATTAAGAAACTATTTGCATTAGAATTTTAGATTTTCTTCCAAACTTCCTTTTGCCTCTAATAATTTCTTTTAATTTTTTTTTAAACTGGGGTTACCTTTCAATTTTTGTTGTATTAAACTTCAAATTCTATCAACAATAAACAAATTAACAATGAAAAAGTTATTATTCGTATTCGTATTAGGCGCATTTGCTGCTTGCGGTGGTGGTGGTTCTGAAGCAACTACTGATTCAACTACTGTAACTACTGAAGGTACTGGAACTATGGGTACTGATGCTGGTACAATGAGCACAGATACTACAAGTATGACTGCTCCTCACTAAATTATTATAGTTTAACTGCTGTTGTTGTCTTTATGGCAATTGACAAACTTGCCGGTCAAAGCGGTTAACAAAGATTTTCATATGGCAAGCAATCGTTAGAGGCCGTCCTTATTCCTGGGGAGGGCTTTATTTTTTTAGCAATTCAAAAAATTTTTACGTCTTCCAACCCGTAAGAATGGACGGAAATAAAAGATTGCTGGCCTTCTAGCTTTTTTAGTGCAATTGTTAACACTAAAAATTATTTTCAATAACCGGGTTACTTTTAATTCTTCCCTGTATTAACCATTAAATCAAACACATAAACAAAAAGACAATGAAAAAATTATTATTTGTATTCGTACTAGGCGCTTTTGCAGCTTGCGGTGGTGGTGCTTCTGAAACTTCAACTGATTCAACTTCTGTAACTACAGATACTTCTGCTTCTGCAATGGGCACTGATGCAAGTGGTGCAGGTACAATGAGTACTGATACTACAACTATGACTACTCCTCACTAAACTTCTATATTTAACTGCAATAACTATAATATAGTAATCAAGCTTGCCTGGCAGCAGTTAATAAAGATTTTCATATGGCAAGCAATCGTTAGAGGCCGTCCCTATTCCTGGGGAGGGCTTTATTTTTGCAATTATGTTTAAACCATTTCGAATAACTAATTCCAACACCCGCATATTAAAACACATGAAAAAATTACTAATTGTTTTCATCTTCGGTGCATTTGCCTCTTGTGGCAGCAATACAGGCGCCGACGCAACTACAGACTCAACTTCAGTTTCAAAAGACACTTCTTCACCGGGTACAATAATTACCGACACTACCGGTGTGCCTAGCATGAATGCAGATACCTCCGGAATGGGGCAGGCTCGATAGTTATTCAAGAACTTTTTAAGAATAAGCGTCATTTCATTCATTCGCAATGAATACATCACCTGCAATTGTTATTTCATGAATTGGAGATGAACTTTTTTTATAAAAAATTATTTGGAGACCGGCATTATTTCTTCCCTAAACATCGTTGCGTCGCACACTTCAGCCTTTAATACTCTTTTTGAAAATTGTAAAAAAAAGCAAAAAAGATTTTTATTTTTGCGCGCAGTACTTACTTTTACGTCGCAAATGACACAGACAATAGCGAACACCTGGTTTAGCTTCTATTTTTATTTCTACTTTAGAAAGTGGACCGGGAACCTATTGAGATTGAATTCTAAATAACACAATCAAAATATAAAGTCCCGGCCAAAAAGCCGGGACTTTTTTTATGCTTACTATGACTGCTATTAAAAATGATACAAAAGGTAGTACCTCGTCAAAGAGCCTGCGGGTTGCGATCCAGGGCTACGAGGGAAGTTTTCACCAGGAAGCGGCCCGGAAATATTTTGGAAGAAATGTAGAAGTAATTCCTTGCGATACGTTCAGGCAGGTGGTAAAAATGGCCTCCGATAAAAATGAAAGCGATGGAGGCGTGATGGCCATTGAAAACTCGATCGCCGGCAGTATACTTCCCAATTATAACCTTTTACAAAAAAGCAATCTAACGATAGTAGGCGAAAAGTATCTTCATATACGTCAACATCTTTTAGTAAATCCAGGCGTGCAGTTAAGCGATATAAAAGAAGTGCACTCGCATCCTATGGCCCTGTTGCAATGCCTTGATTTTTTAGAGCAGCACCATTCCTGGAAGCTGGTTGAAACAGACGATACCGCATTAAGCGCAAGGTTTGTTCACAGGCACAAAAGCAAACATACGGCAGCAATTGCAAGCAAACTCGCAGCAGAATTATATGAGCTGGAGATGATTGCTCCCGACATTCATACTCTAAAAAATAACTACACCCGCTTTTTAATGGTGCAAAGGAAAGACGATGCACAAGTGGTGGAAGACGCTGACAAGGCTTCAGTGTATTTTGAAACCGATCACAGTAAAGGAAGCCTCGCAAGGGTACTTACTTTAATTGCTGCCGCGGGAACCAACCTTACCAAACTACAAAGCATGCCTATTCCCGGAAGCGACTTTTTGTATGGCTTTTACGCCGATATGGAAATCGAAAGCCTGCATCAATTCGATACCGTGATACAGGAGATGCAAGCCGTAACAGCACATTTAAAAGTTTTCGGAAAATATAAAAAGGGTGTCTTAAAATAATAGTAAAACAGTTGTAAATGGATATTAAAGTTTCAGAAAGGCTGAATGGAATAGGCGAGTATTACTTTTCTCAAAAGCTGAGAGAGATTGATGAACTGAACCGGCAGGGAAAAAAGATTATCAACCTCGGAATCGGCAGCCCTGATCTGCCTCCTCATCCTGACGTTATAAAAGTACTGCAGGAAGAATCGGTAAAACCAAATACGCATGCCTATCAAAGCTATAAAGGCAGTCCTGTTTTACGAAATGCAATAGCCGTTTTTTATAAAACGTGGTATGGTGCCGACCTGAATGCTGATTCGGAAGTTCTCCCCTTAATCGGTAGCAAAGAGGGTATAATGCATATCTGTATGACTTATTTAAATGCAGGTGATGAAGCACTTATTCCGAACCCCGGTTATCCTACCTATAGCAGCGCTGTTAAGCTTGCCGGTGGCAAGTGCGTGGAATACGAGCTAAAAGATGAAAATAACTGGGAACCCGATTTTGAAGCCCTAAATAAAACCGATCTAAGCAGGGTAAAACTCATGTGGATCAATTATCCTGAAATGCCAACAGGCAAACAGGCGTCTGTTGAACTCTTTCAAAAGGTTATTGCATTTGGTAAAAAGAATAATATTCTTATCTGTCACGATAATCCATACAGCTTTATTTTAAACGAAAAGCCTATGAGTTTAATGAGCGTAGAAGACGCTAAAGAAGTGGCTATTGAACTGAACTCGTTAAGCAAAGCCAGTAATATGGCTGGCTGGAGAGTAGGGATGTTGGTAGGGGCTGCCGAAAGAATTAATGAAGTACTTCGTTTTAAAAGTAACATGGATAGTGGAATGTTCTTACCCGTTCAGCTGGCAGCGGCAAAGGCGCTTAGCCTGGGCAAAGAGTGGTACAATGAATTGAATGAGATCTATACAGAAAGAAGGGAAGTTGTATACCAATTGTTAGAAAAACTTCGTTGTTCTTTCGACAAAAGCCAGGTCGGAATGTTTGTATGGGCAAAAATACCCTCCGGGTATAAAGATGGTTACCAGTTGAGTGATGAAGTTTTATATGATAAAAATGTATTCATTACTCCGGGTGGTATTTTCGGCAGCAATGGAAATGGCTTTATAAGGGTTAGCCTATGTGCTAAAAAAGAAGTTTTTAAAGAGGCTCTTGAAAGAATAAGCTCCTGACCCTTCCCTAACCTGACAGGCTTAAAAGAAGATTTATGAATGCAGCAGATAAAAGTACAGAACACATGAACGTTAAGAAACCGTCTTCGCAAAGTGACGGTACTGTAACAATTATTGGAACTGGTTTGATTGGAGGATCATTTGGATTGGTATTAAAGGATAAAAAGTTAGCGGAACATATAATAGGAGTAGATAAAAGTGAAGTAAACCAAAAAAGGGCATTGGAACTAGGCCTCGTTGATGAAGTTTTACCGCTCAAAGAAGCGATAGCCAAAAGTAAATTAATTGTACTTGCCGTACCTGTAGACGCTTTGTTTAATTTACTGCCAGCTGTGTTGGATGAAGTGATAAACCAGGTGGTTATGGACATGGGATCAACCAAGGAAAGCGTGATTGCAGCAGTTGCCAACCATCCGAAAAGGAGAAGATTTGTTGCAAGTCACCCAATGTGGGGTACTGAATACAGCGGCCCGGAAGCAGCAGTTAAGACCGCATTTGCTAATAAAGCAGCCGTAATTTGTGATTCTGAACATTCAGACGAAGATGCCCTGGAACTTGTAAAGAATATTTATAACGAAACAGGTATGCACCTGGTTTATATGGACGCCGCTGCTCACGACCTTCATGCTGCCTATATAAGTCATATATCTCACATTACATCCTTCGCTTTAGCAAACACGGTCTTGGAAAAGGAGAAAGAAGAAGATGCCATATTTGAACTGGCAAGTGGTGGTTTCGAAAGTACAGTTCGTCTTGCAAAAAGCAATTCGGAGATGTGGGTCCCAATTTTTAAACAAAATAGGGAAAATGTGCTCGACGTATTGAACGAACATATTTCGCAATTGAGAAAATTCAAAAGCTGTCTCGAAAAAGAAAATTATGAATACCTGCAGGAGCTGATTGAAAATGCGAATGACATCAGGAGGATATTGAAGTAAGGGAGTTGTTAATCTGAAAATTGAGTATTGAGCGTTTAGAACAAGTAATACTCAACTATTAATGTTCATTAAAGAATAGTAAGTACAAGTGAGTGACACAACGATGTTGAAAGTAGACTTACTGTCGGTAACAAAGAAAAAACAAACAAAAGGCGATAGCGATAAGAGTTTTCTACCGGTCAACTGTCGTCTGTCGGCAGTCAACTTAGTGTTACAACACTATAATAACAATAAAAGCAGCAAAAGGGCTGTAAATAAATAGTACCTTTGCGCAAATTTTTAGAATATATGATGACATTCGAAGGCTTGGGAATTGACGCGAGGTTAATTCAGGCAACCGACGAGTTGGGGTATGTGAACCCAACGCCGATACAGGAACAGGCAATCCCGGTGCTATTGAGCGGCACAACAGACTTTGTGGGATTGGCACAAACCGGTACAGGCAAAACTGCAGCATTTGGTTTACCATTGTTGCAATTAATTACAGTAGAAAATAAGCATCCGCAGGCACTAATCGTTTGTCCTACCCGTGAGCTTTGCATGCAGATCGTTAAAGAAATTGAACTTTTTAAAAAGTATATAAAAGGTCTTCATGTTGTTGCAGTGTACGGTGGTACATCTATCAGCATGCAGATCAGGGATCTGAAAAGAGGTGTGCAGATTGTGGTAGCAACTCCCGGTCGTTTAATTGACCTGATAGAGCGCAAAGCGATCGATCTTGAGCAAATCAAATACGTAGTATTAGACGAGGCAGACGAAATGCTGAATATGGGTTTCAGAGATGATATCGAATTCATCCTAAAGAATACACCCAAGCGTGAGAGCACCTGGTTGTTTAGTGCAACAATGCCGCCGGAAGTTCGCCAGGTTAGCAAGCGCTACATGAATAGCCCGGTGGAGATAACCGTTGGTAAAGCTAATACCGGTAATAAGAATATCGATCACCAGTATTATGTTTGCTCATCTCAACACCGTTACGAAACATTAAAGCGCATCATCGATTTTAACCCCGGAATGTATGGTATCATCTTTACCCGTACAAAGATCGATGCACAGGGAATAGCTGAAAAGTTAACCCGCGAAGGTTATGATATTGATGCATTACACGGTGACTTATCGCAGGGCCAGCGCGACGCTGTAATGGGACAATTCCGCGATAAAACGCTGCAGTTGTTGATTGCAACCGACGTAGCTGCACGCGGTATCGATGTGAAAGAGATAACCCATGTTATTAATTTTGAATTACCCGATGACGTGGAAGTGTATACACACCGGAGCGGTCGTACAGGCCGTGCAGGTAGCCAGGGTATCTCTATTTCAATAGTACATTCCCGCGAAACATTTAAGCTGCGCCAGATAGAAAAAATGGTGCAGCAGCCATTTCATAAGCTGGATATACCGTCAGGTAAAGATGTTTGCCGTAAGCAGTTCTTTTATTTTATGGATAAGCTGTTGCAAACCGATGTAAGCCACGGCGATTACGAAACGTACATGCCAATGCTCGAAGAAAAGTTTGCAGACGTTAGTAAAGAGGAAGTTTTAAAAAGAGTAGTAGCTACAGAGTTTGATCGTTTCTTGAAATATTACGAAAACGCTGCCGATTTGAATGCGCGTGTAGAAACGCGTGGCAGAGGTACAGAAAGAACTTTTGATCGTAGTAACGACAGGGGTGATCGTGACCAGGGACGTACAAGAGATACAAGAGGAAGAGAATTTTCAGGCGGCGACGGAAACTTTGCAAGGTTGTTTGTAAACCTTGGAACTAAAGACGGTTTCTATAAAGCCAGTTTCCTTCAGTTTATTTTGGATATGAGTGACTTGAAGAAGGAAAATCTCGGCCGGATCGATATGAAGGAAATGAATAGCTGGATCGAGATTGATAAAAGTGTTGCCGACAAAATGGTTAGTGCTGTCGATGGAAAAACTTTCAAAGGCAGAAGGATCAGGATGAATGATGCAAATAGCAGGGGGTAGAACAGTTGCAGGTCGCAGAATACCAGTTACCGGTTGCAAGTGTGTTTTGGTTGTTTACCTGTAACCGGCAACGTTAACCTGTAACTGCTTTGTGGACAGTCTTCGGTGCTACTATTAAACATCGTTGTGTCACTCACTTGTACTTTTATTATTCCGGTCAGCAACAAACCACGGTAAAACTGGTAACGGGAAACTGGTAACCGGAAACTGGTAACCGAAAACGGGTAACTTTAAAAGCCATGCACAATTTTATAGTTAACGCCTCGATACAGATTTTGCCGGTGGTGCAGGACAGGCATCCGTACGAGTGGGTAGATGAAGCAATTTTGGTTATTCAGCAGTCGGGGATCAAATATGAGATCGGTCCTTTTGCAACAGTTGTAGAAGGAACGTATGACGAGGTGATTAAGGTAGTGCATAGTATAAATGCGCATTTAAATAGTGCAGCCTGCAATGAATGGATCATGAACCTGCAGATTCAACTGAGGAGCAACGGCGACATTACAGGAAATGAAAAGACGGCTAAGTTCGCCGTGTAATTGAAATATTTTACTTCAATATATTAAAAAATGGAACAAACATTAAATGCTTTGTCATCAGTTGACGAAGTGCTTTCTAAACGTCCGCTGATAATTTCCGGACCATGCAGTGCGGAAACTGAAGAGCAGGTAATAGAAACTGCAACCCGTCTTAAAAAAACTGGTAAAGTAGATGTGCTTCGTGCAGGTATCTGGAAACCAAGAACCCGTCCCGGAAGTTTTGAAGGCGTAGGTACTAAAGGTCTTAACTGGCTAAACCAGGCAAAGAAAATTACAGGACTTCCTGTTGCTATTGAAGTGGCAACCGGCAAGCAGGTAGAAGATGCTTTGCATTTTGATGTGGATATTCTTTGGATTGGTGCAAGAACTACGGTTAATCCTTTCAGCGTTCAGGATGTTGCAGATGCACTTCGCGGAGCTAAAGTTCCTGTATTGATTAAAAACCCGATAAACCCTGACCTTGAACTGTGGATTGGTGCAGTTGAACGGGTTGCAAAAGCAGGTATCACAAACATCGGTTTAATTCACCGTGGATTTTCTTCTTACGGCAATACTGAATACCGCAACGCTCCCATGTGGCACCTTGCTATAGAGATGAAGCGTCGTAATCCGGGTATGATGATCATTAACGATCCCAGCCATATTTCTGGTAACCGTACTTTATTGCAAAGCGTTTCTCAAAAAGCAATTGACCTCGATTTCGACGGTTTAATGCTTGAGAGCCACATCGACCCCGATAAAGCCTGGAGCGATGCCAAACAACAGGTAACACCTGAAAGATTAGCAGAGATACTGGATGGTATAAAATGGCGGCATGAAACTACAGACCACAAAGAATTTGTAGTAGCTCTTGAAAAATTGCGGGAGCAGATTAACCACATCGACGACGAATTGATGCAATTGTTGGGTCAGCGTATGAAGATTGCTGATAAGATTGGCGAATACAAAAGAGACAACGACATCACCATTCTTCAAACAAACCGTTGGAATGCGATACTTGAAAGAGCTTTCCAAAAAGGTGATGCATTAGGATTAAGCAAAGAATTTATCACAAAATATTACGATGCTGTTCACCTGGAAAGTATCAACCACCAGAACAGGATCATGAATAGTTAAGAGACCCCTCTATCCCGATTTAAGCAGTCGCCAGCCTCCGGCTGGTGACTATTATTGTAAGGCTTCCAGCCTTTTCTTTTTAGGATCAGCCGGGGGCTGATTGATATTAGTCACCAGCCCGGAGGCTGGCGACTGCACAGTCAAAGACTGCTCAGACCAAAGCTTATGATTAAAAAGTCGTTTTCCTTCTCTTCCGCTACTGTCAATTATCTCTTTAATGCCGATTTCTCTTACCTTGAAACTTTAGTTTCTAAAGACTCGGCTGTGATTGTTACTGATGAAAACGTTTTCAGAAAACACCAGAAAAAGTTTAAGGGATGGAAGACAATTTCTATTCCATCCGGCGAGCAGTATAAAGTTCAGTCGACAGTAGATACTATTATTCAACAACTAATTGACCTTGGTGCCGACCGAAAAACTACACTGATAGGTGTTGGTGGAGGTGTAATAACCGACATTACCGGTTATGTTGCGGGAGTATTTATGCGTGGTATAAAATGTGGCTTTGTTCCAACTTCCATTTTGGCCATGGTGGATGCTGCAATAGGTGGTAAAAACGGAATTGACGTTGGACTGTATAAAAACATGGTTGGCCTAATAAGGCAACCGGAATTCCTGTTGTACGACTTTTCACTGCTTAAATCGTTACCGAAAGAAGAATGGGTAAATGGTTTTGCAGAAGTTATAAAACATGCCTGCATTAAAGATGCGCCAATGTTTAAGTTACTCGAAGAAAATAAACTAAGTTATTTTCAAAAAGATTTTACAGTATTGGCAAAGCTTATTCAACGAAATGCTTTACTAAAAACAAAAGTAGTTGTTGAAGATGAATTTGAGAACGCCGACAGAAAACTGCTGAACTTTGGTCATACTATCGGCCATGCTGTTGAAAATCTATATACCATCCCTCACGGTCACGCAGTAAGCATTGGCATGGGAGCAGCGTGCAAATTCTCGGAACAAATTACTGGCTTTAAAGAATCTGCTCGGGTTATAAATGTTTTAAAACAGTACGGTCTTCCACCTCAATTAGACTTTGATAAAGATGAAACTTTCCGGATTTTAAAGAGCGATAAAAAGAAGAGCAACCAGGGGATTAACTATGTACTTCTGAATAAAGTTGGTAAGGCAACTGTCGTCCCTTTGCCATTCGAACAAATTCAATCATTAATTAATAAACTATAGAGTCCCTTCAGGGGATTTAGGGGCATGAAAGTAACAATTCGACCTTCAACAATTAAAGGCACCATAGTAGCACCAGCTGGCAAAAGCAGCATGCAACGGGCTTGCGCCGCCGCTTTACTTTGCGAAGGCGCCAGTGAAATAATTAATCCCGGAAAAAGCAACGACGATCTTGCAGCCCTGGATGTGATTCAAAAGCTTGGGGCAAGAGTTGTAAATAACGAAGACGGCTCATTAACTATTTACAGCCAGGGTGTAGATCCAGTTGATCAGGAAATAAATTGCGGCGAAAGCGGCTTGGGTATCAGGATGTTTACCCCCATTGTTGCTTTAAGCAATAAGCCCATTACTATCAATGGAACAGGAAGCCTGCTCACCCGTCCCATGCATTTCTTCGACGAAATCTTCCCGCAGCTGGGTATCAAAATACAATCTCAGCAAGGCAAATTGCCTATCCGAATCCAGGGACCTTTAAAGCCTGCAAATATAGAAGTTGACGGCTCGTTGAGTTCGCAATTTCTAACCGGCTTGTTAATGGCTTACGGGGCTTCGGTTACTGAACCTGTTACTATTAAAGTTAACAATCTTAAAAGCAAGCCTTATATAGATCTTACGTTAAAAGTGATGGAGAGTTTTGGAAGGAAGGTCACCCACAACAATTACGAAGAATTTTACCTGCAACCACAGGATAAAAATTATGAACCGCAGATTTATACAGTTGAAGGAGATTGGAGTGGAGGCGCGTTTTTGTTGGTGGCGGGTGCAATTGCAGGTAACATTACAGTAAAGGGATTGGATGTGCAGTCGACCCAGGCTGATAAGGCGATTTTGCAGGCTTTATCCGATTGTGGTTGTGCTTTGTCTATCCAGGACGATCTCATTGAAATAGGTCCTGCATCTTTAAAAGCTTTTCATTTCGATGCCACTGATTGTCCCGACCTGTTTCCGCCTTTGGTTGCCCTGGCGAGCTGTTGTAACGGAACGACAACCATGCAAGGCGTGTCGCGCCTGGCACACAAAGAAAGTAACCGGGCCCTTACGTTACAGCAGGAATTTGCAAAAATGGGAGTGGAGATCGTTTTGAAAGACGATGTAATGCTTATAAAAGGTGGCGGCGAGATAAACGGCGCTACCGTTCATTCCCGTCACGATCATCGCATTGCGATGGCCTGTGCTGTTGCTGCTTTAAAAGCTGGTGGAGAAGTGATGATTGAAGAAGCTGAAGCCATTAATAAATCTTATCCTGATTTTTACATGCATTTGCAAAAGTTGGGAGCGAGCGTTTTGTTCTAGATCTCAGACTTGGGAAGCAAGTAGTTTTTATTTTTTGAGCCGGGCATTTAATCGCTGATTATGCGTCCGTTGCGTCGCACTCTTGTACTGAAGAAACATTGTATGAACCGGGATTTGTGAGATGTATGGGATTTGTGGGAATAACTAACTTTTTACTCAGTCTGCTTTTGATTTAATTGAGTATAGATTAAGTGTTGAGGTGGAAGATAAATGTTTGACCTGGTCATAAAGCGCCGCTCCTTCCCAAAAAGGAGAAGGAGTTGGAGCCTGCCCAACTGAATTCATACACGCGGGGATGATGCTCGTTAAATAAAGTGAACCAGTACAAGTGAGTGACACAACCGGAGCTGAATAAAGAGATCTGTTGACTAACAAAAAGAGCAATAAAATAATTATCCTTATTGTAAGTTCTAATCTTTGAACAATTAAACTATTATCATTTTGAACAGTTTCGGTCGAATATTCCGGGTACATATTTTTGGTGAGTCACACGGTGAAAGTGTTGGAATAACTATAGACGGTTGCCCGGCAGGTTTACCATTATCAGTAGAAGATTTTCTGCCCGATATTGAACGACGTAAAGGTGGTGCGAAGGGCACTACACCACGCAAAGAAGATGACCTGCCGATTTTTAAAAGTGGTTTGTTTAATAATAAAACTACCGGTGCACCTATTACAATTTTATTCGAAAACAACAATACACGTAGTACTGATTACGCAAAACAAAGAGCATTTCCCAGGCCCGGACATGCTGATTTTGTTGCTAATCAAAAGTTTGGTGGTAACGAAGATTTTCGCGGCGGAGGACACTTCAGCGGGCGATTAACAGTTTGCCTTGTAGCTGCGGGAGTAATTGCAAAAAAATTACTTTCACAAATTAAAGTCGAAGCAACCATTAAAGAAATTGGCGGTGAACCGGATGTTGAAAAAGGACTGCAAAATGCAATTGATGCAAAAGATACGATTGGAGGCATTGTAGAATGCCGCGTGTCGGGCCTTCCTATCGGGCTGGGAGAACCATTTTTTGATTCTGTTGAATCAGTTATAGCACATGCTGTTTTTGCGATACCGGCAGTAAGAGGCATAGAATTCGGGACAGGCTTTGCCGCAGCAAAGATGTTTGGAAGTATTCATAACGATGCTATTGAAGATGCCGCCGGTAAAACAAGAACAAATCATGCAGGTGGTATTGTCGGGGGAATTACCAATGGTAATGAATTTGTTTTTCGTATTGCAATAAAGCCGACATCATCCACACCCAAAGAACAACAAACACTGAATTGGGAAACAGGGGAAGTAGACACTTTTTCTGTAAAGGGAAGGCACGATCTATGCATTGCACTTAGGGTTCCTGTAGTACTGGAAGCTGTAACAGCCTTTGTTTTAGCTGACCTGATGCTATTGGAAAACAAGATAAAACGCATTGTATAATCAAAAATTAATTTTATGGATGCCCCGGTTATTTATCATCTTACAACAGTGGAAGAGTGGGAAGACGCACAAGACAAAGGAAGCTACGAGCCGCCGTCTTTCCAAAGGGAAGGATTTATTCATTGCTCCACTGAAGAGCAATTAGAAGGTGTATTACAAAGAAACTTTCAACAACATGAAAACCTGGTAAAGCTTGTTATAGATCCTGCCAGGCTTACACAGCGGTTACAATACGATAAAGACGAAGAACAACAGCAAGAGTTCCCGCACATATATGGTCCGCTTAACATTGAAGCAGTTACGCAGATTGTATTTCTTGATCCTATTACCTCTGAGCATGAAAAGATTGGAAAACAATAAATAAAAAAAGACCGTTTAACGGTCTTTTTTTATTTATATGACTCCTACTGTGGCTCTTGCCTGGTACGATGTTGTTGCATAAGGTACGTTTAAAAGAGACAACCCGCCTGTAAACTGGCAAGCAGTTATTACCACGCTTTTTATGTTTCTGTTTTCATTGCTATTTCCATTTCATTTGCTATTGGTAATAAAATAATAACTATTTGAAACATTTAGAGTTATGATTAAAGTACGTGTGGAAAAAATTCGCCATGTTTCTTTATAATCGTTTGTTTTTCAATGGCATTAGTTTTATTGTAATGTAACAACATTAACCAGTAAAAAAATATATTTATGGCAAAGGCAACAGCGAAAAAAGCGGCTCCTAAAAAGGAAGCAGCAAAAAAAGCGGCTCCGAAGAAGGAAGCAGCTAAAAAAGCCGCCGCACCAGCTGCAGCAAAAAAAGCAGCACCCAAAAAAGCTGCCGCTAAAAAAGCAGCAAGTACTCCTGAAGAACAAAGAAGCTTACTGCAAAAGTTATTTGTTGACGGACTCAAAGACATTTACTGGGCTGAGAAGCATTTAACGAAAGCATTGCCCAAGCTAATGAAAGCCGCAACATCTGAGCAACTAAAACAAGCCTTCCAACAACACACCGTTCAAACTGAAGAGCAAATACGTCGTGTTGAACAGGTATTCCAACTGCTCGGACAAAAAGCAGTGGCGAAGAAATGCGAAGCCATGGAAGGCTTAAGTAAAGAAGCTGACAGCATAGTTAGTGAAACACCGAAAGGTACAATGACACGCGACGCCGGCATCATTATGGCAGCGCAAAAAGTTGAGCATTACGAAATCGCCTCTTACGGCACTTTGGCACGCCTGGCATCAATACTAGGTTTGGAAGAAGCAAAAAACCTTTTAGGACAAACTTTACAGGAAGAAAAAGAAACTGATGGCTTACTAACACAAATTGCAGAAAGCAGTATTAATTTAGAAGCTAAAAACGAAGAAGGACCAGTGGAAGAGGAAGATGAAAAAAGTGATCCTGCTTAATTAGTAAACTTAATAAATGAAAAAAGTCAGATTAGCACAATCTGGCTTTTTTTGTTTACGGTAATTCTTCCATTTGCTTTTCGGGGTGCAAATAAAGGTTTGAATGAAATAACACGAAGAAAATCTTCTTTAATAAGTTTAAGCATATCATGTAAAATTTTTAAAACTATAGATATTACCGAAAGTGTAATAATTTACAGCTTTAAATATTCTAACCTCAACTTCTTGAAGCCATATGATGAACAGACGTAATCTTCTTAAAACATTAAGTGCAACCACAGCCCTTTCTTTTTTGCCTCGTTTAAGCAGCGCTGCATTATCTCCCGAGGCTAAGGGTTCGTTTGATTATTGTCTTAACATGGCAACTATTCGGGGTCATAATCTTGGCTTTGTAAAGGAGTTGGAGGTAGCTTCCAAAGGTGGTTTTCGCTCAGTTGAAATTTGGATCGATAGCTTGCAAACTTACTTAACCAACGGCGGCTCACTGAAAGATGCAAAAAAGCGACTCGATGACTTAGGAGTGACTGTTCAGAATTGTATTGGTTTTGCGCAATGGATTGTTGAGGATGAAACGAAACGCAAGCAGGGCCTCGAACAAATGAAGCGCGAAATGGATATGCTTGCACAAATAGGCTGTAAACGAACCGCCGCTCCGCCTGCAGGTGCTACCATCGATCCTGTTCTTAATTTAAAGCAGGTAGCCGAGCGCTACCGTGCTGCTCTTGAACTTGGCGACCAAACGGGTGTGGTGCCGCACCTCGAAATGTGGGGCTTTTCAAAAAATCTTAGCCGGGTAAGCGAAGTAATGTATGTTGCTTTAGAAAGTGGTCATCCCTCTGCAAAAGTTTTGCTCGATATATTTCATTTATACAAGGGTGGAAATAGTATAGACACGCTGCCTCTCATCAATACTTCGTCTCTTGAAATATTACATCTAAACGATTATGCAGCTAATTTACCGGCCGGTTCCATTACAGATGCTGATCGTATATATCCCGGCGACGGAATAGGTCCTGTTAAAAAGGTGTTGCGAATTCTGAAAAACCAGGATAAACCACTTATAATTTCCCTCGAAGTCTTCAACAAAAATTACTACAAGCAGGATGCATTGACGGTAGCAAAGACAGGACTCGCAAAAATGAAAGCTGTTGCTGAAGGGATTTAACAGAAATAATGAATCGGTTGGTGTGCTTGTTGGAGGAAGCATTTTAGGGAACCCGGCTTTAGTCCTTTGTGCAACTCCTGTTGCGTCGCACAGCGTGTACTGTAAACCTTTGTGCAGCTTCGTTTCCGTACTTTGGAACCAGCACTGTAAAAAATGGGTCGGTGGAGAATTCAGTTTTTTTGTTTACTAAGCGAGTAACTCTTTGTTCGTAAACGTTCAATAGAGAATTAATTGCTCCGGTAAATGCCCGTTAACCTGTTTCAGCGGGAGTGACACAACAATGCTGCATTTATGTTCGCTTGTCGGCCAATAAAAAAGGGTGCTTTACTTATTTCTTACGAAAGCATGTTTAATGTTGTTTTTACCTGTAGCTCTTTCGTCTACTTCAAACTGGTTCAGGCTCTTGATTAATGGAACTAATTTCTTATAACCGTAGTTACGCGAGTCGAAGTCGGGCTGTTTTTTTAAGATGAGATTTCCAAGATCTCCCAGGAAGGTCCAGCCGGCTTCGTCGGCAAGGTCGTTAATACTGTCAGCAATTAATTTTACTACTTCTTTGCTTACTTTTTCTATAGGTTCAGGCGCCGTTGGCTCATTTACTACGGGTTCAACAATTTCAGGTTCCGCGGTTTTTGACGTTGCAGATTTTTTTGACCTTGATTTTTTCGGTAAAGGTCTTACATTTTCTTCCTTATCGTTTTTGAGTATTTCTATATAGATGAATTTATCGCAGGCTGATATAAACGGAACCGGCGTTTTCTTTTGCCCGATACCGAAAACCTTCATTCCTGCTTCGCGTAACCTTATCGCAAGCCTCGTGAAATCACTGTCGCTTGAGACGATGCAAAAACCATCGACTCTCCCCGAATACAAAATATCCATCGCGTCAATGATCATTGCTGAGTCAGTTGCGTTTTTACCCGAGGTATAACTGTATTGCTGAACAGGTGTTATCGCACTTTCTAAAAGAACACCTTTCCATCCTGATACCGTGGGCTTTGTCCAATCCGCATATATTCTTTTAAAAGTTGGGGTTCCGTACTTGGCTATTTCTTCAAGCATCTCTTTAATGTTGCTGTAAGGAACATTGTCAGCATCAATTAACATAGCAAGTCTTAAATCTTTAATAGTTGTTTCCATAGATATGCAAGTTACGTTTTCAAATCGTGAGAAGTGGTGGTTTACTTACAATGAGGTAAAGCAGGAATATTGTTGCTTATAAGATGATGAAGATGGCAGTTATTTTGCCTGTATTCCAGTCCGAAAAGAACCGGGTGAAGAAAAAAAATCATCGAAAGAACTATTTAAAAGCGAGATAATAGAGATCAAAAAAGTGTTTACATTCTGAAGAATAGAAGTCAAACCGCCGCCGTGTAAATTCTAAAAAAGAATAAAAAGGCTATAACTCTTGTTCCTGCCAGCCCTCATAAAAACCCGGAGAAGGAATGTGGATTTTTTATTTTACCCCTGCTTTATGTAAGCAGGGGGAACGTGGTCGGTTAACCAAACATTATTTTCTGATACAAAAAAGGTATGTCCTTTTTTATGCATTTTGGCCGCTTCAATCTTTAATATCACGGCCTTACCTTTTCGCTGCCCAACTTTTTTCGCAGTTTCAGCTTCCGCACTTAAATGTACGTGTTGTCGGTTCATTTTATGAAGACCTCTCGTTTGTATCTGTTCCAGGCAATGCTCGCCGGTACCATGGTATAACACCGGGGGTGGTACTTGCGGAACAAGACCCAAATTTACATTTACCGAGTGCCCTTGTACCGCCCTGATTTTAGACTTATCGTCATTAAAAGCAAAGCGTTGTTTATTATTATTTTCCAATACATCTTTTAAGATGCCCGACGTTACATTAAAGCTGTGCTTATTCATTTGTTTAATAAGCAACTTAACATCCGTCCACCCATTTTCGTCTAATGTAATTCCGATGCTGTCAGGCTGATGCCGCAATACTAGGCTGAGCATTTTACTTATATACAGTATTTCTTTTTCCTGGTTAATGTTACTAAGCTTTAGTGGTTATTTAATAATTATAAAGGATTAGTGAACATCTTTTGTGCAAGGGTAACGTCGTGTTTGTAGATGTCGTCTCTGAAGTTCAAAACGCCATGTTCATCTACCCATGCTGTATAATAAGTAATAAGTACCGGTACCGGGTTTTTAACTCTTACAAATTGTTCCTCTCCCTTGTTCATCGCTTCGTCTATTTTTTCAGGTGTCCATTCTGTGTTATTTCGTAAAAGATAGTTTGCCATTTTTTCCGGGTCACTCAGCCTGATACAACCATGGCTGTAAGCTCTTTTGTCCCTGTTGAATAACTCTTTTGCGGGAGTGTCGTGAAAATATATATCAAAGCTGTTAGGAAAAAGAAACTTAACCTTTCCCAACGAATTGGTGGGTCCTGGCAGTTGCCTGATTGTAGGAATACCATCAACAGCCTCGCCAACTATTTCCATATTATTTCTTGAAAGATAATTAGGGTCTCTTTGCATTGCAGGAAGTATCTCCTTTTGTACGATGTTGGCAGTAATATTCCAGTAAGGGCTAAACACAACCTGGTTTAAATTCCCGGTAAACATCATGGTATTGTGTCCTTCTTTGCCTACCACAACATCCATATCAAACTTCTTGTCTTTGCCTTCGTATACATGCAGAACAAACTCCGGTATGTTAACCATTATTAAATTTCCTTCAGTATGGTTCAGCATCCACCGCATCCTTCCCATGTTTATTAATAGTTGCTGTACCCGCTTTAAGGCAGGAATATTCATCTCTTTTATTAGAGAAGTTGTTACGACGCCATCTGCCGTTAAGCCACGACTTACCTGGAATGTTCTTACCGCACCTTCTAACTCATCATTAAACATCGCGGTTGTATCTCCTGCCCGCATTTCACCTGTTACCTGTAGTCTTCTTTTAATGGCTAAAACCGCCGGTGAAGTAGATCCCTTTTTAATCTTCTTTTCCGTTGTAGTAATAGTTGGCCAGCCGCCGTTTTTTGCAATATCATAATACTTTTGAAGCTGGTCTTTCAACAATTTGTACGGCTCGTTTACATCTGAATAGTATTTGTTGTCTTTATGTTTTTTTGTAAGCAATGAATCGGCGAGGTACATTGCCTCTTCTTTTTTATATGGAACAAATCTTTCAAGTTCCTTACGCTTAATTTCCCCGCCTTTATAATTGTTTAAAATGTATTGAATAAAGTGCTGTGTAAGGGTGATCTCGGTATTCGCTATCGATTTATCCGAAGCATTAACCCTCAGATCTTCCTCACTCACCAGGAAGTTCATTTTCTTCTTTAAACTCTTGTCTATTAAAGAGGTGTCGTCGCGGTAGGTGTTGTAATACTCGTGTAAGTTCCAGAAACTGCGGCCTTGCTCTGTAACCCCGTTACCCGAAAACCAGGCATATTGAAAATTCCTCGCATTGTAGAAGCTTCGTAAGCGACGGGTTAAAGTATCGTTTAATTTTTTTGTGGCGATAAAATTTTCCACAACCATACTATCCAAAAAAAGATCCGAATAAGAATTTGAGGCGTTTATACTGTAATCTCTTTTGGTGATCTTTTTTTCCAGTTCACTCTTTTGGTTCTTTGTTTCTTCTGTAGATTCCTCAGTTCCATTGTCTTTATTATTTTTGCACGATGCCAAAAAGGCAAAGAATGCCACACAGAATATAACTTTTTTCATATTGAAACTCTATTTAGCAAAAGCTATGCCTACAGTTTTTCTTAAGTTCAACAATTACAATTGCTTATGTTAATAGCATTGAAGAAATATTTTGGGGACAGGCAAAAAATCGCTCTTCAACATCGTTGTGTCACTCATTTGCTAATCAATCTTTGCCCGACATACTCATTATATTTTACTTTATAGGTTCTGCTTACGCATATTAAACTGCTTTGCCTATGATAGAAGCCGGTTTGTTGAGTAAAGGAATCGAGTACAAGAAAGCGCCCTTCACAGGCTTAGGTACCCTTCGGCAGGCGCAGGGTAAAAACTGCCGCGCTAATAAATGTATTAAAGTACAAGAGTGCGACGCAACGGCTGCTTCATGCTTATTCCGCTGCCGGGTTACAAAAAAGCTTCTACGAACGCAAGATCTGGTTATAATTTCCACCTAATTCTGTTGTTAGACAATACATTTTATTTACAAACGTTTATGACTAATTGGAGATGTTGGAAAATCTCCGGATTTACTTTAGGTTGCACACAATATTTTTTATTAAAAAACGAATACAAACCTTCAGTAAAACCAACAAACTATGCCCTATTTTAAGTACTATACCAAGCAAGACATCCTTTCCATTACACGTGTGCGCCGTTTTGAAACCAAAGTGGGGGAGCGTTTACAGGTAATTGCTGATGCAGGCAATCTTGAAAAATCGCTTGCTGAATCAAATGCAAAGTTTGTAATTCTTGGGATACCTGAAGATATTGGTGTAAAGGCTAACTACGGCGTAGGCGGAACAGATACCGCATGGAAACCGTTTCTTGAATCTTTTGTAAATATTCAAAGCAACGACTTTTTAGAAGGCAGTGATATTTTGTTGCTGGGTCATTTTGATTTTAGCCAAATTTCGAGCCTTATTGAAGGCAATGCTCATAGCTACGACGAAAAGGTAGACGCGTACCGCCACGCAGTAAGCCAGGTAGACGAAGCTGTAGAACCGCTTATTAAATTAATTACCCAGTATAATAAGATTCCGGTTGTTATTGGAGGCGGTCATAACAATGCTTATCCTTTAATTAAAGGTGCAGCAAAAGGTTTGTTTAAGGCTGGTCAAATTCCTTTGGCTTCTATCAATTGCATAAACCTTGATGCACATGCTGATTTCAGGCCTTTGGAAGGCAGGCATAGCGGTAATGCTTTTTCCTATGCGGAAGAAGATGGTTTTTTGCAGAAATATTGTGTAATTGGCATTCATGAAAATTACCTTACACAAAATATCTGGATGGATGTTGTAAACAATCCTTTCATAGATTTTATCACCTACGAAGACATTTTTATACACGAAAAGAAAAACTTTTTAGAGGCGATTGCACATGCGACAACTTTTACAGAAGACACCTATACAGGAATCGAAGTTGACCTCGACATCGTTGAAAACACATTAAGCAGTGCCGCATCGCCGAGCGGGGTGGATCCAATACACGCAAGACAATTTATTTCTTATGCTTCGGCTGACAGCAAAGCGGCTTACCTGCACATCTGTGAAGGGGCATCGGCGTTGTTAGACGGCAGAACCAGTGAGAGTACCGGGAAGTTGATCAGCTACCTGGTCAGTGACTTTTTAAAAGCCAAAGAATAATTATGTCACGCCCTTTGTATATAGCTTTTAAAATCCTTCTGCTTAGCTTACTATTTTGTCAACCGTTAATTGCACAACCCGGAAAATTATCAAAAGCACCAACCGATAAATTTTCTAAAGCTTTCCTGAAGATATACCAAGAGGCACCTACACAATTTATAAAAGTAAAAACTAAAAAGACAAAAGCCGGTGCCCCAAATAATTACATATTAAAGAAGTTATTACCGGGCAGTAAGGCTGGTTTCCTGGTAAAAGGCGACACTTCGTTTTGCATCTACAATTTCGGAACTTTTGACGGACTGGAAAACGCTGAAGAAGCAATGACGCAGCTAAGTAAACAAATTAAGTATTCACTTTTACTGAAGTCGATAGTCAGGTATAAAGACTCTTCCGTTGACCGGTCTTTTGTAAAACGTACAGCAATTGCCGAAATGAAAGATGGCGGCTTTTATGGTTTTAATATAAATGTTGACGTTGTACGAAAAGATGAAGATCCTGCAGATAGGTATTCACTGCAACTGAAAATAAGTGGAGGTAAAGGCACCTTGTATAGGTTTATTTATAAACACGAACCTATCAGGAGCCCGCTGTTTTTGCAAACGTTCAGGAAAATGTATACGCAGTTTAACGGGATGGAGAATTATACCTGCAATGAATTACTGCCCGGTTTTGAATGTACGTTGGTGGACAGCGCCGGTGTAAATGAATTGATAATGGAAAAGCGCGTTGCCGATTTTCCGGATGCAAGGGTGGAGTTTGAATCTTTGACCTCCAACCTGCGGGCAATACTGGGCGATCGTTATGTATATTATATACCCCAGCCTGGTAATAAGATTGAAAGGGAAGTCGTTTTTATCCAGGCAGACGATCACGACAAAGTAAACCGAAAAAGCCTTTCAACTTACCTTGTAAAGAAAGCCGAATACGGGTACGCTGTACGAGTGATTATGTATCGTCCCTAGAGTGTTGGTAACTTTTTAACCACACAGGCATATAGAAAACATAGGAGTTGTTTTTCTATTTGCCTATGTGGTTACATCACTTACTTCGCAGTTAATTCGAGTTCCATCACTTTTTCGAAAAGAGATTCATACTCTTTATTCAGCGCCACTAAATTCTCCTTTGCTTTTTTGTAGTCACTTTCAACCTGCGCAAACTTTTTCTTGTCAGAATAATTTTCCCGTATTGATAGCGCTTGTTCAAGCCTGGCTTTTTCCGCGGTTGCTTTACTTATATCTAGTTCCAGATTAGATAACCTTCGCTGTTGCTTTTGCAGCTCTCTTTGAAGGTCACGGTTAACAGGCGTATTATTAACGGGCTTTGGGTGTATAACCTGAGCCGGTTTTACTTCTTCTTTTTTAACCGGTTGCACTTTCTGTTTCTCTTCGGCTTTTTTCTCTGATTCTATTTTTGCCATCCTCTCATTCCATTCAACCCATTCCTGGTAGCTGCCTTTAAACTCTTTGATCTGGTGGTCAACAATTTCCCAGATCTTGTTGGCTGTTTTAGAAATGAAGAAACGGTCGTGACTTACAAGGATTATTGAACCGGGATATTTATTTAATGCATCGGCCAACAACTCTACCGAGTGCATGTCGAGGTGGTTTGTAGGTTCATCGAGCATTAAGAAATTAGCTTTGCTGACAATCGTTTTTGCCAACGCCACACGTGCCTTTTCGCCCCCGCTTAATACCCTGATCTTCTTTTCTACGTCGTCACCACCAAATAAGAAACCTCCCAATAAAGAACGTAGTTCCATTTCAGTTTTCTGGCTTCCACATTCTTTCATTTCGTCAAGAATAGTGTTGTTGATATTCAAAGCTTCCAACTGGTGCTGTGCATAAAAGCTTTCGTCAACATTATGGCCCCAAACTCTTTCTCCTTCAAAAGGCTCATCCTCTGCAACTATCCGCAAAAGGGTTGATTTACCTTTACCGTTTGCTCCAATCAATGCAATTTTATCACCTCTGTCAATTTCGGCAGAAGCATTTTCAAGAATTACATTAGTGCCGAATTTCTTTGTGATATTCTTTAATGAAACCAGTACTCTCCCCGGCGTTTTATCCATCTGGAAGTTTATCCTGATATCGGGGCGCTCAAGTTGTACGTCTTCAACTACGTCGAGTTTATCGAGCCGTTTTTGAACCGATTGAGCCTGTGCCGCTTTACTTGCTTTTGCCTTGAACCGCTCAATGAACCTTTCCTGCTGGCGAATATAATCCTGCTGGTTTTCAAAGGCCCGTTGTTGCATATCTATCCTTATATCCTTTTCCCTTTCATAATAATCGTAGTTGCCGGTGTAGATGTGCAATTGTTTCTGGTAAAGTTCAACGATCTTATTAACCATCCGGTTTAGGAAGAACTTATCGTGGCTCACGATCACTACGCTTCCCTTGTAGTTCAATAAATATTTCTCGAGCCATTCTATTGATGGAAGGTCAAGGTGGTTTGTAGGTTCATCGAGCAACAGAACATCTGGTGCCTGTAAGATCATCTTTGCCAGCAACACACGCATTCTCCATCCACCACTGAATTGCTTATACGGTTTTGTAAGGTCTTCATTTGTAAAGCCAAGGCCGTGTAAAACTTCCTCCGCCTTATAATGGATGCTGTACCCATCCAGTACATCCATTTCATGCAGCGCATCGGTATATTTAATTAAGAGGGCTTCATTCTCGTGATCTGCTTCGAGTTGCTTACCTAAGATTTCGATATCCCTTTCTAATTTTTGAACTCTTTCAAAAGCACCAAGGGCAACGCCGGTTATGCTGTCGTTTGTATCAAAGCTTAATAAATCCTGGTGTAAATATCCAATCGTAGTTTCACGGCTTTTCTCTACCGTACCTGCCGACGGACTATATTCACCTACCAAAACTTTAAGCAAAGTCGATTTGCCGGTACCATTGTAACCGATCAAGCCAATGCGGTCACCCGGCTGAATATGCCACGTGGCCTCACTTACAATAACACGGGCACCAAATTCGAAAGTAACATTCTGAAGACCTAGTAACATAACAACTTCCTGATTTTAAAAAACAACAATGATAATTAATGGTTTTTAATTCCTTCAAACACCAGTTAATTATTCCCTTTAAGCAACGAAATTAAGTTAAGAATGTTTTACAGGCAGACTGCCACAATTGATTTTATAACAATCGATACTCAATCACAACTCCCTTTTTTCAATTAAAAACTGCTAAACTTGTCACATTCCCCTTTAAGGGTTAGGGGTGGCAAAAGTACGTCAATGAGTTTGGATGGCAATTTGATTTACTTTTGAGCAAATATTTTAACATGAAAAAATACCTGACAATAATAGCATTAGCATTTTTAACTGCGTGTGGTGGATCGGATCAAAAGCCGGGTGATGAAGCGGAAAAGGATACACCACTTGCCCAAAGTAAAAACTCAGCCGGTTTCAACGATAAGTTTTCCCGTTTTCTCGACCACTATTATCACCTGAAAGATGCTTTCGTTTTATCGAACGATGCCATGGCTGTTGCGCATGCTAAAATGTTAACTGCCAGTGCCGACAGTTTAGATATGAATGAGGTAAAAGCTGACAGCAGTATTGTTGAAATGGGTAAACAGTATGTAGCGTCTGTGTCAGCTGAAGCGAAGGCACTAGTGGGTGAAAAAGATCTTGAAGCTAAGCGTAAATCTTTCCAGATGATCAGCGATGCTATGTATGACCTTGTAAGAACAGTTCGTTACGACCAGGGAACCGTTTATCACCAATTTTGTCCAATGGCTTTTAACGACGCCGGTGCTTACTGGTTAAGCGCTACCGCTGATATAAAAAATCCTTACTTCGGTAAAAAGATGCTTACCTGCGGCGAGGTGAAAGACTCCATCGATTTCAGGGGAAAATAATGAATACTGCAGCTAGAAAACCTCCAGATTGTAAAAAGTCCTGGAGGTTTTCCAGTTTCCGGCGGAAGGTGTGAAACGTCAAACGTGAAAGGGTTTCAGCACTTGCGTTTGACCTTTTCACGTTTGACGTTTCACCGGGTGTTTTTATGTGGTACAAGCATTGGTCCTTTGTGCAACCCCGGTTGTGTCACTCCCTTTTACTGTATCTTTTCATTGCAACTAAATTTGCCCGAAAACGGTTATTTTAGATTGAGCGAGTTTCCACAACAGCTTCTGCTTAATCCGGATTCTTTCATGAAAAAATATTTATCCCTATTCTTATACTTAGTTCTTACAACTGTTCTTGTAGAAGCACAGCAGAAATTTACATTGAACGGCTATATTAAAGATTCACTTACAGGGGAAACTTTAATTGGAGCGAACCTAAATATACCAAATGCCGGAAAAGGGGTTACCACAAATCAATATGGTTATTATTCATTAACCCTTGTAAAAGGCGTCTACACTTTATCATGTTCGTTTGTTGGTTATAATACTCGCCAGATAACCGTGCGACTCGATAGCAGCTACCAGGAAGATATAGAGTTGATACCCCGCAACTTTATTGTTGAAAATGTAACAGTAACGGGTTACCGCAGAGACAACAATGTAAAGACAGCTCAAATGGGCAAAATAGACCTGAGTATGGAAACGGTGAAATCTGTTCCAGCGCTGTTAGGGGAAGTAGACATATTAAAAACGCTGCAGCTATTACCCGGTGTGCGAAATGCCGGTGAAGGCAATTCAGGTTTTTACGTAAGGGGAGGAGGACCCGATCAAAACCTGATTATACTCGACGATGCAGTTGTTTATAATACAGGCCATTTGTTTGGATTCTTTTCCATTTTTAATTCTGATGCTATTAAAAACGTCTCCCTGGTAAAAGGTGGAATGCCTGCACAATACGGCGGCAGGTTATCTTCTGTTGTAGATATCAGCATGAAAGATGGCAACATGAATAAAACACAGGTTGATGCAGGTATTGGCCTAATTGCTTCCCGTTTTTCCATGCAGGGTCCGATTAAAAAGGACAAGGCTTCTTATATTATTTCTGCACGCCGCACTTATATTGATGCACTGGTAAAGCCTGTAATTAGTAAAACAAGCCAATTCTATGGTTCGGGTTATTACTTCTACGATCTGAATGGAAAAGCGAATTATATCATTTCCGATAAGGACCGGATTTATCTAAGCGGTTACTTAGGAAGAGACGTTTTTAATTTCAACAACGCGAAAAGGTCTTTTAAAGTAAATATTCCCTGGGGTAATTCGACCGCTACTTTTCGCTGGAACCACATCTTTAACCGGAAACTTTTCAGCAATACTTCGATAATATATAATGACTATAAATTTGCTTTTGGTGCACAGCAAAATGATTTTGCCATAAGGCTTTCTTCCGGCATCAAAGACTTCAATGCTAAAGTTGATCTTGATTATTACCCTTTACCAAGCCACAAAATAAAGTTCGGTGGTTTGTATATAAACCACCGATTTCTGCCCAATATTTTAACTGCCCAACAGGATACCACCGTTTTCGCACCCAATAATGCAAACAAGAAATACGCAAACGAGTATGGTTTATACATCCAGGATGACTGGGATATCAGTAATAAAATTAAGTTGAATGCGGGTATTCGATATGGTGCTTTTCAACAGGTTGGACCGTACACAAAATATGTGACAGATGCCAATGCAAACAAGCAGGACAGCACAGTTTATAAAAAGGGGGAAACGGTAAAATATTACGGAGGTTTTGAGCCGAGGGCTACCTTACGTTATGCAATTAATGAAGAAGCGTCTGTAAAAGCAGCGGTTACCCGCAACCTGCAGTTTATTCACCTTGTAAGCAATGCTGGAACTACTTTACCCACCGATCTTTGGGTTCCCAGTACTTTCAGGGTAAAGCCGCAAATCAGTTGGCAATACGCGGTCGGTTATTTCCAAAACCTTCAAAACAATACTTTTGAAACTTCTGTTGAGCTGTATTATAAAAACATGCAGAACCAGATCGAATACAGGGAAGGATATACACCTTCTTTAAAAGACCCGGAAGAAGAATTTGTGTTTGGAAGAGGCTGGAGTTACGGAGCTGAATTTTTTGTAAACAAAGTAAAAGGGAGGCTAACCGGATGGGTGGGCTATACGCTAAGCTGGACCTGGAGAAATTTCCCGGAAATTAACGATGGCAAGAAATACCCAACAAAATTTGATCGTCGACACGATTTGTCTGTTGTTGGAACCTACGAGTTGAATAAGAAATGGAAGCTTTCGTCGGTATTTGTTTATGGGACCGGCAATGCAGTAACGGTTCCCGAGAGGTTTTATTTTATTAATGGAATACTTACACAGGAGAACAGCCGGATCAATGCTTATCGTCTTGTTCCTTATCACAGGACTGATTTCTCTGCCACTCTAACACCTAAACATAAAAAGACCAGAAATTATACCGATAGCTGGATCTTCAGTATTTATAATGCCTACAGCAGGCAAAACCCTTATTTCATTTATTTCGACCAGGAAGGAACAGCGATTAACGGAGACTTAAAAGTAGAAGCAAGACAGGTTTCTTTATTCCCTATTATTCCTGCAGTTACCTGGAATGTGAAGTTTTAGATTTAAAATTTGTAAGCGAAAAAGATGCATAGAGGTTTGCTGTACAAGAGAGTGACACAACGGTGTTGCCTTAAAGTCTACTGCCGGAACCCAAAAAAAAGGACACTTCTGCCCGTTTACTGAATTTGTTATTTCCGAATGATCCTTTCTTAATACTATAAATCCGGGTTCTTATTATTCAGGCTTATACTGTATTCGCACAACTGCATTTTTTTGTTCGGTAGACGTTACAAACAATTCATACCGCTTTTCGCCGGCAGTAATAATCATTAAAGCAGTGTTTGGAGGAATTGAACCAAGATTTTCAGCTACCATAACGAATTCATGAACCGGCGAATTTTCATCAGCCTTTATTGTAAAACTGATTGGTTTGTCGGTAAGCAGCTTATTAGACACAATCAGCTCGTTATTACGGTAAACAGAAATACGGTCACCATCTATTTCGCCATTGTCGTATAAGTCGATTTTAAACTCTTTAACAGTGGTTGTAATGGTTTTAACAAGCTCGTTATTTCTTGATTTTAGAATTTCAGGTTTTGGCAGCGATTTTACTACCGGTGGAGGAGGTATTTTCGCCACTTCTTCTTTTTTAGGAACAGTTACGGTTTGAGGAGGGGGAACTGTTTTAGGCTCCGGAGTTTTATTTTCGACTTTTGGTGCTGGCGCTGCTGCGGTCTTAGGCTTGATTACAGGTTTTTTGGGTGCAACAATTTTTGCTGTTTCTTTCTTTTGAACCGGCGGTTGCCTGATGACATTGGCTTCTGCACCTGGTTTAATTGCCGGCTTTTTTGCAGCCAGCCTGTTTTCCGGAAGTGATGTTTTTGGTTTGTCCTTTTTCTTTAATTCGTTTTCTCTTTTTGTTACAAAGTCTTCTTTATAAAAGTCGCTGGTAGGAGATTTTTCAAGGTAAATTTTCCCGGTTCCGCAGTCGGCATTTTTCAAAGTGCGGCTTGAATAGGTGCCTGTTAAGGTTTCCATATCTCCCATTTTATCATATTGGAGGTAACAGGTCATTAAGCAAGGATCGCTTTTATCAGCGATCTTAAGATCAACTAATTTGATTTCATTTAAAATAATGTTATTGGTCTTTGTGGTATTAATGCCTTTGGCCTCGGCCTTTCCGTAAAAAACAGTGGTTTTGTAAGAGTAGGTTACGCTATTAAGAGCATCATTAGCCAGTTGAGCTATTTGTACCTCGAACCTGTAACGGTCCTCAGAAAAGCCGAAGTTGCTTTGTACAAAATAACCCTTCCAGATGCCTGTTACATTTTGGGCACCAGCGGAAATAGCAAACAATAAAAAGTAAAGCAGCATAAACTTATACCTCATAAAACAAATGTAGTTCTGCAATGAGCAATTAGCGTATAAAGAAGCGTTAAGGTTTAAATATAAAAAGAAAGAACCGGAGTTATAAAAGTAATCCGTCAATTAATATGAAGAGAAATGGCATCTCGAGTTACTGCTTATAGATCTGGCCTACTATTTCACGTTATTTTGTTTCTTTTACGGAGTATCAAATACCTGCCTCCTGGTTGGCACTTCAGATTGTACGAGCTTATGTTCGAGGCCTTTCGATTTTAAAATATTGAAGATGTTATTGTGCTTCCAGGGCTCCATGTAAGGGTGGGTGACAATACTAAAATCGAGGGTTTGTAAATTTTCAAGTGCGAGCTCAAAGAAGTTATAGGTCTTATCTTCATTGTTCTGAATCGTCAAAAACCGGAACTCTTCTTCGTGTTTGTAGCTTAAGTCCTTTAGAAAACCTTTAAAGCGATGACCGCAGTTTTTAAGGCTGTCATCATTTTCATCGAAAGGGGATATTTTGAAGTATTCTACTTTGCCATGTATCATTAAATCAAAGTCTGTTGTATTAGTTTTTCTGCATGAATCAATGATACTTTGACACAATTCATCAGGTTTAAATTTCAGCGCTACACTGTCTTTATTTGAATAGGTGTCCCACATTGCCAAAGATTCTCTCACTCCCAGGTACCAGCAACTGGCGAAGTATGTTTTTTGTATTTCTTCCAGCTTGCTTTTAAACTGCTGTTTAATTTCGTGTTTCTCCCGGTGCAGTTTTTCTTTACTTTTTGCCGGCAATCCTTCTTCTTTTTGGGCTTTGATATTTAAGACATCGAGGTATTGCTTATCGTGTAAATGTTTCTCGGTTATACCTTCGAGCGGATCAAAAAAAGTGTTCAACGGGGAGAAGAAGATATTTTCGGAATTCAGGAAGTAGATCAGGCGATGAAGATCCATGTAGCGCCACAAATACTGATCATCGCTAAAAGAATATTCCTTATTTATTTCAATTTGCATAGAGATTATTTATACTCCCCGAAAACCTTCCTCAACGCATCTGATATCTCACCAAGAGTACAATAATTTTCAACTGCATGTATTACCAAAGGCATAAGATTTCGACCATCCATAGCGGCTGCAGAAATTTCTGAAAGACATTGTCCAGCTATTTCCGTTGACCGACCGGCTTTCAGTTTGTTTAGTTTTTCTGATTGTATATTTCTGATACTCTCATCAATTTTAAAGCCAGTGAGGTTATTTGTTTCTTCAACCCTGAATTTATTTACACCAACAATAGTTTTATCTCCTGTTTCAATATTTCGTTGATATTCGTACGCACTTCTTGCTATTTCTTCCTGTATAAATCCCTGTTCGATGGCATTTACACTACCTCCCATTGCATCAATTTTTGCAATAAGCTCCCAGGCTTTCTGCTCAACTTCGCTGGTCAGGTTTTCTACAAAGTAAGAGCCTGCCAACGGGTCAGCAGTTTCTGCAATTCCACTTTCAAAACCTACTATTTGTTGTGTACGTAATGCTGTGCGGGCAGCTTCTTCGGTAGGCAGGCTTAATGCTTCGTCATACCCATTCGTATGAAGACTTTGTGTTCCACCCAATACCGCAGCCATTGTTTGAATTGTTACCCTGCTAATGTTGTTTAGTGGTTGCTGTGCAGTTAATGTACTTCCGCCGGTTTGCGTATGGAAACGGAGCATCATTGCTTTTGGGTCTGTAGCTCCAAGTTCCTTCATGATGGATGCCCACATTCTTCGTGCTGCCCTGAATTTAGCAACTTCCTCGAAAAAATTATTATGTGCGTTAAAAAAGAAGGAGAGGCGCTTGCCAAAAACATTGATGTCGAGTCCCTTTTTTAAGGCAGCCTCAACATACGCTTTCCCATTGCTTAAGGTAAATGCAATCTCCTGCACTGCGGTACTTCCTGCTTCCCGGATATGATAGCCTGAAATGGAGATTGTGTTCCACTTAGGCAGCTCGTTACTGCACCATTCAAAAATGTCGGTAATAATGCGCATGCTCGGTTTAGGAGGGTAGATATAGGTTCCTCTTGCAGCATATTCTTTTAAAATATCATTTTGAATGGTTCCGGTTATTTTTGACAGATCTGCTCCTTGCTTTTTTGCAAGTGCAACATAGAAGCTTAGTAATATAAATCCCGTTGCGTTTATGGTCATGGAAGTACTTACATCTTCCAGTTTGATATTATGGAACAGCGTTTCCATATCATCGATACTGTCGATTGCTACACCTACTTTTCCAACTTCACCTTCCGACAAATCATGATCACTGTCGTAACCAATTTGAGTTGGCAAGTCAAAGGCAACGCTTAACCCATTTACTCCCTGAGCTAATAAATAATGATAACGCTTGTTGCTTTCTTCAGCAGTTGAAAACCCTGCATATTGCCGCATGGTCCATAGTCGCCCCCTGTACATATCATGCTGCACACCCCGGGTGTAAGGAAACTCACCCGGAAGTTCAGTAACAGGAATATAATCGTCGGCGGTATAGACAGGTTTTATGGGGATGCCGGAGTCGGTAGTGGCTTTATTGTTGGTCATGTTGAAGAGGCCATAGTCCATGGCTAATAGTTCATAGTAAAGACCATGGTAATGACGATTTATTTTAAATTGTCTCTGAACTTTGTTATCATTTTACAAAGTTGTTCATACTGATCATATGAACTTGTAAATGTATCTTCTGGTACGTATTTTCTTCTTTTTGCCAACATCAAACAAGCAACAACTTCTATTGCAGAACGTAATGCAATAGAAACACTCTTGCAAATTCAGCTTTTGTTTGGCCTGTACTTCCTGCTGCAATATTCAGAACAACTGAGTCTCCGGCTCTTTTAATTTGTGAGGCCAGGCTAAACATTCACTTTTTGGAAAAGCTATTGCGCTGTTATTTATTTCATCTGGCGATTCAAATACCCTCTGCCATATTAGTAAACTTTCAAACTTAAAGGCATACGCTTAACTTTTAAATGTAAAAGTTAAGAAATAAAACGGAAATGGGATTTCTTACTATGGTTCATGGCCTATCGACTAAGGTCCTTCTTCCAGTTAAAACAACTTCTTCGCCTCATAACTCAACACTTCACTTACGACTTCGTGAAGCTGTCCTTTCTTGTCGGTCATTAAATATTCCAACAGCAATTTATTAAGGTCTAAACCTGTTGCATTGGGAGGTAGAGCGCTGGCCAACTGGTTAACGACCAGCATGTTCTGTTCTTTGAGATTTTTAACCGCGTCCCATGCTTCCGGCGACACGTAAATCTGCTGGGAGATATTATAATCGAATTCTTCTTTCAGGCTTCTTGTAAGCAATAATTGCATGTCTCGGGCGCTAACTCCTGCCTGGTTTACCCTGCTGATAAGGTTGGGTAATGCTACCCGGTCTACAAGCAGAGTTAGTCTTTCGTAAGCCTGTAGACGCAGGGCTCTGGTAGAGCTATCATCGCCGTTTGATTCTACCCTTTTTTCTTTCTTTTTTTGCTGGAAGAGAACGAAAATGCAAAACAGCACTAATAAAGCGATAATTATGAAAATCAAAAACGCGGTAGTTTTATCCATTGGATTTTTTTTGCAAATGTAAAGGAAAGACTACCGTATTTGGCAGTATTTACTCTTAACGTTTTCCTTTAATCGGAAATGATACAAACGGCAGGAATTTTGTTTATTAGTATTTTTGTAAAAATAGAAGCAATGATGGATATAGCAATTGAAACACCGGTAACATTGACAGCAGGAGCCGTTAAGGAGTTAACCAGGTTAATGAATGAACCAGGGTTTGATAATAGTCAACATTTGCGGGTTGGTGTAAAAGGTGGCGGATGCAGTGGGATGACGTACGTATTAGGCTTCGACCAAAAGCAGGATGGTGATGATGAATTTGAAATAGCCGGAATTAAATGTGTTATGACACGGGCGCATGAAATTTATTTAATGGGAATGGAGATAGACTTCCAGGGCGGTTTGAATAGCCGTGGATTTACATTTAGCAATCCAAATGCGAGCAAGACTTGTGGCTGTGGGACGAGTTTCGCAGTCTAAGAACCATGATGTGAAAGATTTGGAAGGATTATAGGGAAATGACGCGTCTAATGCAACTAAAGTAGATTTTTAGTTCCGGATAGGTAGAATAGCTGTTTTCAACATCCGTTCGCGCCAACGGGACAAATACTGTTACTCACTTGTACTTGCGGTTTCTTTATGCAAGCGCTATTGCACAACTTGAGAAAGGCTTAATAGCGGCGCCCATGATGAACGGATTGCGACGCAACGATGAATAACCGGGGATGTAATGCCTGTACAACGACTTCTTAAAGCGGGCTCTGTAAATAGTTAGTTCAATAAAAAAGCTGCCGTTCTTTTGGAACGGCAGCTTTTTTATTGACGCTATGTTTTACAACTAACTAACCGTTGAAGGTTTAAAGTTGGTTACTTTCTTTTCAACTGTATCCGCTAATCCTAATGGTTTGTCTTTCGCAAGATCCATTAAGATAGGCGCAGCAACAAAGATCGATGAATAAGTACCTGTAATAACACCAATCAACATTGCAAATGCAAACCCACGGGTAACTTCTCCGCCAAAAATAAACAGAGACAAGATAGTCAGGAATACTGTTAGTGAAGTCATGATCGTACGGCTCAACGTTTCGTTGATCGCTTTGTTGATAATAGTTCCTTTATCGGTGTTCTTCATCAACCTGCTGTCTTCACGTATCCTGTCGAACACAATTACCGTATCGTTCATAGAGAAACCTATTACCGTAAGAATAGCCGCGATAAAGTGCTGGTCTATTTCTAATGGGAACGGAACGACACCCTTTAAGAAACTAAATACGGCGAGTGTTACAAAAACGTCGTGCAACAAAGCGATAATGGTTCCTAAAGAATATCTCCAGTCGCGGAAACGGATAAATATATACAAACAGATAGCTAATAAAGAAACAATAGTTGCTGTTTTAGCACCGGTCTTCAAATCGTCGGAAATAGTAGGTAGAACAGTCTGGGAACTTTGTTTGTAACGGGTGTCAAACTCGCGATATGTTAACCCCGCAGGCAGATAGCTCTTCAATCCGTTAAATAACTTCTGTTCAACTTCCTGGTCGATGTTTTCACCTGTTTCTTCAATCTTATAAGAAGTAGTGATATTCCATTGAAGGTTCGATCCTATACTTTTTACAACAGGGTATTCCCCATATTCCTGTTTCAGCATGTTCATCAGCGCATCATGGTCTGCCGGTTTGTCGAACCGAATAGTGTAGCTACGACCGCCACTAAACTCTACACCTTCATCAAAACCGTTGAAAATTGCACCAATGCCTAGTACCAATACAACCACAGAAATTCCATAGGCGATCTTGCGGTATTCAATAAATTTGAAAGAGGCATGTTTGAATATTTTACGGCTAATGCCTGTAAAGTATTCAAAGTGACGGTTTTTATTTGTGTACCAGTCAGAAATTAACCTGGAAATTAAGATACCGCAGAATAGTGATAATATAATACCTAAGATTTGAGTAGTGGCAAAACCTAGTACAGGTCCTAAACCGAAGTAGAAGAGGATAAGCGCAGTCATCAGTACAGTTACGTGTGCATCCAAAACGGGGGCATATGAACGCTTATATCCATCATTTACCGCGAGCTGGTAATTCTTACCCCGGGTGAGTTCTTCCTTTATTCTTTCAAAAATGATTACGTTCGTATCTACAGCTAAACCAATCGTAAGTACAAGACCTGCAATACCTGCAGCCGTTAACGATGCTCCAAGAGCAGCCAGAATACCAACGGTAAATAATAGGTTTAGTATCAGTGCAATATTTGCAACCCAGCCTGCTGTATTAAAGTAGACAAGCATCAGGGCGAAAATGACAATAAATGCTACAACGAAAGCTGTGGTACCACCCTGAACTGCATCTTGTCCCAGTGTCGGTCCAACGACTTGTTCCTGTACTATTTTTGCAGGTGCAGGTAGTTTACCACTCTGTAAAATGTCGGCAAGATCCTGTGCTTCAGTAAGAGAAAAGCTTCCGGTAATTTCTGAACTACCATTCGGGATAACGCCGTTTACAAAAGGAGCGCTGTAAACAATATTATCCATAACGATGGCAATGGGTTTACCCACATTATCGCCGGTCATCTTTGCCCAGATCCTTTCGCCCACTTTATCCATATTCATCTTAATAGCAACACGGCCTCTCTCATCAAAGTCCTGGCGTGAGTCGCTTACATGTTCTCCTTCCAGTTTAGCTAATGCACCACCACCTTCAACAGTTTTTACAGCATACACGGGTAAAATACCTGCTGCTTTAGGTTCGTCTGACTCAGCCTTTCCAAACATCCACACGAGGTTTGATGGAAACTTGCTCTTCACAACGTCCATATTCATATAACTATTGAAAATACCTGTATCCCTGGCCTGGATGTAACCGATAGCCGCAGGAAACTGCATCTGGCCATCTTTACCTTGCTGAGGCTGAATGATCTGCATAATAGAACTGATAGGGTTCTGATTTTTTGCAGTTGCAGCATCAGGAATTTTGCCGGTTTTCGCAGTATCAATCTCGCTTAGTTTAGCGGTCTTTGCAGAATCTGCAGTGTTGACTTTAGCTACGCCGGCAGTATCTGTTTTGGCAGTAACCGTATCAGTTGCAGAAGCGCCATTGAGGTTAGCAGCAAGTGCTTTTTCGGCAGCCTGGTAAGGTGCATAAATCTCTCCAATATTATAAACTTCAAAAAACTGGAGGTTAGCGGTAGCCTGAAGGTATTTTCTAACTCTTTCAGGATCAGTAGCTCCGGGTAATTCTACGGTAATGATATTTTTATTTTCGTCAAGGTTGATGTTAGATGAAGTAACTCCAAACTTGTCAATACGGGTACGAAGAATATTAAAAGTATTTTTTACAGCGCCTTTAGCCTCAGTCCTGATGAAGTCCAGCACCTGCGCGTCGCTGCTTTGGTAAGTGATACGCTTATTACTTGATGCTGCAAATATTGAAGCAAGATTTCCGTTAGGATTAAGCCTTTTGTATTCTTCTCCAAATAAGGTAATGAAGTCTGCACCGCTGTTTGCTTTCCTTGCATTAGCCTGCTCAAGCGCTTTATTGAAATTCGGATCACGGTTATAACCCGACAGAGCTTTAATCAGCCCATCAAGTCCTACTTCCATGGTTACGTTCATACCTCCCTGCAGGTCAAGTCCGTAGGTAAGTTCCTGGTCTTTAGCATATTGGTAAGTACCCAACCCTAAAACAATCTTATCGTTCTTGGTACTGTCCAGTAAACGTTGGAGACGAGCCCTTTTTAAATTATTCAGAGAGTCAGCATATAGCGCCTGGAGCTCTTTATTTCCGGCATATTTCTGCTCGGGAGTGGGGTAATTAGCCTTCAGCCACTTGTCCGCTCTTTCTTCCATACTGTTTTCATGGCTGTGGACAAACCATGTAAAACTAAGTTGGTATAAGCAAATTAAGATTAATGCAATAGCAAAAATCTTCACCAAACCTTTCAGTTGCATACTAGTAAGGGTTTACAAAATTTTTTAGTCCCGATTTTTTCGGGAGGCAAAGATAAGGGTTTGAATCTGAAAAAGTTACAGAAAAAAACAATGTTAAAAACTACTCTCAACCCAATGAATGTCAATCGTTTATCTAATTTTTTTTAATGGTATTTTTCCCATTTTCGCAACTTTTAACGAATTTATGTGTTTAATAGAAAACCTTTTGGTAGTCATCACTGTATCACCGATTTTACAGCCGTTGCGTCGCACACTGCATCTTTTAGTCCTTTTTTCAACGTTTTGATTTTGTAGTAAAAGTTTTGAAAAAAGGCCGAATACATGTAGGAGAATTGTCTTTTACCAGCCGGAAGTTTTTATAATTTTAAACGTCGTTCTGTTTCTGCTAATTTTGCGGCACAAATCCATTTTAATTTTGAAGTTTAAAACGTTTGCACCCTTACTTTTATTATTGACTTCAGTACATTGCGTATTGCTTTTATTATTTTCTTCCTGTTCAAAAAACAACACCGCGGAACTTGCAGAGCAAAAAGCTCCGGCTATAAGTATTACAAGCCCTGCCGCAAACGGTACTTTCATTGCTCCCGCTAACCTCACAGTTACAGCCAATGCTTCAGATGTAGATGGTACTATCACCAAAGTAGAGTTTTTCTCGGGCGTTGATAAAATCGGGGAAGTACTTAATGCTCCATATAGTCATACCTGGGCAAATGTTCGGGCAGCCACTTATACCATTACAGCTAAAGCCACTGATAATTCCGGGCTAAGTACAGTTTCGCAACCTGTAACAATTACTGTAGCTGGTAATAGTCAAACTCCTATCGAAAGGTATGGCCAGTTGAAGATACAGGGCAACAAATTGGTAGATAAGAATAACCAGCCCGTGCAATTACGTGGGATGTCCTTTTTTTGGAGCCAATGGATAGGCGGATATTATAATACGCATGCGGTAAAGTGGCTGAAAGACGATTGGAAATGTACGATAGTAAGAGCAGCAATGGCGGTAGAATTTGACGGCTATCTTACTAACCCGGCAAGAGAAAAAGCAAAAGTTATAGCCGTTGTTGATGCCGCCATTCAACAAGGTTTATACGTTCTTGTAGATTGGCACGATGAAAAAGCACATACTCATGCAGATGCTGAAGTAGCTTTTTTCTCCGAAATAGCCCAGAAATATGCGAACTCGCCAAATATTATTTATGAAATTTGGAACGAACCCGTTGGCGTTAACTGGTCAGGTGTTATTAAGCCACATGCTGAAACCATCATTAAGGCTATCAGGAAATATGACCCTGATAATATCATTGTCGTTGGTACGCCCAACTGGTCGCAAAATGTAGATGAAGCTGCTAACGACCCTCTGTCGTCTTATACAAATATTGCCTATACGCTTCATTATTATGCTTCCACCCATAAACAATGGTTAAGGGATAAGGCTACGGTAGCCCTTAATAAGGGACTCGCCTTGTTCGCTACTGAATTTGGAACATCTGAAGCAAGCGGAAACGGTTACCTCGATGAAACTGAGACTAAACTTTGGTGGAGCTTTTTAGACCAGCATAAAATCTCCTGGTGCAACTGGTCGCTGGCAGATAAAAATGAAACATCGGCAGCATTAATGCCAGGTGCAAGTGTTAATGGGGGATGGACAGATGCACAACTTAGCCCATCGGGAAAGATCGTACGCAGCGAGTTGAGGCTAAAAAACCCCTGAAGACTTTTTTAAAACTATATTTCTCACTTTAGACATAGATAATAATATGAGCCAGCAAGCTACTATACAAACAGTGTTAGATTACCCCATCGTTCCTGTATTTTATAATCCAGATCCCAACATTTGTCTTGGCGTATTCAATGCTTGTTATGCAGGCGGTATTAGGGCCTTTGAATTTACAAACCGCGGCGAAAATGCGTTAGAATCGTTTAAGTTTCTTCAGCGCACTGCAAAAGACTTCCCGGGTTATATATTAGGGGCAGGAACTGTTTTAAATGAACGGGATGCAGAAGCTTTTATAGAAGCGGGCGCTTCATTTATCGTTTCGCCGTGTTTTATAGAAAGTGTTTCCGATACCTGCTATCAAAATAAAATTCCTTATATGCCCGGCTGCATGACGGTAAAGGAAGTACATTATGCGATGGAATCTGGTTGTGAAATTATAAAGGTTTTTCCGGGTGAAGTATTGGGAACATCGTTCGTGAAAGCTGTTAAAGCCGTTTTTCCAAAGGTTCAACTAATGGTTACCGGTGGCGTATCCCCCACAAAGGAAAGCCTTAGTTCATGGTTCAGCGCAGGGGTTGCTGCGGTTGGAATGGGCTCGCTTTTGTTTAAAAAAGAATGGCTGGAAGGCAGGAAGTTCGATGCACTGGAAGAGGCCGTTGCGAAGTGTTTTCAATATTTAAAATAACAAGGGAAGTAGAAGTAGTGTTTATTTCCACTTCTATCTCCTCTTCGTCCCAAAAATCCTGTTCACGCGTTACGTGTCGCGAAAAGCGGCTCACTGCTAAAAAACGTATCGCACTTACCGCGTTGGCATCGAATAAATTATAACGGTAAGAATGTTAGAAGTTAATACAGGTAAAGCTTGCAGGCGGTTTTGATGATTGATATTTTAAAACGGATTGGTTAGCACAAAAGTTAATAAGAAAGCAAATGCCGGCTCGTGGAGGAGAGGGAACGAGGGTGAGGTATAAAAGCGGCATTGAGAACACAAAGTACAAGAGTGCGACGCAAGAGAAGCATAATAGTAGTGGCTCTGTTTGGCCCATAAAAATAATCCTTAAATTGACGCGTATACGCTTACCGGGAGTGACATTAACCTGTGCATTTGCGGGAACGATGTTGATTAGAACTTGATGGTAGGTAACTATATTATCTACCATCGAAAAGGTAAATTCAATAATTTTATTTGCAACCTCACCAATGCTTTTTGCATCAATAACCCTTATTTTAAAATTATCTAATCTAATAACAAACAGGTTTACTTCTCTCTTATTCCCTCATAATCAAGGGGCTGAGAATAATGTAACCCTTACCTTAGCGGTTTTAAACACACGACATGGCAACCATACTGATCATTGATGATGAAAGAGCGATAAGGAAAACACTGAATGAAATTCTTGGTTTTGAAGGTTACAAAATTGAGGAAGCGGCAGATGGTGAAGAAGGATTGAAGAAGTTCCAGGCTGCTACCTACGATGTTGTTTTATGCGATATAAAAATGCCTAAGCTTGACGGAATAGAGTTCTTAAGTAAGGCAACAGCTATAAACCCTGATGTGCCTATAATTATGATCAGTGGTCATGGTACCATCGAAACTGCGGTTGAAGCGGTAAAAAAGGGTGCATTTGATTTTATTTCAAAGCCACCTGATCTTAATCGTTTGCTTATAACTATCCGGAATGCCCTCGACAAAACCAAACTGGTAAAGGAGGCGAAAGTCTTAAAAAGAAGGGTAAGCAAGGTGCAGGAAATGATAGGAGAAAGTGCTCCTATCAAGAAAATAAAAGAAACCATTGACAAGGTGGCGCCGACAGATGCCCGTGTGATGATCACCGGTGAAAACGGTAGCGGTAAAGAACTGGTAGCAAGATGGATCCACGAAAAAAGTAACCGTGCTGAAGGGCCGCTGGTAGAAGTAAACTGCGCCGCCATTCCTAGCGAATTAATAGAAAGCGAATTGTTTGGTCATGAAAAAGGATCGTTTACATCGGCCATAAAACAGCGAATTGGTAAGTTTGAACAGGCAAGCGGGGGCACTTTGTTCCTCGACGAAATAGGCGATATGAGTTTAAGCGCGCAGGCAAAAGTATTGCGTGCATTACAGGAAGGCAAAATTACCCGTGTAGGTGGTGAAAAAGAGATTGCTGTAGATGTGAGGGTAGTGGCGGCCACCAACAAAGACCTGATGCAAGAGGTCGAGAACAAGAACTTCAGGATCGACCTTTATCATCGTTTAGGCGTTATACTTATTCCCGTTCCTTCGTTAAACGACCGGAAAGATGATATACCCTTGCTGGTAAATAAATTTCTGGCAGACATTGCTGAAGATTATGGCCAGGCAAAAAAAGATATGGATGCCAAAGCTTTGGAAGCGTTAAAACAACACAACTGGACCGGTAATATAAGGGAACTGAGAAATGTGGTAGAACGTTTGGTCATTCTTTCGGGAAAGACGATTACTGCTGAAGACGTTACAAATTATGTGGCCATTTAATGCTGATTTCCTGTTACCAATTGCCTGTTACAGGTAGCTTGCAACCTGGTAACCGGTAACAAAACTATTCGTTTGTAAACTCAACTATCTCGTCCATCGATCTTAATAACTGAACATTTCGTGGTATCTGTGTAACCTGGTCGACCTGCGTACCCGACATTAATATTTTTTTATCCGGGAAGCGGCGGCTGAGTTCATATATGTATTCGTTAGGATGTACACCGGTTAAGTTAGTGATGAGGTGGAATAATATGTAGTTAAATGAACAGTATTGGCTACAGCTTTCAATACTGTTTAAAGAAATATTGCTTCCAAAATAAATAACCTTGTTCCTGTTCTTACGAAGCATGTAGTAAATGAACTGCAAAGGGAGTTCGTGTAGTTCACTTTCAGGGGTAAATAAAATAATGCGTTTTTTTTCTGTATCTTTTACATAAGGAAGCTTATCTATAGCAACAGTCAGTTTCTGTCTGATAATGTTACTTGTAAAGTGCTCCTGCGCAGGAATAACGTGATCGGTTAACCAAAGAACGCCGATTTTTTTCTGGAATGGATAAGATATTTTTAAAATGGTATCCTCCACACCCAATCGTTTCATTGCTTCTTCGAAAGTAAGATCAAATCTTTCTTCATCCAGGTCAATTGATGCCTCAATTAGTTCCTTTATATAAAACTCGGTTCCGTTTTCTATTGGCTGCGTTTCCAAAGCCAGTTTTTTCATTTCTTCCTGGTTAAGAGCAGCAATTTTAGAGATCTTAATCCCCGTATGATATAAATAAGAGATCCGGAGTATTTCCTTCAGGTTGTTGCTGTCGTAAAACCTATGGTTACTATCTTTCCGCTGCGCCATACTTATGCCGTAGCGCTGTTCCCAAATGCGCCAGGTATGTGCTTTAATGCCGCTGAGGTTCTCAATATCTTTAATAGTGAACTGATTCATTCAGAAGGTAAAGGTAAATATCTCTTTTGATTGATGGTGAAGTAGTATCAAAATCAATGATATCGGGCATACTTCTTTTGTTTTTCTTTAAGAAAACTTTTCTGGTCACCCTCGGTACAGGATAGATTATAATGGTACATTTGCGCACATCAAAAACTACTTATGGGCTGGTTCATTTTTATTCTCGGAGCAATAGGGTGGCACATTGGAATGTATGGAATGTTTAAAAAAGCTGGAATCGAGCCGTGGAAAGCATTTATTCCTTTTTACAATACGTGGTGCATTGTTAATAAAACAAATATTCGTAAAGTTTGGTTTTGGCTTCAGCTGATCCCCATTGCAGGCCAGTTTATTACCATATGGATCACTATTATTTTCGTAATGCATTTCGGCAGGTTTTCGTTGTTTCACCATATTGCTACAGTTTTCTTTCCATTTATTTATTTTCCTTACCTCGGATTTTCTCCTAACGAAAGATATGTGGGTCACGAGGCAGTAAAGCGCTACCATAAAGGGGCTGTAAGGGAGTGGATAGATGCAGCCGTATTTGCTGTAGTAGCCGCAACTATTATTCGCACATTTGTTTTCGAAGCATATACAATTCCTACCGAGAGCATGGAAAAAACGCTGCTCGTAAACGACTTTCTGTTTGTTAATAAGATGAGTTACGGGCCGCGTATTCCTCAAACGCCCATTTCGTTCCCGTTCGTTCATAATATAATGCCTTTCAGTACAACGGCACCTTCTTACACCACGCTAGTCCAGCTTCCATACAGCCGCCTTCCCGGTTTTCAGCAAGTAGAAAGAAATGATGTAGTAGTTTTTAATTTTCCTGCCGGAGATACCATCATTAACCTGCCTGATTTTGGTTCCAAACAGCCTTACTACGATGTGTTAAGAGACCAGTTCAAAGGCAACAGGGAAGCGCTGATGGCAGAATATCCCGTTCATGTTCATCCCATGGATAAAACTGATAACTATATTAAACGTTGTATTGCAATAGGTGGAGATACATTGCAAATAAGAGATGGCAGGGTGTATATAGACGGCCAGCCCTCACCCGTTCCAGATGCATCGCAAACAGAATATATTGTTGAAACAAACGGACAACCATTCAATGAAGAATTTTTACAAACACAACTACATATAAACAGTGATGATACAAAAGGCCAGATCTATGCTTACCAGGGAAGGCCAAATTCTTTTGTAATCAATATGACACCGGGGGAAGCGGAGTCAGTAAGAAAACAACCAAACTTTAAAAGTATGGATTTCGCTTACGTTAACATTCCTGGTTCCACATATCCTTACAATGCAAAAATTCTTTGGACCCCCGATAACTTCGGTCCTATTTATGTTCCGGCGAAAGGAAGTACTATTACCCTTACTGCCGACAACATTGATATATATCGACGACTTATTACTACCTATGAAGGAAATAAACTCGAAGAAAGAGATGGCAAGTTCATCATAAACGGACAACCGACAAATTCCTATAAATGTAAGTGGAATTATTACTGGATGATGGGCGATAACCGTCACCGCAGCCAGGATAGCCGATACTGGGGTTTCGTACCCGAAACACATATTGTAGGCAAGGCGTCCCTTATTTGGTTTAGCTGGGAAAACGGGCCCCGTTGGAACCGTTTGTTCAAGAGTATAAAATAATATATCTTTAATTTTTAAAAGTCCTTTCCGGTTTCCGGGAGGGATTTTTTGTCTAAATGATACCGGAATATGCAAAAACAAGATTTCTCATTTTCATTTGAAGTGTACGATTCTATTGACGAATTGACCGAGCAGGATGCCTGGCTCTTAAGTGAGGCCCGGGAAGTAACGCAGCACGCCTACGCTCCATATTCTCATTTCCAGGTAGGTGCGATTGCGCGTTTAGACAATGGTGAAATCGTTGCCGGAAGCAACCAGGAAAACGCAAGTTTTCCTGTAGGACTTTGCGCAGAAAGGGTGTTGTTGGCTTCTGCGGCATCTTTGTTTCCTAAAGTTCCTGTTGACACAATAGCGATCAGTTATCATAACGAATTAGGTGAGAGCAAGCATCCTATTTCACCATGCGGTATGTGCCGGCAGAGTTTGCTCGAATACGAGTCGAGGGTTGATCATCCGATAAGAATTATATTAGGCGGCCTCGAAGGGAAAGTTTACATAATTGAAAGAGCATCAATGTTACTTCCTTTGAGTTTTACGTCGCACGATTTGACTGCATAAGTAATTTTTTTGGTGACGGGCAGGGGAAAATAGATGCACCATCGTTGCGTCGCATTACGTTCATCAGCAAATCTTTTAGCGGCTTTTCTCCTGTTTTTAGCCAAACAACTACTAGAGATCCTGCCTTTGCCTCATATTTATGAAACTGCATCCTCTCGTTGTTTAACCCTTTTTATTTTTCAGATGTAAGAACATAAGCCGGAGGCTTGCGACTGCGGACATTTGGCATAAAAATTTCATAAGTAATTGAAAAACAACCATGGAACAGTCTCAGGCTACAATTACAATTTTAAATGACCTTATAGAAATTAATAATGACCGCATTGCCGGCTACGAACGTGCTATTGAAGAGTTACAGCAAAAGGATTACGATTTGAAAATCATTTTTGCGGCAATGATCGATCAAAGCCGCCAGGCTAAAATTGCACTTGGTAAAGAAGTACAGGTGTTAGGTGGCGACATGAATACGGGAACAACGAACAGCGGAAAAATATACAGGGCATGGATGGATGTAAAAGCAGTCTTTACAGGGCATGACCGCCTTGCAGTTTTATCTAACTGTGAATTTGGTGAAGATGCAGCGCAAAAAGCTTATGCAACAGCTTTGGCGGAAGAACATTTTCCCGCCTTTTTAAAGACCATGATAGCCGGGCAAAAGGCAACGTTCAAATCGTCGCACGATGAGATAAAAGCGTTACGCGACCAGGAGAAAAAAATAAAAGAGGAAGGTGTGACAGGCGGACCGGGCGATGTATAAATAGACTCCTTTTATAAAATCTTTGTTCCGGTGGTTTATAATCGTTGGAACATTTTTTTATATATAGTTGTCCTAACTTACCTTTCACCAACGATTGTAACTGCCGTTTCCGAAAAACATTATTATGAACAAATTGGAAAAAGCGTTTGCATTGTTCGATCAGTACAACCAACAAGATCCTCATACAGTTAGCTGGGAAGGAAAAGATTATCCTGCTGAGTACTTCTATGCCTTGCAATTATATAACTGGGTAAAAAAATTAAAACCAACCGCAAGTGAAACGCTTTTGCTTGCATCCAGGTCGCAACATATAGGGCGGTGGAAAGTGCCGCGTGAAACTTACCCGTTGGGTAAGCCGGGTTATTACAAGTGGCGTACTGATCTTGCAAAATTTCATGCAGAAACAGCAGGTGAACTTATGTCGGAAGCGGGCTATCCGGAGGATGAAATAAATGCGGTAAAAAGAATCATCCGAAAAGAACAGTTACGCACAGATGAAGAAGTGCAGGTTATGGAAGACGCACTTTGCCTGGTATTTCTCGAGTTCCAATATGAAGACTTCCTCGCAAAACACGACGAAGAAAAGATGATTCGCATCTTGAAAAAGTCGTGGACAAAAATGAACCAGGCCGGCAGAGAGGCTGCACTCACCTTAATGTTTAACGAAAAAGGAACAGAATTATTACAGAGGGCACTTGCTTAGTTTTGAACCACTAAGACACAAAGTATAGAAGTGCACTAAGTATAGAAAACTCTTGAACAACTTCCTGTTCAATACCGTTATAGCTGTACAAGTGTTCGACCGTTTGGTCACCTCAAGGTAAACTGCCACGCTGAATAATGCCTTACAGTATAAGCGAGCGTGGCAACCATGCTTCATTGAAAATGTTTGCCGGTCTCCAAAAACTACTGAATTCCTTCTTCGGGCTCTACCATTTCATAAGTCAACTCCACGTCCGTCTCGGGGTAAGCAACACAGGTTAAAATCAGCCCTTCCTGCAAGTCTTTCGGAGTAAGAACGTCATTAATGCTCATTTTTACTTTACCGCTCGTACACCTTGCTGTGCACGTACTACACCTTCCGCCACGGCAACTGTAGGGCAGGTGAATTTTGTGGTGCAATGCAACCTGCAGGATTGTTTGCGGATAAGCAACTTCGAGTTCGTGACGGCTATTCTGGTAGTTGATAGTAACACGATGTGGTGTATGGTCGGTCATAAACGGCGGGGGCGGAGCACTGGCAAAAAAGTTTTCTCTCCTGATCACCTCGTGCCGGTATTTCATTACTTTCAACGTAAACTCGGCCATTCGCATAAACGGTTCCGGGCCACACAAATAAAAAGCCACAGACGAACTTTTTATTTGCTCCAACAATATCCTTTCCAACAAATTATTATTTAGCCGTTGCGATCGTTTGTTCTGATCGATCGGTTGACTAAAAATTTCCTTTAATGTAAACCTCGTTGCAAACTTTTGCTGCAGCAATAACAGTTCTTTCCCGAAAATACTTTCGCTCTCATTGTGGTTCTGGTAGATCAATAAAACCTTCACCTCCCTGAATTGATACAACAACTGCTTAATTAAAGAAAAGACGGGTGTAATGCCACTGCCAGCTGAAATAAACACAGCCAATTCGCTTTCAGGTCGATCAATTGTAAACCGACCTGTAGGAGGTAGCGAGGTAATAATATCGCCGGCTTTCAACTCATCAAAAAGATAGCGACTCAACTCGCCATTCTCAATTCTTTTAATGGTGAAAAATATAGTATCATCAACACCGGGTGTAGAACTGATAGAATATGACCGTCTCACTTCCTTTCCGTGGAGATCGACAAGAAGGGTAAGAAACTGTCCCGCTTTGTATTGGATATTTCTTCCATTCACTTCTTCTATAAAGTAAGATTTGCTTATCGTTGTTTCCTGCCTTATATCCTTTATCCTTAATTGTAAATGTTCCATTTATTTCTTCTGAAGCAACTGTTGAGAGATTAAATAATTTTCTTTGTCATAGCCTTATAAGTAAATATAACTTCACCGCAAACTATTGAGTCTTTTATTAAAACAAGGTTTGTACACCGTTCGCAATCTTATTCTCATGCTCCAGCAGCCACCTTTTGCGCCACAAGCCGCCTGCATACCCAACCAGCGATTGATTGGTACCGATAACCCTATGACACGGCACAATAATGCAAATATGATTTTTTCCATTACTTGCAGCGGCCGCACGAATACAATTTGGATCGCCCAATCTTTTCGCCAAAGCCAGGTAGCTTATTGTTCTGCCAAAATTAATATTCAGTAATTCAGACCACACTTTTGTTTGGAATTCTGTTCCTTTCTGGTGAACCGGAATATCAAAAGCCAGCCGTTTTCCGTTGAAATATTCAATTAATTCCTCAACACATTGATTTAATAATGGCGTGTATCCTGTTGGTTCAACATAATCTACCTGGTCATCAACAAAGGTTACTTCACTTATATAATTTTCTGTGCCGCCAACTTTTAAAAGGCCTACAGGAGACTTATAATATGTGAAATGTATTTCGTTCATTTCATGCTATTTTGCGGCCATTTGCCACCTTTTTTTCGGGTTGCAATAAAATTACGTCATTGTTTTCGTCATAAACTCCTAATACCAGGCACTCGCTATAAAAGTTAGCTACTTGTTTTGGTGGAAAATTTACCACAGCAACTACCTGCATTCCAATTAATTGTTCTTTGGTATAATGTTTTGTAATTTGCGCCGAAGACTGTTTAAAGCCTGCTTCGCCGAAATCGATTTTTAGCCGGTATGCCGGCTTTCTGGCTTTTGGAAAATCGTTAACCTCAACAATTGTCCCTGTTTGAATGTTAATCTTTTCGAAGTCTTCCCAGGAGATCATCATTTTTTTCTCAAAACTAAACAACAAAAAGTATGAAACGTCAGGCAACTGCAGTTTGGAATGGTTCCGGTAAAGAAGGAAACGGAACACTTAGTACACAAAGCACTGTATTAAGCAGCACACAATATTCGTATAAATCGCGCTTTGAAGAAGGTGTTGGAACAAACCCCGAAGAGCTTATGGCAGCTGCTCACGCAGGTTGTTTTACCATGAAGCTGAGTTTCGTGTTGGGTGAAGCAGGCTTTACCGCGGAAAAATTAGAAACCGTGTGTTTCATTACTTTAGAGAATGGCGCGATTACAACTTCTGCTCTGCAAGTTTCAGCCAGTGTTCCGGGTATCAGCCAGGAACAATTCGAAAAATGTACTCAGGATGCAAAGGAAAACTGCCCGGTAAGTAAAGCATACAATGTTGAAATTACTTTAGACGCAACCTTGAACCAATAGTTAAAGTAAAGCAGGCGGATGGCTTTTGTGAGCCAGAGCTGCATTACTACTATTACATATTCTTGCCGTCGAAATGGCCGGCCGGGTGCACGTAGCACTCTTTTACTTTATTGTGATTACTGAGCAAAGAGAGAAGCTTGTATTCCAAAAGGAATTCTCTTCCTGATATTGCTTTAATTATTGGCCGTCGATAAATACATCGACGGCTTTTTCATCTTAGTAGGCTTGAGGTAATAAATATATAAAGTTAACACGGTATCCTCTTTAAGACAGACGGTATCCTCTTTAAGACAGATGCTGATAATGTTTATAAATCGGGTTCAAGCTCATCCCTTCATCGTGTTGAAAACGGTATCATCGGTTCTGGAAAGTGATGGGAACATAATATTTTATTTCTCGTATTCCGGTTTAACGGTTGAATGCTCGGGGAAGGATTTTACTAAATACACTAGTGATTATTCAGATTTCCCGTTTGTAACGCATTAATACTGCCTAAGGTGCTCAGGAATTTTCAGTACAAGTGAGTGACACAACGATGATGCTAAAAAATACAAATGCCGACTACCTAATCTTCCAACAAATTGCTTAAGCTCATCAGTTCGTTGAACTTGTATTTGTATTTAGCATTCTTAAAGCATTTTGCCAACTCTTCCAATTGAATTTGGATGATGCGTTTGTGGCTCAGCGGCTTAAAATAAAAAGGAGTTATTGGTACAGAAATTCGTTTAAAATAAGCCTCCATGTCTTTATGAGAAAAGATCTGGCCACTGATAGCATCAATATAAAAATGGATTTTGTGTTGTGGGTTTGGATCTAAGGTTTGATCGTAATCGTTGTGAAAATAGGCAAGAATAAATTGCCGCGGAATATTAATCGCTTTCACATTTATATCGAGCAATTCACACAGGAGCAGGTACAAAACACCATTGCTTAATGCGTTGCCTTTCTTGCTTTCAATCACTTTATGAATGAAGAAGTCGTCGGGGTTTTTATAACCCATTTCAACACCTTTAAGGTTGTAATAATTATATACAATGCTTGAAATTACATTGGCCTGTTCAAGTGCCGTTAGGAAGCTGTTTAACTCGAGCCACACGTTTCTGCGTATTCTTTCCAGTTCCTGCAGAACAGGTGCCGTAGCCAGCTCCGGGTATTGAAATTTGGCCACTAAGAGTGAACCAAAAAGTAAGTCGTGGTAGGGATTGTTTTTCCAGTCGGTAAAATCTCTCGTTAGGTCGTTAAAATGAAGCTTGTGTATAAGTAATTCTATCCGTTCCTGCACTTCTTCACTCAATGTGTTTTCCCAAAGGTTTTCAAGGTTAGGAATAATGCCGCGGCCGTAATCCACTATCCGGCTAGAAACCGTAGAAAAAACCTCCTGGTCGGGGTCATCGATCAGGGAAAATAAAGCCGAAATTTCCCGGGTTTCATGCATATAATAAGCTTTTAAAAAACCGTGTTGATAATGAATGTTTGAATAGAGCTTCATTAAACCTCAATCAAACTAAGCTATTTTTTTTGAAATTATCAATTGCAAGTTATTCATAAGTGTTAATTACTTTGGTCACTCTATTTTTATTCTACAAATAGAATTTCATGCCCAAATATATAGACAAATAAAAAGCTTCCAAAGCCGTATGCTGGAGACTGTGTTTACTTAAAAATTTGTTGTGTTTTCTATATGGGGAAGTAGCGGTAGGTGGATGGCCGGGAGTAATATAAAAGGCCTAAGCAGAATGCTTAGGCCTTTTTAAAAAAATGATTTATTTATGCCTTATTTTTTTCAACAACTTTTTTTGCCGCTCCTTTTTTTGCTGCTGCTTTTTTGGGTGCTGATTTTTTTACGGCTGCCTTTTTTGCAAATGCATCCGGAACCTGTGTCTCAATCATTTTCTTTACTTCATCTAAAGAAATGGTTGTAAGCTCTTCGGCAGTATATTTTCCTTTTTCACCTTTTCCAATCACTTTCAACATTTTTTTGCCAAATCGTACAAATGGCCCCCACCTGCCGTTTTCGATAGAGATTTTTTCAGAAGGCCATTGTTGTATATACCGGTTCGCTTCTTTATCCAGCTTTTTTTCTATTAACTCCTCGCATTCTTTTTGGCTGAGATGGTCAAAATTGTAAGCCCTTGGAATGTTTATAAACAGATCCCTCCATTTTATAAATGGTCCGAATCTTCCTTTTCCTTTGGTTACTGGTTCACCTTCATACATGGCAATAGGAGCGTCTGCTGTTTGCTTTTCGCCTATTAATTCTATAGCCCTGTCGATATCGACTGTTAAAGGATCTTCTCCTTTTGGCAGCGAAACAAATTCCTCTCCCCACCGAACATAAGGCCCAAAGCGCCCGACGTTTACAGCCACTTCTTTTCCTTGGTATTCGCCGAGAGTTAATGGGAGCTTGAACAATTGCATGGCTTCATCCATGTTAATGGTCTCAATACTTTGATCTGCTTTTAGCCTTGCAAAACGTGGCTTTTCCTCTTCGTTTCCGGTATCGCCAATTTGCACCATAGGTCCAAATCGTCCCATCCTGGCAATTACTTTTTTCCCGGTTTCCGGTTCAAACCCGATTTCTCTTTCGCCTTTTGCTCTCTCAGCAGTTTCAAGCGTAACTTCTATATTGTTATGAAAAGGTTTATAGAAGGCATCAATCATATTGCTCCATTTTATCTTTCCTTCTGCTATCTCGTCAAACTCTTCCTCGATCTGGGCAGTAAAGCCATAATCCATTACTTTTTTGAAGTGCAGTTTCAGAAAGTCTGTCACTACCATTCCTAGGTCGGTAGGGAAGAGTTTTGCTTTTTCAGCTCCTGTATTTTCTATAACGACTTCCTTTTTTATAGAATCATCCTTCAGCTTTAAAACATTTACCTCCCTTTTTACACCTTCTTTATCGCGCTTTTCGACGTAGTTGCGCTTCATAATGGTTGTAATAGTTGGGGCATAAGTTGAAGGACGGCCTATACCCAGTTCTTCCAGTTTTTTTACCAATGACGCTTCAGTATAGCGAGGTGCAGGACGGGTGAATTTTTGAGTAGCTCTCATTTCCCTGAAGTCAAGCATCTGCGATATTCTTAGCGGTGGGAGAATTCCTTCTGTATCCTCTTCATCTTCGTCATCTTTCCCCTCGTTGTACACTTTTAAAAAGCCATCGAACTTCATCACCTCACCGGTGGCAGTAAGCTGGTCATTATTTGTGGAGATATTTATTTTTGCAATTGTCTTTTCAAATACAGCATCACTCATTTGAGAGGCAATGGTACGCTTCCAGATAAGTTCATATAATCTCCTTCCTTCCTCATCGTTCACACTGTGGTTCTGCATGTAAGTGGGACGGATTGCTTCATGGGCTTCCTGAGCACTGGCGTTTTTATTTTTATATTCCCGGGGCTGATAATATTTGTCGCCGTAACTGTGTTTAACTTCCTTTTCGATATCCTGTAACGCAGTTTCGCTTAGGTTAATACTGTCGGTACGCATGTAGGTTATCTTACCACTTTCATACAGCCTCTGCGCGATTAACATAGTTTTGCTAACGCTATATCCGAGCTTGCGGCTTGCTTCCTGCTGAAGGGTAGAGGTGGTGAAAGGGGCGGCGGGCGAGCGTTTGGCTGGCTTTACTATTACATCTTTTACTGTATATTTAGCTCCTTTGCAACTTTCCAGGAATTTTTCTGCTGTTTCCTGTTGTACAATTTTCTCCGGTCCGTCTGCAGTAAAAGCTACAGGCTTTCCATTTATATCATTTGAAGAAAATATGGCTTCAATCTTATAGCTGCTTTCCGTTTTGAAAGTGTTGATTTCCCTTTCCCTTTCTACTACCAGTCTTACTGCAACACTTTGTACACGGCCTGCACTAAGGCTGCGTTGCATTCCGATTTTCCGCCATAATACCGGACTAAGCTCAAAGCCAACAAGACGGTCCAGAATACGCCGAGCCTGTTGTGCATTAACCAGGTCCATATTAATCAAACGCGGATTTTGTACAGCTTTTTTTATTGCAGGGGCAGTAATCTCGTGGAAAACAATTCGTTTGGTTTTCTTGGGGTCGAGGCCTAATTCATCGGCAAGGTGCCAGCTAATGCTTTCTCCCTCTCTATCCTCGTCCGACGCAAGCCAAACCTCCTTCGCTTTTTTTGCAATTTGTTTCAGTTCTTTTACAACCTTCTGTTTATCCTCAGGAACTTTGTAACGGGGCTGGTAATTGTTGTTTAGATCAATGCCCATATCGTCTTTTTCGAGGTCACGAATATGTCCGTAACAACTTTTTACCTCGAAGTCATCTCCTAATATTTTCTCAATCGTCCTGGCTTTTGCGGGAGACTCCACTATTAACAAATTCTTACTCATTCATTGGTTTTTAAAGGGTTTGGATACAAACTATATATCGTTATTCTGCATCGTCCCCGTTTTGGGCGGGCTCACTCTTACTTGTAATTTCTTTGTTCACCATCCAAATACACCCGTGCAATATTACTGCAATACTTTAAATAGCAAAATTTTTGATAAGTTCAAAAAGTTTTTAACAAAGATAGAAGGAGCGTATTTAACTGAATAATTAGTATCAAAATGATGATTGCAGGCCATCGATTGAACACATTATACCTAAAAATTAAAAAGGAATAATTATTGCAAACGTAGCTTTATTTAAAATACTAATCGATTTTGCATTTGAATTACACATATTTATAGTTATAAATACAAGGGTTTGTAGCACTTTTGCTTTTAAAATGGCTGTTTCCTGCGTTTAAAAATAGTAAAATGGCTAAACTTAGTGCCGGAATAATTGCTTACAGACACATTCGTAATTCAGAGTTCGAGGTTTTACTGGTACATCCGGGTGGCCCGTTGTGGAAGAATAAAGACGACGGCGCGTGGAGTATCCCAAAAGGAGAATATGTAGAAGGAGAGGACGGTTTATCGGCAGCGAAGCGTGAGTTTGAAGAAGAAACAGGCAATGTTTTACCAGATAATCAATTTATACCTTTGCAGCCGGTTAGAATAAAGTCGGGCAAGGTTATAACTGCATGGGCAGTTGCAGCAAATTTTGAAGAATGCTTTATCGGAAGTAATTTTTTTGAAATGGAATGGCCGCCACGCTCGGGTAAAAAACAAACTTTTGCTGAAGTTGATAAAGCTGAATGGTTTACTTTAGAGAAAGCCCGGCTAAAAATTAATGCAGGACAAGTTCCTTTTCTTGAGCGATTAGCCGCGATATTAAAATAGGTACAGTTTGTAATTCTGCCATAATAGCTTTTCTTATCCATAATATTCTTGAAACCATCATTATTTCCAATCCTACTACTTGGTTTTTGCATTGTAGTTAATACTATTATCTTTTATAAAAAAGGTATTAATGTTTATCCTACAACTATCCCATTACCTAACGGCTTCAACCAGTTTAGCTGTTTTTCCTGCTGCCAGAATTAAGATGAATTGTAACTTGTTGAAAAGGGGTATGGATAATTCGCGGAAATGTAAGTTGCATGAAAAGATAGGGTAGTAGCGCGACACCGCTAAAGGGATCCCTTAAAACACCTGGAGTTGAACAACGGAGATAAGCCGGAAACCAAAAAACTGGACGAACTACTTTCATGTAAAGTAAATTCAACTTTAATATTTGTAACAAGCATATTTCGGAATTGATATGAATGCACTGGGAAGTCTTTTAAAAATAATTATATGTATTTCTATATGTCATATTGCATGTGGGCTAAAAGCTCAAACTAATACACCGCTTTTTGGTTCCGTTTATACAGACCCAGCGCCTTTAGCTATGAAGTCCCGCTCCGATAATTTGTTACAACGCTTAAGACAAGAGCCGGGCTATAAGGCAAAGGAGGAGAAAATGAACCGGGAAATTTTAATGGCTCAGCGACCGTTTGCAGGTGACACATTAGTTCTTCCTGTTGTTTTTCACATTATTAGTCTTAACCCTTTCGCCGTATCGGATCAAGCAATTATAAATGCCCTTCAAGATCTTAATGATGCGTTCGGTAAAACCGGTTCTTATGCTGGCAGTAAGGGAGTTGATACGAAAATAAGATTCTGTTTAGCTCAAAAAGATCCTGATGGGGGATCCTCTTCCGGAATTACCAGGACACAATCATTTTTTTCAACTCACCTCAATCCATCTATCGAAGATGATCGATTGAAGAACCTTGTCAGGTGGGATCCATCAAAGTACATAAACATATGGTTCGTTTCTTCAATCAATGAAGAGACTTCTGCATTCTTCTATTGTGGAAACTGGTACCGGCATGGTGAAGGAGGTTATGCAACGCTGCCATTAGCGGCCAATACTACAGATGGTATCGTGGTGACCCGTTTCCAACTATTGCTGGCTCACGAGATGGGGCATTATTTGGGTTTGTACCATACTTTCGAAGGCGCTTGCCAAAATAACAACTGTGCTACCGATGGAGATAAAGTTTGCGATACTCCTCCTGATGCTGCCTTATATCCCGCTCCTTCCTGTAGTAGCCCAACGAACTCCTGTTCAACAGATACGCTCTCGGGGTTTACAATTGATGTGCCTGACCAGATAGCCAATTTCATGGATTATGAAAATCCTGCCTGTACTAACGAGTTTACCCAGGGCCAGGCAGACAGAATGAGAGCAGCTATCACCACGCAGCGACCGGGTTTACTGGAGCTGCAGTGCCAGAAACCCTGCGACGAAGCAATAAAGGCGGAATTCACGAGGAATGTTGCCAACCCAAAAACAGGAGAACCTATTCATTTTACCAATTCTTCGCGGGGAGCAGCCACCTACCAATGGCTTGTAAACGACGTCATAGTTTCAACATCTGCAAATTTTACTATTTCATTTCCCCAGGCTGGTAAAAATAAAGTAACCTTAAAAGCGTATAACGCCACAAGTTGCTTCGCCAGTTATACCGATTACATTATCGTGAACTGTGGGGTTACGGCAAGATTTTATAGTGATGTGCGCACCATAGCATCGAAGACTCCTATCTATACGGACAGTATAGACTTTACCAATACCTCGGAGAATGCGAATTCTTTTAAATGGATTATGAGTAACAATACGGGCATGAGCGAAACAATCGTGAGTACGGCGAAAGATCTGCATTTTGTATTTCCAACTCCCGGCAAATATTCTATAAGGCTAGCAGCTTCAAATGGAAGTTGTATTGACACCACCGGAACGTACTTCGTAGAAGTGGCCGACCCTACGCCTGACGGGGTTATATCTATAACTGCTGCACATTGCTACCAAAAAAACAAGGTGCAGGTTACTTTTCAGATATGTAATTTTGGTTATGCTACTTTAGCCGCAGGCATTCCCATTTCATTTTATGATGCTGATCCACGAGGCAACAATGCTCATAAAATAGGAGGTTCTTTCTATACGCCTAATTCTATTCGCGGCCAATGTTGTGCACCGCTTAATACTTATCTTCTTGACATTCCCGTCGATAACCTGGAGGAGCTGTACGTCGTTTTTAACGACGGGGGGAACGGTACACCCGTTACCCTTCCGAATACTTCCTTCGTTGAAAAGAGCTATATTAACAATTTTAGCAGCATCTCGAATTTTAAATTCACGGTTGTAACGGTTCCAACAGAAGCTACATTAGAACCAGGAGATACAATACAATTAAGCGCTTATGGAAGGCCGGGTAATGTTAGTAATTACCTTTGGAGCAGTCCAAAGAACTTAAGTTGTACAACGTGTCAGACCACTGCTCTTATTGCAGATTCCTCAACCACAAAACAAATAATAGCAGAAAGTGAATTTGGATGTTTCGACACTGCTTTTGTTGACATAAAAGTTCCTCCCGCCGACGACTATACGATTAAAATTAATGCTATTGAATGTGCTGCACATGACAGCTTATATGTAAACTTCACCATCAGTAATTCGTTCAAAAGAGGTGTTATCCCTAAGGGTTTAATGGTTAGTTTTTATAATGCAAACCCCATGGTTACAACTGCCACCTTAATACAACCCCTTTTTAGAGTGGCAGATACCGTAAAATTGAAAGAATATTCTTTTAGTGCTTACATTAAATCGGCCGAGGCAGGAACCATTTATGCAGCAGTTAATGATACCGGCACAACATTTCCCCTTCAGCTACCAAATACTGTCTTCCTTGAGAAGGAATATTCTAACAATATAGCCAGTTTTTCTTATGCACCCGAAAAAGTAGTACTGCAACCTGCAGATACAACTGTAGTTAGAAAGACTGCATTCCCCGTTAAGATACTTTCCACTATATACGACGCTTCTTCTACAAGGTGGTTCCCTGCGCCTGGATACTCCCTGAGTTGCCTTAATTGCAATAGTCCTTCGGTTACAGTTTCCGACAATTCTGTTATAATTATGGAGACTGAAAATAAATACGGATGTTTGATTAAGGGTGCAGCAAATGTAAAAATTTTACCCCCGGATATGACCGTTAAAATCGTTGACAGCAGGTGTTATACAAACAACTCGACCATTGTTACTTTCAAGGTTTGCATGAATAATAGCTATGATACTGTTTTTTCAAACCTGCCTGTTTCATTTTACGACACCACTCCATCTTCATCTTCTGCTAATCTGCTTTTGCCGGTGTATTACACACCTTCAATCAAACCGGGAAATTGCAATACTTACACGCACGTCATTAACACACCTTCTACTTCTCATGTATACGCAGTTGTGAATGATAAAGGAAATAACAGCGCTGCGATACCTTCAATTGAATTTGAAGAAACAAATTACCTTAACAATTTTGCTGATACTGTTATTACTCCTTTCCGGGTTAATATTAAACCTACTGATACAACTATTAACAGGCTTGAAAATGTTGTGTTGACGTCAAGTGTTTCCGGTGGTCCCGCCCGTTCATATGTGTGGAAGCCTTCCCAGTTTTTGTCATGTTTCAATTGCAGTTCGGTAATTGTACGACCTCCACATACTGTAAGCTATCAGCTGGTTGCCTTAAACGAAAATTCCTGTACTGATACAGCTTCAGCTGTTGTTAGAACTATTACCAGCGGCATTGTCAATCTTCCTAATGCTTTTACCCCGAACGGAGACGGGCTGAACGACATTTTTTACATACTTGCCGGTTCCGACGTTAGTATGGTAAAAGACTTTGAAATCTATAGCCGGTGGGGAGAAAAAGTTTTCCAGGTTGGTAATGTTCCTGCAAACGATCCACAGCATGGGTGGAATGGAACAGTTAAAGGAACGCCGGCACCCACAGGAACCTATGTTTATATGGTTACAGTTGCACTGCCTGGTGGTACCCAGCAATTTTTTAAAGGGACAATTGTATTGATAAGGTAACGCGGTTGTAAAAGCGTTTATGTTTTCCTCGATATACCCGCATTATAACGGTAGAAAAGACGCTGCTCTCTTTATTAGGATTGTTAGCGGGAAACCGACTCCCCACTATTCAAACATTTGGGCGTTTTTGATATTTAATCTATTCTTTATCTTAAAAGCCATTTTTATATTTTAACCTGGAGTGATTAGGTGTTTTTGAAACGGCAGACCATTAATTATAAACTAAATATTCTTCAACAATTAATGTAATGTGTTTTGTTCCAAAAAATGATGGTTTTTTGGCAAAAAAGTTGGAACCGTTTTTGATCGTAGTACTACCGTTAACCTATACTATCCAATATGACCTTAAATGATTTTACTGAAAGTTTCCCCGAGTTACGCGACAAGTTAATTTTGAACGTGGACGATAATGAGATGAACCAATTAGTGATGTCTAAAATTATGCAGAATGCAGGTATTAAAATTGTTGCCGCCGGTAACGGAGCTGAGGCTATTGAAAAGCTAAACGCCGGGTTAAAACCCGACGCTATTTTAATGGACCTTGAAATGCCCGTAATGAACGGGATCCAGACTTCTGAATTTATAAGAAACAGGATGGATCCACATATTCCAATCGTTGTAAATTCAGGTTCTGTGTCTGCTTACGAAAAATGGAAATTGAAAAGATTGGGCATCCAGGAGTTTTTGGAAAAACCCTACAGTATGAAAGATATATTTAGCAAACTTTCGAAAAGCATAATGTTGTTACCTGCGTAGTTGTTACCTGCATAAGTTTATCTCCCGTTATCCAGCTTAGTAACCTACCGCCCCATCTGTTGCAGGCCTGACAGTATGTAAATTCAGGTGCACTTCAAATCCGCTATACGTACTTACCAGTTCTACTTCTGCCTTAAACCTATTATATCTTCTGTCATCCAGGTCGAGGTCCAAAGTGGTAGTTGCAAACCTTACATTTTCTTTCGGCTCCTCCATTTCGCCAGTAAAACCAATGATACTTCTGTCTATCCAATGCACACGACTCTTTTTAATGAGCCTGCAAACATTGAGATAAGTCCTTGAGGCTTCACTGTAATTTTCACCTCTATACATCATCGCCTGCCAGCTTGCGGTGGTGTCTGCCAATGAATGATAATAATTTATCACACATTCTTCTGCACCCGGAAGTTTTATAGTCGACTCGTACGATTCAAACTCTTCCTGTTGTCCTCTGTTCTCACCTTTAATTGTCTCAAAATTCAACCGGAAGTCGAGGACAATTTTTTCAAGTGCATTATTAAATTCAGGAGACGGAAGAAATGATTTATAAAATTGTGCCCTGCCAAAATTAAATGATACCATTAAAAGCAGTAATAGAAGCGTTCTTTTGTTCATAGATATTGGTTTATGTTAACAGGCAATAATACTAACTTTTATAGTAGGTTTTCACCCGTTTCCTACAACGTTTTTCAAAGTTTTTTGGTATTCTCAAATCGCGTTTTGCCTCGTTTGTGGACATGTAAAAATCTTTTGAAAATTATCCACATAGTGCCGTTACCAATTGAAGAAACCGCATACTTTTAAATGTTAACCTTCAAACATTGGTAATCCTTTTTGCCATCTCATTTTATTTGCTTGGGTTTTCTTTTGGTAGCCAGCATTTAGATATCTTATCATCATCGTTGCGTCGCACACTTTTACTTTTGAATCTAACTGCGTCAATGGCTTCGAGTTTCACAATATTTTCAGCCACATTTTCTACTAATACAGTAGTTTGCGCTCATTAATAAAACATATGAAAAAGGCGTTGTTTTCTTTTAGTTGTATTCTTTTTGTTTTTTACACAACCGCGCAGGCGAAAATGGATTTCGAAAAGTACGACCCGCCATCTACGTTGATTGTTCCTGAACATAAAGTAACAAGGGCAAAGTTTCCTTTTATTGACGTGCACAACCACCAGTTTAACATGCCTAAGCAAAACCTTGATGGCCTGGTTAAAGACATGGATAGACTGAACATGGCTGTGATGGTAAACCTAAGCGGGCAAAACGGGGATGTTTTAAAACAATCAATCACCAATATAAGATCAAATGCGCCAAAACGGTTTATAGTATTTGCCAACATAAATTTTGACGGAATAGGAGAAGTTAACTGGATAGCCAACGCAGTAAAGCAACTGGAAGAAGACGTAAAGAACGGGGCCAATGGTTTAAAGATCTATAAAAGCCTCGGCTTTTCGGTAAAGGATAATACAGGAAAAAGAGTAGCAGTAGATGATGCAAGGCTTGACGCTATTTGGAAGAAATGTGGCGAACTGAAAATTCCGGTGATCATTCATACTGCCGATCCAAAGCCTTTTTGGGATACTGTTAATGAACGCAATGAAAGATGGCTAGAGCTTGTAACACATCCAGGCAGGAAAAGAAGCGCTACAGATCCCGAACCCTTTGAGCAACTTATTGAAGAGCAGCACCGCATGTTCAGGAAGCATCGCGGAACTACTTTTATTGCAGCTCACTTTGGATGGTATGCTAATGACCTGGTTAAGCTTTCTCAGTTAATGGATGAAATGCCAAACGTAGTGGTTGAATTCGGGGCGGTGATCGCAGAACTGGGCCGGCAGCCAAAAGCAGCCAGAGCATTTTTTACAAAATACCAGGACAGGATCTTGTTTGGAAAAGACAGTTGGGTCCCGGATGAATATGCAACCTACTTCAGGGTGTTGGAAACAGAAGATGAATACTTTCCTTACCATAAAAAGTACCACGCCTTTTGGCGAATGTATGGAATGGGATTACCCGACGAAATACTTAGAAAAGTGTATTATAAAAACGCTTTAAGGATTGTCCCTAACATCGATAAATCATTATTTCCTTAAATAAAATCGCTGATTATTATTGGTCGTGAAATTTTGACAACTGCTAACCCAATAGTCCGCGTTCTTATGTCCTATTTCCTTTTAAACCTGATCTCCATACGCTTAAATTCATTGCCGTGCTCGGTCATAAACATTTGCATTAACTGCGTATTTGAATCTATTTCTTTTCCTGAAACAGGATCTGTTGATTTTCCTTCAAATGTGATAGATCCGGAAGGTTCATCCCGGGAGCCTTCCATAAACATAATTCCTGTTCCATATTCTCGATCCAACTGCTTACGAACACCTTTTTAGCATTGTCGTAGCCAACGATACTCTTGCCTTCTAATGGCATTACACTAAAAGTTCCTGGATGTAGAGATTCCTGGTAACGCCCTCCTATGATCATTTTGTTTACTACACTTGCAACTGGTGTCTTCCACATCTATTGGTACAGGAGAAGAATATGAACAGTTGGTGAAGGTGATCAGGCAAGAGGTGTATGAAAAATATTATTAAAAATTACTGCTTTAAATTATAACCTTATAATATCAAATATAAATATAGGCCGTTCAAAATACTGGTCATCTTCAGGTCGGTTGTAGATTAATTTCACTATATCCATTCCTTTTACCACTTTACCAAAAGCTGCGTAGCCCTGTTTGTCAGGGTTATTTTCTCCTCCATAATCAAAGCCCGGTTGGTCACCAAGGCAAATGAAAAACTCGCTGGTTGCACTACCCGGTTCAACTCTCGCCAATGATATAACACCGTCTTCATGTAAGATGCCTGTCTGCTCCGTTGTTTCATGTGGTATTCTTGGTAAGGCTGTAGCCACTTGCCTTTTTGTCCTCCACAACCCACCCTGAATAAGTGTGGCTTTAAAAGCATCTGAAGGTTGATTGTCCTGGTTAAGTACCCTGTAAAAAGTGGCATTTTTATAAAGGCCCGAATCGACAATTGCCAGGAAAGCAGCCACACTCTTAGGGGCTTTATCTGCGTATAATTCCACTTCGATACTTCCAGGTCTTGTTTGAATTAAAACGTGCGGGTTTTTATATTTCTTTTGTGAACATGAAAAGAGTATCAGGCAAAAAACGATAGCAAGATTTCGGATCCACATACAATATTTATTAAGTGTACAAATTAGGAAGTTCTTTTTACCCTGTTGTAATTATCTCGCGGGTTTTTTGATTTCCGCTCGTAACGTTCAAATTTTTTTGAGCTGGCTTTGAATTTCTGAAGCTTCTCTAAATATTCACCTGTTTACCTGCAAGTGAGCCGAAAAGAGAAGCAGTTGCGTACGGCTTTAGTAAAGATGTATTTTAATAGTCAATAATATTATAAATTTGGTTTTAACTAATTGTTTATGTTAACTCCACAGAATAAAGTTTTTATTGCTGTTATTTTTTTATTGCTATTTTTTTCCAGCCAAACTTCTTTTGGTCAACGCACTGTAATTCGGGGGTTTGTTGACGCCTATGCTTCGAGCCAGAACGGGAAGTTCGGTTTCGGGTTAGGCGAACAGGACCTTTTTATAACTTCGGAACTAAATGACCGCATTTCTTTTTTAGGTGAAAGTGTATTTAAATTTTCATTAGGGTCACCCACATCTTTCGACGTAAGTATTGAACGCGTTGTTTTGAAGTATAATTTTCACGGAAATCATAACCTGCTTCTTGGTAAACACCATACTCCGGTTAATTACTGGAATTATACCTACCATCACGGGCGTGTATTTTTTCCCACCATTGAAAGGCCCTTGCTTTTCGAAGCTGAAATTATACCATTACATACAACAGGATTAAGCATCCAGGGACAGAACCTTGGAGAAAGTAAATTTGGATATGATTTTATGATCGGTAATGGATTAGGCGCTTCCGATTTAGGGGATAATGATAAACGTAAATCAATAACTGCAGGCGTGCGTATCAGTCCTAAAGAAGGGCTGACCTTAGGTGGCACATATTACAACGACGTAATAGCACAAGGTGCAAAAATGCACGGAGGGCAAATTAATAACTGGAAAGTAAATCAAAACCTTTACAGCGGTTCCGTTGCTTATTTTGGAAAAAAATTTGAGCTTCTAGCCGAAGCATCGATTACCTCTAATCATACAGACACCACGGGAACGAAAGAAACATTTGCAGGATACTTTTATGCAGGGTATAAAATAAAGGAGAAGTTTGTACCATACATCAGGATGGATAACATTAACTCGCAGTCGGGTGAAGTATATTATCACCATCCGGACAGGACTTCTTTTGTTGCCGGGTTTCGTTACGAAATCAATTACCTGTCGGTAGTCAAGCTCGAATTTCAGCATTCGAACATCTCTATGACAGGGAAGGCTGATAAAGTAATGGCTCAATTTGCAATTGGATTTTAATCAGACACCTGTAAAAACAATCCATGCAAAGAACAACTTTCAAATATTATTTTGTATCCATCATCTTTCTTTTTATTTCTGCCGCATCTTTTTCCCAGGAATCTCTTATTGTTATTGGCAATCGTAAAGGACCGCCTTCGGAACTGAAAATAGGACAACTTCAGTCTATTCTTAAAGGAGAGAAACAGCGCTGGAGTGATGGAACAAAGGTGGTAATTGCGTTAATGAAAACCAATACTCCTGCAGGCACTGCAACCAGCAAAAAGGTCTTCAATATGAGTGGCGATCAGTTAAACAAATATTGGCTGGCGCTGGTTTTCCAGGGGAAAGCTGATCCGCCATCTTTTTTTAATTCGGCAAGTGAACTCGAAGCATATGTTGTTCAGACCGCGGGAGCAATCGGGATAATAGGCCAGGCGCCAACAATAGCGCAGAAAACAATTATGGTTGATGGAAAAAGGGTGTTGTAGGTTAAGGAGGTAGGTTTAAGGGGTAGGGCAGAGGGCGGACGGCAGAAGTAAGAAGCCAGAAGCAGAAAGGAGTTTCTAATAATTTAGGAAGTAGCGTTTAGGGGAACCCCCCCTGGCAGAGGCAGCCTACCAAAGGTGTTGGCAGTAGTGGAGGGTTAATTGCAGTTAAGGCTGAGGCTGCTATCAGGTATGCCGATGAAGTGATTGCGACGCAACAATGTTTCTGGGCGTTCTGATGCTGGTACCATAAAAATCCCCGGCTTATAGCAGTTATGAATCCTTAGAAACATCTGTGTAAAAACAACTTGGTTAAATTATGCGGTTAACAGTAAAGACTAAAATCTGGATGACAGTTCTTACTGTTGTGTTGATGTTTGCCTTTTTTATTCTTGTCTATTTTCCTGCTGTACAGGAGCAATACTTATTGAAGAATTACAATAAGGAAGTGCAAAACCTGGCAAATACGGTAGCACTTGGAGTAAAAATTGCCATTACTGAAGAAAATTTTGAGGGCGTGCAGACAGCAATGGACTTTGTAAAGGAAGACCCTCATTTGCTGTATATAAGTATGCTGCAGAAAGATACGGTTTGGAACGACGAGCATACGAAATACAAGGTGGAAACCACCGTTTTCAAGACCTTTCCAGAGTCAATAACAGTTGATGTAGCGGCAAAATCGAACGATTCGATCATAATAAAAAAGTCTCCGTTTGTAACACCGCAAATGAGTGGAGAGATCATGTTGGGATTTACAACGGCGGAAATTGTGCTGGCAAAAAAGCAGATAAGGTTTACTTCAATTATTGTAAGCGCGGTTGTTTTTGCAATTGGAATTATCATTGGATTTTGGCTTGCCCGCAATATTTCTGTGCCTGTACTTGCACTGCGCGATGCTGCACGCAAAGTAGGAGAGGGAGACCTTACACAAACAGTCTCAGGAACATCGAGGGACGAGATTGGAGAACTTGGGGTAGCATTTAATAAAATGGTAAATGACCTGGGTAAAGCAAGGAAGGAAGTGGAGGATCGAACGAGCGAATTAATGATAGCTAAGAAAAAAACCGATGAACTTCTCTTAAATATTCTTCCGGCAGAAACTGCAGAGGAATTAAAGGCAACCGGTTTTGCAAAAGCCAAAAATTACGAATTGGTCACGGTGCTTTTTTCTGATTTTAAAAGGTTTTCAGAAATAAGTGAAAAAATGAAACCGGAACAATTGGTCGCCGAACTAAACTATTGTTTTAGTGCGTTCGATTCGATAACCTATAAATATGGGATAGAGAAAATCAAAACCATTGGTGACGCTTACATGTGTGCAGGCGGCTTACCGGTGAAGAATGAAACACATGCAGCAGATACGGTGAGAGCAGCTATTGAACTAAGGCAATTTATGCACAGCTACAAATTAGAAAAGGAAGCTAAAGGTGAGGCAGCTTTTGAAATAAGAATTGGTATACATACCGGATCTGTAGTTGCCGGGATTGTGGGCTTAAAGAAGTTTGCTTATGATATCTGGGGTAATACGGTAAACATCGCCTCGAGGATGGAAAGCACGAGTGAACCAGGAAAAATAAATATCTCTGGCTCAACCTACGAAATAGTTAAAAGCGATTTTATTTGTTCGTGGAGAGGCAAAATAATGGCGAAAGGTATTGGCGAACTGGACATGTATTTTGTAGAAGACGCACTGTAAGATGAAGACTGATAAAGAAGACTGCCTCTAAATATATAAACTACAAGCCGTTTAAGTAACAGCCATGACATCATTCGAAGGAATTCGTAAACATGTAATTGACAGGCTAAAAAAAGAACTGTCAACTGATCTTACCTATCATAATGTAGCCCATACTTTGGACGTTTTGGAGCAGGTACATGAAATTGCGCTAAGTGAAGGTATAAAAGATGCTGAAAACCTTCTGCTTCTACAAACGGCTGCTCTCTATCACGATATCGGGTTTATTACGGTTTACACAGGTCACGAAGAAAGAAGCTGTGAAATAGTACGACACGAGTTGCCTGTATTTGGCTATACCGAAGGGCAGACCGAAACAATTTGTAATTTAATAAAGGCTACAAAGGTTCCGCAAAAGCCACGAAATGTATTAGAGCAAATTATGTGCGATGCCGATCTCGATTATTTAGGTCGCGATGATTTTTTTAATATCGGCACTGGTTTATACAAAGAGTTCAGGGATCAGAAAATTGTTGAAAATGACACGGAATGGAACTTATTACAAATACGATTCCTCGAAGGTCATTGTTACTTTACCAACACCTCAAAAGGGCGAAGGGAAGCGAAAAAACAAAAACATCTAGAGGTAATAAAAATAAAAATACTTACATAATTTGTGTTTGTTCGAGCAATACGCTTCTTTTATTTATAGCTCTAAGCCGCCTGCACAGTGTTTTTAATATGCCTTTAAAAATATCAGGATTGTTCATCATGATCCTGTAAAAATCTTCCTGTTCAAGTTTTAAAAGAATGCATGGTTCTGAGGTTGTTGCGCTTGCAGAACGACTCTCAGCATCCAGTACCGACAATTCTCCTACAATTTCATTTTCACCTAAAACTGCCAGGGTATGAGGTCCATCGTGAATTCTAATGGTACCGTTGCAAATAAAATACATACAGGTACCTGTGTCACCTTTAGAAAATAGCAGGCTGCCGGCATTCACATAAACCTCTTCAAGTACCGAGGCTAATTCCACCAATTCACTTTCCGGTGTGTTCTGGAATATCTCCGATGATTTAAGCATTAAAACCTTTTCAATCAGCAACATTTTTTACTTATTTAATAGAGTTAATACATCACTTCTTGTATCATTAAAAAGCTGTTCTCCTTTCGAGCTATCTCCTTGCAGAACGTTCAATGAAAATTCCGTATTGTTTAATTTGGGCAGGATATAAATAGCAATCGATCTGGTCCATTCGCTGAAGTTTGCAACGTTATCATTTAATACTTCTTTGATTATTGCTTCTACCCGCGAAACATCGGTTTTTGTATCAACCGTTCTCCCGGTACCGGAAATATCGATTAACTGAACCAGGGAATATAGGTCGGTAAAGTAATTTGCAGGAATAACAGGGGCGATTTTTTGAAGATCTTCGGAAACTTTATGGGTCTTTCCGAAGTAAATTGATTCAACGAAGCTATCTATTCTTTTCCGATCATATAGTACAGCAAATGCTTTTACTAACACCTGGATATCGTTTCTTATTTCCGTCAGCATGGCCTGTTGTAGTAACGATAGCTCACCTATATTATTTACTTCCTGCAGGTAAGTTCCCTTATGCTTTATCTGTTCGGTTTTCTTCGTAGCCCAATCGTTAATTACACTAACTGCATCTGGTGCTGGCTTTGATTTTTTCAGCCACAAAGCGTCAATTACTTCGTTGGAATAGTTGCTTCTACTTTTTAAGAGTTCAACCAGGAAACCTGTTGAATTCTCGCCTTTTATATTGCCGGTGCTTTTAATTATTAAGCAAATTAATTCAGCAGGTAAAGCAGGGTTCCTAATGGAAGCTTTTGAAAAAACATCATCACCATAAAAGAAAATTGAACGTTTAAATGAATGATATGCTTTTTTTGATACGGTTACTTCTACAACTTCATCGAATAGTTCTGTATTTTTAATTTTTCCTGCTGTTTCTATAGCTTTTTTATAAATCACAGGTTCATTATCTTTTAGCAAAGTTTGCAGAACTTGTGTACAGTCTTCACCCTTGTAATCAGTGATAACTTCAAGCACCATTATCTTCTGATCAATGCTGCCGGCCGCGATCTGAATTAAGCTTTCAAACACCAGGTGTTTTGTTCCTGCATCCTGTTTTTGTAATAATCCTTTCATCGCTGCCTTTTGATATTCTACGGTATGATTCAACGGTATAGCTGCCATGTATTCATGTGTTACTGGTTCGCTGTTGAGATAGTGAAATGCTTCTACCAGTTTTGGGTTTAGATCTTCTTCCCAGGTGGCCTCAAGGTGCTGCTTAATAGCAGGCAAGGCAGTTGTAATATTATTGGCAATAATCCTTGATATAACAAAATCCCTTATTTCTGCAACTGGGTTATTTAAATGTTTTAATAACACATTTTCGTAATTACTATACCCCGACTTTTCCAGCAGATCCAATGAGTGAATAACCTCCAGGGGTTTGTTACTTTCTGTTTTGTCAACAAGAGAATTTGTGACAATCTTCTTTTTAAGAAATGTTTCTGAGCCGTTGAAATATCCCTTTTTTATTGAAGTAATTAAAGTTTTTTTATACTCTTTTCTAACGAAGAATAGTACAATTATCCAGGCTAGTATAAGAACAGATAAAATTTTTTCTTCATCGCCTGCCGACAAGTCCTCTTTTATTTTTAGATACCAAATGAATAAAATAGCAACCGGAAGAATGAGAAAGGCTATGCCAAGGAAAAATTTAAAAGGCGAAAATTTTTTCCCCGCTGTAAAATTTTGAGTATTTGAAAAAGGCACAGGCACATTATTATTATTCATCAGTAAGCGTAAGGTTTTTTTCAAAAGAATAATTGCTCCTCAATTATTATTGGAAGATCAATAATGCTTTGATTAACAACATGGTTAATGAAAATAAATATAGCATTATATAAAGAATAATAAGCGAATTCACGCTAAATTAATAGTATTTCTTTCTTTAAGGCAAATGAGGGCTGTTTGATGGAGTATACAGAAATATCTGTTGGGGATAGTTGAAACAGTAATGAGATTATGCTCTTTTCTTGATCCGGTATTTTTTTGTTAGCAGGCTTTACAACTTTATTCAACATCGTTGTGTCACTCACTTGTGCTGGTAAAATTTGTTCCGCCCTTCTTAAATACGCGCCGCTTTTTTTGAGGTATAAGGCTAATCGTGACATCAACAGTGTTTATGCAGCGCGTTAGTAATTTGCTCTTCCGAAATAAGAACTTTTAGAATAAGTGGTTCGTCGTTTTTTAATGCAGCTATGCCAATTCCTTGTATGCTGTTTGAGTCATAAAGAACGACCTCATGATTTGCAAACCCTAAATCTATAAATACCAGTCATCAATTATCCAGCCTATCCCTTTGATAATATTGCCTGCGCTCGTAAAACGGTTTTTTACATTGAGATCCTTTTGTAATTCAATAAATACAATACTGCCATCATTAAAATCATGTCGAATTACGTTCATCGATTCTTCTCCGACAACATTGTTGTCGACCGGTATCTTTGCGGCAAAATGTTGTATTATCGGTTCTCGCGACAGATGGCTTTAATAGGAAAATGTAAAAAATAAATAGATTAATTTAAATGTTTCATACTAATATATTAGGTAGAGATTTTGATGCTTGTCATTGGTTTACATAGCAAGCTTGGCTTTTTTCTCCTGGTTGTAAATATTTCCGGGAATAGAAATTGTGAGTTTTTTCTTTTTCAATCTATCGTTTAATTCGAAGGAAAGCTTATCATCATCCTTTACTTCCTGGTCTTTCGCAACATACAGGATTGAAAACCCTTTGCCGGGAAGAATAATTGGAAATGGGTAAACATATCTTGGATAAATTTTAGTTGTAGCGCCGTTCTTTTTAATTAAGCTTAAAAGCATTGCCCCTGTTAAAAATTCCTCGGTATCGTTGTTTTGTACAACAAACTTAAAGAATGCCTTTTCTCCTTTAAAGCTTATAGATTGGCAACCCAATTTTACGTTATTACTGCTATCGAGCAAATCAAGCCGGGCATTTGTTGCGAGAAGCTCTTTGCTTAGCTTGATATTTTCATTATAATCTGCGCTATCGGTTGCGGAGTAACCCTGCCCGTCGGGCGCTGCCGTAAAATTGATAGCCTCATACTTCTTTTCCAATTCCTGGTCTAAATAGGGAATTTCCTCCACCTGATACGAGCTTCCTTTAGTTCTGGCCAGATATTCTCTTATAGTTTGTATCTTTTTCTTTGCAAAAACAATTTTAGCGCCGGCATCAAACCGATGTTGATCCAGAATAGTATTATCTGGTATGGTGTTTAAAAATTGCTTTAAATATATTAGCTGTTCTTCAAAATTTGCTGTTTGAGCAGCGATTTCATACTGTGTGTACGCGTACATTCCCTGGTCAAATCTCTTCTTTATTACTTCCTCCTGTACTTTTATTTCTGCCTGTCGTTGCGCATTTGCCTGTTGGGTTGAATCTGATGCTATTAAACCCCGAACATAATTTATGTTGTTAAGGATAGAACCTTCAAGGGGTTTCGCATTCTGTGCTTCCCGGTAAAATTGGAGGGCCAAAGGGTAATTTTTATCTCCTAATGCAAGATTACCCTTCGCCATTGCAGAATCATATTTAGCATTTACATCAATTCCTGCAAGTTGTTTTTCAATAAATTCCAATTTAATCTTTGGTTCTTGTTCCGCTGGTTTAAATTCTGCTGCTTCTAAATATCCAATCTTTGCAATAGCATAATCCTTCTTTGTAAGAGCAGAACTTCCTTTCTTAAGCGCTGCTATATATTTTGTATTTATCTCTGCTGCCGCGGCGGCGCTATCGGCTTTAGCCTTTTTTGCCTTAGCTGTGTTTTCGAGAAGGACTTGGACCTCTGTCAACTTATCTTTGGGATAACTCTCGGTTGGCTTTAAACTTGCTGCTATCGAGTAGTAAGTTTTCGCATTTACGTAGTCATTTATTTCAAAAGCTTTGTCTGCTTTTGCAACGGTTGAAAAATAGTTGGTGTTATTTTGGAATTCTTTAGCCTCTTTCTCCTTTTCTGCAATTTTCTGTTTTGCTAAATCATCCACGATCTTATTAATTTCTTTAATCCTTTCTAATGGAAATGTTCTTTGTGGAAACATTTTTGAAGCTTTTGTAAGCTCTGCTTTTGCCCTTTCAAAATCTCCTGCTTTTTGCGCTTCATCTCCCAGATCAAGAGCCGTTTTATACTCCTCCTCACTTTCTTTAGACAATATTTTGTCATTTGTAATTTTTATTTTTTTCTCTAACTCAGGATCATTCGTTTTTATACCCTTTGCCTCCAGATAGGCGGCCCTCGCCACATCAAATTCCTGGTTCTCAAAGGCTTTATCTCCACTTTTAATATATGTCTTGAAGTTTTCTTCCCGGTCGTTGTTTTCTTTTTCCTGTTTCCTCGCAAGTACTTCCTGTTCTTTTAATTTTTGTATTGTTTCAATTCGTCCTTTTGCCAATACATCATTCGGATTCGCTGCCAGTACCTGATTATACTCAGATATAGCATCGTCGTAGCGTTTTTCATTAAATGCTTTTCCCGCCCTTTCTTTAACCCCGTTTATCTTTTCTTCCTGTTCACGGTGAGCAGCCTTTTCTTTTTCTTGGTTGGCTAAAAGTAGACTCTCCGCTTTAATTTTTTGTATTAAAGCAAGCTGGTTATTCGAATAAAGGTCATCGTGTTTTAATTCTAAAACCTGCTTGTACTTACCCGCAGCTTCTTCATATTGTTTAGCATTAAATGCATTATCAGCAGCCGTCCTGATGCCGTTTGTTTTTTCATCTAATTCTTTTTTTGCTTTTTTATCTTTGACTTCTGAGAGCCCTCTTTTTGCTTCTGGGTTATTCGGTTGTGCCCGTAAGACTTCTTCATATTTTCCTTGGGCTACATCCCAGCGCCCAATTTTTATAGCTTCATCACCTTCTTTTAATTTTGTTGAATATTCTGGTTGAGCAACAGGTGGATTACTTGATGTTGCTATAGCAGGTTTCGGTGTTTCTGTTGCCGCAACTTTTTTTAACGCTTCTTGTCCTTCAATTTCTTTTATCCGTTTTTTTATTTTTTCAATAGTTGAATAATCTATCGGTTCCGAATTAATATTTTTTTTGTAGCAAATAACAAATTTATGAAACCGAAGTGCACTGCCCCCTTCTGATACTAGTAAATTTGCGCATTTAGCATTTTCCTCTGTTGCATGTATAAATACAGAACCAGGGGCTTTTGATATCCCATACGGCGGGGCGACAGCTGTATTAGTCCACTTTGGAGGATCAATGTTATTTGATGGAAATTTTATCTGTCTTTCTTCATCAGCATTAACAAAAATAGTATCGCCGTTTATACCTTGTGCACCTATCTTTTGCACGTAAAACAGCATAAAAGCAAAAATTAAAAAGCATAATCTTTTAGATTTCATAACCGGTTTTATTAAATGTAAGTGGCCTGGATTTAGCAGATAAAAAGCGCTGTAATTTTTCAACTCCGAATGAAGCTGATAATAATCTTATTGTCCGGAATAATGACTATCAGTAATGAAAATAGAAAGAGCACTCATCGTAAATATTGGAAAATGAATCCTCTTCGGTTCTTTTACAGTTCATTCTGGCTTCCGGAGTTTCTTGATTTAAATAATCAATTAAAACTTTTAACCAAACAAGCCTTTCTTGTATTTCACTTTTATTCGTTGTATCTGGTTATCTTCTGCTCTTAGAATCTCAACTTCCTGTATTGTTATTTTTTTTCTTCCCCTAATTTCATCACACAATTGTTTTAGAGACATCCATTTACTGCCATTGACTAAAAGTTTTGTGTCTGCGCCTTCAGGCAAATATGCATTAAAATCCTGCACATCGTTCTGGCCATCGACCACTCCTTGCAGCTTCGTTTTGAACCCTTCGTTTCTGATAATTAGTATTTTTCGTGCAGCCGGGGCAGATGGTGAAGGCGAGCCAGCGTTTGGAGCAGGAGTTTCTGGTTTAATCTCCGGTTTAATCTCGGGTTTCTGTTCGGGTTTCGGTTCTTGTTTAGGTGCCT
>JAQBNO010000105.1 GCA_028288485.1 Segetibacter sp.
GATAGTCGCACCAATAATTCCGATTTGGTTGAAGAAAGTGACAGTAGTACAAGTGAGTGACACAACGATGTTGGGTGAAGTGAAAATGATTGTTACAAAATGGTCGGGGATCTAAAATCAAAACCTATTACTTCAGACTTTACTGAAGTAATAGGTTTTAATAAGGTTATTGCAAGGTTTCGATAACAGGTATTTGCCGATATGGCAATCGTGAACGCTGATCTCAATACTTACTGGCCAACTGTAGCCTGGTGAAACTACCGTTGTTTTTCATTAAATTTTATATCTGTTACCGATAACAGCACATCTGTGCTTTTTGCCTTATTGTTTACAAAAACAAAATACACATCGTGCTCACCTCGAAGATCATTAATCCCCGCTTTAACCCGTGCTCCCCGGCCTCCGCGACGCCCCGAACCAGGTTGTGGAGGAGTGATTTCGGGAGTGCTACCGATAAGTTTGCCTGTTGGGGAATTTATATGAATTTCAATCGTGCCACCGACACCAGGGCCCATCGCCCCAAAAGCTGCAGCGGCAAACTCAATTGAATCGATCCCGGTTAAATCAACCTTATTGATAGCAATGTAAGAACCCGATCCTTTAGCCATAGCCCTGGTTCTGCCCGGAGCAAATTCAATACTTCCTGCATTATCTACATTAGCTACCGGAACAATTGGATTGCGTAAAACAACCACATCTTCTGAAAATTGAGGTGCAGCCAATTTTGTCCCTTTGTCTTTATACGCAGCCCTGAAGATGAGGTTCCCTTTATTGCCTCCCTTCATTGCAGTATCTACAACATAACTTCCTTTCACTGGCCGCGATTTTATTGCCTGCTTTTCACTCAGGCTCAAAATATATTTAGCAATGGTAGTAGCATCGTTGTTGGAAATGGCCGGGTGGGCAGGCATGGCAGCATCGCCCCAAACTCCACTGCCTCCTGATTGGATCTTCTTTGCCAGGTAACCTTCTGCACGGCTGTCTCCCTTATATTTCAGTGCAACAGCGGTGAAGTTCGGGCCTAACGACTTGGTGTTGACATTATGACAAGCCTTACAATCACTCTTGCCAATGAGGTTTTGGGCACCTGCAAAGCGTACGGAAGCATCAACACTTCTTTGATTGGAAGCAATAACGGTTCGATCGTAGCCTTCAGAAAGATAATCAATACTTACTGCCACCTGCAAAGGAGAGATTTTTCTATTGGAGAGGCTTCCGTCTTCTTTGTCGTTAACATTTACCGAATAGTTGATGCTTTTTCCGGGGAAGAAAAAGCTTTTATTACTCCCCATGAAATCGAAAATCACTTCAGGTGGCTCGTTACCGGCGGTTACCTGCACCGATTTACTGTTCTTTGCTCCTTTTGCATCAGTCACCGTAAGCTGGGCTGTATAAACGCCAGGTGTAGTAATCGTAACAACGGGATTAGCCTGGTTAAAAACTTTTGTTGTACTATTTTTAGAAGTTAGCTTCCATTGGTAGGTAAGCGGATCCCTGTCAAAGTCTGCAGAACCTGCGGAAGATAATTTTACTTTAAAAGGAATTGCTCCTCCTTTTTTATCTGCCGAAGCTTCAACCACCGGTTTGCGGTTACCTCCGTTATATTCTATTTTCACCAGTTGCGCTTCAGGATTATCGGAGAAATAACCATTACCATATTCGAGAATGTAAAGATCGCCATCTGGGCCAAAGTCCATATCTATTGGACCTCTGAATGTTTCGTTAGGAAGAAAACGCTCCATTGATTTGTATTTGCCATCTTCGCCAATAGTTATGGCTGCTATCCACCCTCTTGCCCAATCAGTAACAAACCATTTGCCCTCGTAATAGGAGGGGAAAGGGCGCTTAGGACTTTTGAAGTCTGAAAGATGGAAAATAGGGCCGCCGGTAGCGCTCCGGCTTCCGCTTCCTAGCTCCGGAAATTCATCTGAAACAATATAAGGGTACCAGATAAAAGCAGGTTGGGCAGGTGGTAAATCATTTAAACCGGTATTGTTTGGCGAATTATTAAACGGGTGTGCAGGATCAAACTTTTCACCAGATTTAGCGGTGGCGAAGTCATAATCCCAGTAAGCTTTGTTGTCAGCAACCATATAAGGCCAACCGTAATTTCCCGCCTGTTTGGCCTGGTTAAATTCATCGTACGCCTTTGGACCACGACCAACAGTGTCGCCAAATCCGTCGGGTCCAACTTCTCCCCAATACAACCAGCCTGTTTTGCTGTCGATGGTCATACGCCAGGGGTTCCTGTTGCCCATGGTATAAATCTCAGGACGGGTTTTAGGGGTGCCTTTTGGAAACAGGTTACCTTCAGGAATAGTGTATGAACCGTCAGGCTCTGGATGAATGCGAAGTATTTTTCCCCTTAGATCGTTCGTATTCCCCGACGATTTCTGCGCGTCCCTCGGATATGCTCCCGGCCGTTCATCTATTGGAGTGAAGCCACTTGATGACCTCGAAAAAGTATTGTCGCCGGTGGTTAGGAATAAATTGTTGTTTTTGTCGAATAGCATACCGCCGCCCACATGGCAGCATTCTTCGCGTTGCACCACCACTTCAAGCAATACTTTTTTTGAACTTTCAACTAATTTATCTCCCCGCCATTCAAAACGCGCCACGATATTTTTGGCTTCCTTTCCTGCCTGCGAGTAGTACAGGTAGATCCAATGATTTTCATCAAATTGTGGATCTAAAATCACACCTTGTAACCCGTCTTCCGCTTCAGTTACCACCCCTTGCTGGCTCGTATATTTAGTACTTACCGGGATTTCTGCAATTACAGTAACTTTACCTGTTGCCGGGGTGTACAGCTTTAGTTTGCCTTTTCGTTCTGCAAATAACACCCTTCCATCTCTTAAGATTTCAAATTGCATCGGTTCCTCCAGCTTTTGGGCCAACACCACTTTCGTGAAACGGTTCTGCTCAGTGTCTATGATTGGTCTTGCGTCCTTGTAGAAGTTGCCTGCTGGTCTTCTAAATGCTACAGAAAATAATCCTACAATGAAAAGAACAGGGAGAAGTAGAGAAAAAAACTTGCGGTGAGAAACTTTATTCATGATCGTATTGTGCAATGTAGAAACTTAATATCCGATAAATATACCGGATATTAACAAAGGTCGACGATCAACTCCATGCGTTTTTTTTATACAAAGTTTCCTCAACAATTTCTATTTATAAAAGTATAGTTCTAATTTGTTATCCCGCTTAGGTTCTTACCTGGATTTTTGTTGACCCGGCTTTCGTTTTTAATTGCTTCAGCCGTTGCGTCGCACAGCGTGTGCTGAATAACAATTTGCATCTTAATTTTGGTGCCATTTCTCAGTTCTGTTTTGCATAGTTCAGCTTTTGTTTCACCTTGCTGTCTACCTCTTTACCCTTCAGTGCTTCGTTTATCTGGTTGATCGTCTGCTCTACCTTTTCTGCATCTATTTTATCAAAACCTGAAGGGTCGTTATCATTCATTTCTTCGGCAGCTACTTTTTGTGCATACTGCCATAACTCGTCGAGCGGCTTTTTAATCTTTTCCTTGTTGGTCTTAATGGCATTACCCCATACAAAGGTGTAGCGGTTTGCATTAGCTTCTATCTTGGTTCCGTCGGTATACAGTTCTATTATACTTAGCAATCCGTCCTGTGCAAGCAATTGTACTACCTGGGCAAATATGTTTTTCAATACATCTTTTAGCCGTT
>JAQBNO010000114.1 GCA_028288485.1 Segetibacter sp.
AGTTGTACCGGCCACGGCGAAGTTTTTATCCGGGCAGTTGCCGCATACGATGTCAGCGCCCTTATGGAGTACAAAGGGCTTTCTGTGCTGGAAGCATGTAACGAGGTGGTGCTGAATAAGCTGGTAAAAATGGAAGGTGAAGGTGGCTTGATCGGGGTAGATAAAACTGGTAATTACGCCCTCGTTTTCAACAGCGCCGGAATGTATCGCGGCGTAAAAAGCAGTGATGGAACCAATGAAGTTACCATCTATCAATAGGTGGAAATCCGGGAGTTTTTTTATGTAGCCATCATTTGTTCTTTGTGTTACAGCCGTTGCCACGCTCGGTTCAAAGGTAGTTTTTTATAGCAGCACGTTCGCTGAAGCAAGTCGAAGGGTACCGTGAGCCTGTCGAAGGGTCGCACGCTTCAACTGAAAAATCTTTGTGAACTTCTATTGTAACACCGAAGTAATCACTTGATATTTTATCAACCTGCTCTCGGTGCAGGCGATCGCTTCAATCCTCGCTATGCAGGAGAATATGAAGCGATAAGAATAGTTTAGGCGTCCGGCTAGTTCAATAAAACAACCTGCATAAAATGAGGCGATCCGTCTTCGGCCACGTACCGGGCGTCGCTGGCATAAAAGAATTACGCCAGTGAAAAGTAAACATAAAATTGATTTTCCTGAAAGGAGTTATCTTTTTTCACCTTTGGCGCTTCACGTTCGACAGCACAGCACGTACTAGCGCAAATTTATTTCCTTCTGAAAAGGATTTAGGTAATATATTTTAAAGAAAATATAACAATTGCTGGCATAATTTTTTTACTATAATTATATCTAATCCCATAAAACGTTGCCTTATGGAAACAATCACTTTTATAGCAGTCATGCTGGTTGCGTCCTCGCTTTATTTGGTATCATATGTAAGTATTACCAATTATAACGCCACCAAAAAGATTAATAGAAACTCGTGATATTATTGCACGATTGCCGAAAATAAAAACACCAAAACCACCCGACCGGTGGTTTTTTTTATGCAACAGCGTTTGAAGGCTGTCCATTGTCTGAACTTTTTGGATGTCGGCATCCCGGATATTTTGCTTTTAAGATATAGCCTACATCACTTACTTTTACCTGATGTACCACATTCCTTATTTTAAAGCAAACGATCAAAAGGAAGTCGTTAATTTTATGCAGTGGCATCCATTCGTTGTTTTAACCGGTTGTGATGGAGGTAATCGTCCTATGGCTGCCTACGTTCCCGTGTTGCTGGAAGAACGGGAAGAAAAGTATTTCCCGGCGGCTCTCATGATGAAGCAAACGGATCATCAAAAGGCCTTTTTGCAAAACTCACATGTACTTGCAACATTCACTCGTCCGCATACTTATGTTAGTGTAAGCTGGTATGAAGACACTAAACAGGCGAGTACCGGGATGAGCAGCGTTATATAAATATTATTAAACAACTGCAAATGCGGGATAGTGAGGCAAAACAAGTCGCAGTTATCGTGGAAAACAATAAGAAAGGATGAAAAATATACTGTCACTTTGCCTGTTGCTGGTGGTTGCAGGTTGTACCTTAACCAACAAAACTTCTTCAACTATGTCTTTTGACTGGCAGGCACACCGGGGAGGCCGGGGTATTATGCCTGAAAATACCATCCCTGCAATGCTTCACGCAGTTGACCTTGGTGTTACTACTCTCGAAATGGATGCAGTGATCACTAAAGACAAACAGGTTATCCTTAGTCACGATACCTATTTTAACCATGAAATTACTACCAAGCCCGACGGCAGTTATATTAACGAAAGTGAAGAGAAGAAATACAACATTTACCAGATGACTTACGAAGAGGTTAGTCGTTTTGATGTTGGAATGAAAGTGCATTCTAAATTCCTGCAGCAGGTGAAATTAAAAACTGTTAAGCCGAGGCTCGCCGAAGTAATTGATAGTATTGAAGCTTACACATCCGTTAAAAAGCAAGCTCCTAAGTTTTACAATATTGAAACTAAGAGCAAGCCGGCTACTGATAATATCTATCATCCTGCACCCGGTGAATTCGTTGAATTGTTGATGCAGGTAATTAAAGAGAAGAAGATTGAGGCAAGAACTATTATTCAATCTTTCGACATTCGTACACTTCAATACCTTCACCGGAAATACCCGGCAATAAAAACAGCCTTGCTGATAGAAGACCTGGGTGGTGTGAAACAGCAGGTAGCAAAACTTGGATTTACACCTACTATTTATAGTCCCTATTATTCTTTGGTGAACCGGTCAGTTGTAGAATCTTGCAGGGAAATGGGAATGCTGATAATACCATGGACTATTAATGAGGTGTCAAAAATGAAAGAAATAAAAGAGTTGGGAGTTGACGGGATAATAACGGACTATCCGGACCGGCTTTTTTAAAACGAAAACGATGAACAGAGAACAATTGGTAAAACAGGTTAAAGACAAAAAAAACTATTTATGTGTTGGTCTAGATACCGATATCACTAAAATTCCTAAGCATCTTCAATCGCATCCTAATGCTGTTTTTGAATTCAACAAAGCCATCATCGACGCAACGAAAGATGTGTGTGTGAGCTACAAGATCAATACGGCGTTTTACGAAGCAATGGGCCTTAAAGGATGGGAGGCGTTAGAGCAGACGGTTCATTATATTCCACCAACTCATTTCACCATTGCCGATGCAAAGCGCGGTGATATTGGAAACACTTCTGCACAATACGCGAAAACATTCTTCGAAGTGTACAACTTTGATGCAGTTACGGTTGCACCGTATATGGGCGAAGATAGTATCCGTCCTTTTTTAGAGTATGAAGACAAATGGACCATAGTTCTTGGCCTTACTTCAAATAAAGGTTCGAACGATTTTGAACAACTAATGGTTCTGTCAGGAGCAGGTGAACAACAGTTTCTATATGAAAAGGTAATGCAGAAAGTTGCAGCATGGGGAACACCGGATAATTTGATGTTTGTAGTTGGCGCAACAAAACCGGAACAACTTGCAGAGATACGAAAAGCGTTTCCCGAGCATTTCTTCCTGGTACCGGGGGTTGGAGCACAGGGCGGAAGTTTAGCGGAGGTTTCTAAAGCAGGCTTAAATAAAGATGGTGGAATTTTGGTCAATGCAAGCCGCGCAATTATTTATGCAAGTGATGCTGAAACTTTTGCAACTGACGGACGAATTGTTGCTTCTGAATATGGGCAGCAAATGAAATTAAGTTTAGAGGGAATATTCTAAGAACGACCCAAATACTAAAAGAAGAAAGGGACTGAATTCCAAAAGACGAAACAGTGCCAACAATAAATTTATTCAACAGGGTTAGTAAGTTGTTCGACTTTTATAGATGTTTACGGTCTTCCCCGAAGCGGCAGTATTGCTCCAGTTTTGACCAAATGAAAGGATAAATTAGAAACAAACTGCTCAAGTAGGCTTCAATCAATTTCCTGCTAGTTACTGTTAAACATATAACGGAGTTATTAAATCCATTCTTTTTGTATAGCCGTATTCACAAGGGAAGCAGTATTAATACAGCCGGTTTTGTGGAGTGAATTTTTTTTATGGGTATCTACAGTTAATTTACTTATGAAAAGTTCTTTACTATTTGTTCACTATTTTGGCCTTCAATTAATAAAGCTAATACCTCTCTTTCGCGGCGGGTGAGCGAGATGCTAAGGGAACAAAAACCTGTTTTGCATTCACATCCATCTAGAAACGCTCCCCGTTTTACCCAATGAAGGATAAAACCGGAATCCCCTTTTGCTTCAGGTGAGAAATATTGGTATGGGTGATTGGATGGTTTTTTATCAAATAATACCAACCATCTTTGCATAAGTAACCAAAGCAGTTGTATCAATACAATTGGTTTTTTTAAGTAGATTTCGCCTATGGGAACTAACTGTATGCTCACTTAAAAATAATTGCTTTGCAATTTTTTTTGTTGAATATCCTTTGGAGAGCAGGTTTAATATTTCATTTTCTCTTTTGCTAAGGCAACCTAAACTGGTAATAGTTTTTTCTGTACTATCAAAATTGTAAATGGTAAAGATGTTTTCTGGATTTTTAATTATAAGGTTTGCATTATTTTCTTTTTTAAGATGATCTATCACAGAAATCAGGTGTAGCGTTCTAACTATGCCCCCTTGTTCATCCATATCTAATACAATACCTTTTTGCAGCACCCTGGCATACTCTTTTTCATGTATAAGGTAGAGAAAATCTTTAGTGAAAGAAACCTTTTTTCTTTGGTTTACCGGGGTGCTATGTAAATAATCAAATACAATGCGGTGTGATCCCTGGAAAGCAAAGTCCACATAATCAGGATGCAAATATTTAAATGTAAAATTAAAACCTTCTTTCTGGTGCATTTCCGCAGAATATCCTGAGAGCTTTGCCATTTCCTCGTTTACATATTCCCATGTTCCATTTGCATGATTAAATATTATAAATGCTGAACCTTTTAATAATTGCTCTGCTGAACCATTGAATAATGGTTGCTCTGCAAATAAGGATGAGTATAGGCTAAAATCAGAACTGGTCTGTTCTTCCCAAAATTCAAAAATACTATCCCTGCCTTCTGTTATTTTTATTTGTCTTGCCATATGTTATTTACAAATTGGGTTAACAAATTATTGTACAATGTAGCATTTTCAAGACAAGGTAAATGAGAAGCGTGTGGTATTAAATGTATTTTATTTTGCCATAGATTTTTAAACGGTACACTTTTATAATATTCCGGGTTTATGATCATATCTTTTTCGCCATGTAATATTGCAATTGGTATTACGCTATTTGCGGCTATAGATTTCTCATCCATCATTTCATTATTCAACAAACTTTGAAAAATAAAAGACCGAAATTGACCATCTGTCTCCCTTACCATTTCTTTATAAAAAGAAAGATAATCGGCATCGGCAATACAGGCATTACACAGCATATTTAGTTCTTCATCTGAAATTTTCTCTTTAAACAAACAAGCTGTAGCAGGGTTGGGTAAAAAAGCATTTGCAAAATCAGCGGACGAACTGAGGGGTGGCGTTCCATCGATAAACACACCTTTAATATTTTTAGGATACATATGTGCAATCTCTAAAGCTAAATGTCCGCCAAAAGAGGAACCAGCTAAAACAACAGGTTTATTAATTTGCTCAAGAAGTTTACCGGCATAATCCCTTAAATAGGGCAGATTGTAAACAGCCTTTGGTTCTTTTGCCGGTGAAGACTTTCCATGACCAGGCAGATCGATAGCCAACAGATGAAAACTATCTTTTAAAGAAGAGTTGAATTGCTTTTTAAAAATTAATGCATTTTCGGAGTTGCCATGCAAAAATAAAATATACAAATCTGTTTCAAGCCCGGTTGCGTAAACTGCTATCTTAAAATCTTCATTTTCAATGAAACGGGTGTTTTGCATGGGTAGGCATAGTTTAAAATACCTAAACTAGGTATTGTTGTATGAATATCGGTAAGATACTTTGCGTGTACAAAAACATCTAGCTAACCTATAAAATTTGATTAACTACCAAAACACTAACAATGAGAATTCTAAACAAAATTATAATGTTTGTATTGACCGTGACTTTGGGTAACAGGAGCAATATTGTTGCCGGCAAGCTGTACACTGGCGGTACAAACAACGCTGTGGAGATTTGACAACCCTATGCTACCCTACCAAGATTTGTAGGGACAACATGAATAACTTATATTTTTTTAACAGAGATCCAAGTTTATACGGCGGTGCTCCAGTTCCCGAGATCATAAAATGGGGCTTCGGAGCTTCTCCGGGAGTTGTAGTTGCCAGCAATAACGACCTAGGGAGTTTGAGCGAAATCAATTTAGTGGAAGGCATGACAGTAGATGCGCAGGGAGACCTTTATGTTGTCGAGAATATTTAAAACTCGTCTTGGGGATATATAACAATACGCGTATTCTCAAATTTGTTGGCGGCAAGGGCACCCAAAATTAATTGCGGCAGGAAATGGAACCGGCTCTGCAGCGAATCAATTTTTTGCCCCTTCCGGTATCGACGTCGATGAAAAGGGCAATGTATACATTCCAGATGGGGCAATCATCGAATTCAGAAATGGGTGCCGGGGGCTACTACAGGGGTAACGGTTGCAGGAGGCAATGGTGCAGGAGCTGGAGCAAATCAATTAAAATATCCATCCGATGTTAAGGTGGATGCCGCTGGCAACATTTAGGTTTTAGATGAATACAATCACCGGGTTCAAAAATGGACTCAATAAATAAAAACAGAATTAGTTAATTGAAATAAAAACAGAATTAGTTAATTGGATAATGATGCACAGTTTACCCAAATCTCTTAGTCCATCTTCGTCCTGCTGGGGTCTTTTCTAAAGCTCTGTGCGAACGAAAGAGACCGCGGGGTGAAGGCGCAAGGTCCCATGCCAACACACAAACATTTAGATAGTTTCCTTCACAGGAGAAAGTATCTACTTAGCTGAAAGCATGCAAAAAAAAGTTGTCTAAGAGGATATTGTTCATAAATAGCTGGAATTGTCAGGACTTCAACTAATAATTAATCACGGTAAAAGCTAACAAATCAAACCAACAATAATGCATAAACTGAAATCAACTGCAGGCAACAAATGGATCTTAATTCTTATTGCTCTTTTTCTTATTGGTAATCTAGGCTGTAAAAAAGTGGACCAGGCATTAGACTTTGCTTTAGATTTTGAGGGGATTTTTAAAACTAGTAATGGCTGGGAAGTCACCTTATCCGAAAGTCCAACGAACATTGGTAGGCCTCCCTACAAGCTTGGGAATGGTACCTTTACCAAAGAAGGGAATCCCATGCCCCTTTTTACATGGGGATTAGGATCTGAGATCTTCAGGGATATGGAACAAACTAATGACAATACATGGATTGGATCTGTAACTAATAAAGATTTCACTTTAGGAGGAGGACACTATAACGGCACAATTACCATTGACGGTAATTTGCTTACTGTAAAACCCGATAACCTCCCAAGTTATACATTAACAAAAGTGGCAGGAAGCAGTGGTAGTGGAAGTGGTAGTGGTAGTGGTAGTGGAAGTGGTAGTGGTACTCCAGGCACAACACAAATTTTAATGGATCGATATGTTACGGGTAATGAGGGTGATAAAAAGCTTTTTGAGATTAATCTTCCCTCGAATGTAAAAAAGATGGAAGTGAAAGCATTTGAAGAATCCAGTATAAATGATAAAAACCTGGCTGATCTGGGTGTAAGAAAAGGATCTGCCCCTACTGTAACAAAAACGCCAAGATATAAATGGGAAGCTGATTGTGCCAGCATTAATCCAAACAGACAAGATGAAATCTGCAGATTCCAAAATCCAGGCTCTGGGCCATGGTCTATAATGCTTTTTGGATACAATTCTTCCTTCAGAACTAAGTTGAAGATTACGCTTACTTTTTAAAAGAACATAAATTATTGGACGCTTTTGTCATGCTTAGGTCTTTTTGCCCTGTTCTCCGTAAATGTTCCAAAAACTCTGACAAAGCTTTCTGGGATTGTATCTCAGTTCGGGAAAAGCCGGCAGAAGAGGACCAAGTCAGCTTTAGTTATGGTTTTGAAAGAAGGCTGATGGATATGGCTTGTGCCGATATGACGAAAGAAAGCCGTCAATCTGCAACAGAAAAAATAAGCAAGTGGCTTGAACTCCGATGTATGAGCTAAGGCTGCCCGTCGCCAATAAGGGCGGCTCCTTTTAGCTTCAGCCGGTACACGAACGTTTAGCTAAGATTCCGAGGGCAGGCATAACATTCATCGTTAACAAATGGAAACGAGCATGTTTCTTATTTGCTCTTGTCTGTGAGGACCATCATTAGTTAAATGCGAGACAAAACTGTTTAGAATTCGAGAAAGTGTCGGAAATGTGTCGGAACAACTAAAATTAAAAAGGGTCTCAATGTCTTGAAACCCTTTTTGGTACTGTGTGGGAGCACACGGGTTCGAACCGCGGACCCTCTGCTTGTAAGGCAGATTATTTAGGATTAACAACAATGAACATCCATAATAAAAAATAGCTGCAATCGTCTACTGTACTGCATTTGGCCGTTACCTACTTCTTTTTTACTTATCGTTATTGTATTGTTTTCTATAAAAGAAGTATGCAAATTGTATGCAAATAGAATACCTTGCATGCAATATGAAAGTGACAACTGCAATTATTCACGATACAAGAAGACAGATAAAGGACGGCACTTACCCGGTTAAATTGAGAATAACTTATAGCCGGGAACAAAAGTATTACCCAACTCCTTATTCCTTATCCATTGAAGACTTTGAAAAAACGCAAGGCAATAGACCGCGCCAAGAGTTTAAAGACATTTCTTTAAGGTTACAAGCATCTGAAAAGAAAGCTAATGATATTATAAAAGACCTGCCGATATTTAAGTGGGAATTGTTTGAAAAGCAATACCTAACCACTAAAATTGGTAGTAACACGCTAAATGAGGCGTTTAGCAAGCAGTCTGAGGACTTTAGAAAGGAAGGTAGAATTGGCACCGCAGTTTCATACGAGTGTGCTCAAAGTAGCCTCAATAAGTTTATGCCGCGCGCAAAATTTACAGACGTTAATGTGGATTTTTTAAAGAAGTATGAAAGATGGATGCTTAATAACGGCAATAGTGTGACCACGGTTAGCATGTATTTACGTTCACTTCGTGCTTTATTCAACAATGCTATTTCCGAAGGATCGATAACAACCGATTTTTATCCTTTTGGGAAAAGAAGATATGAAATACCCACAGGGAACAACATAAAAAAATCCCTTACATTAGAGGACTTGGCTTCGATATATTATTACAAACCAAAGGGGGGTACGTCGGCAGAAAAAGCAAAAGATTACTGGTTTTTTATGTACCTGTGCAACGGCATTAATGTTAAGGACTTGTGCTTGTTAAAGTACGATAATATTAAGGATGATATATTAGAATATCAAAGAGCAAAAACAGCCCATACAAAAAGAAATGTTGAACATATCAGGGTACCAATAACAGAAGATATGCGTGAAATTATTAATAGGTGGGGAAATAAACCTGATGATGGGAATACATACATTTTTCCGGTTTTGAAACAAGGACTTACACCTGAAAGGCAAAGGCAATTGATACAGCAGTTTACTCGGGTAATAAATGACCATATGAAGGTAATAGCCGAAGCATTAAATTTAAAAGGCGATGTGACGACCTATGCTGCCCGTCATAGTTTTGCAACTATACTTAAGAGAAGCGGGGCGAGTACAGAATTCATCGGTGAAGCATTAGGACATAGCAATGTTAAAACTACGCAGAATTACTTAGCAGGGTTTGAGGATAAAAGTAAAAGGGAAGTAACTAAAGCGTTGACAGCATTTAAAAAGCTATAATACCCCTTTACCGCAATGCCTAATGAAATTTTTTTCATTTTAAAATTTTCTATTTAACAATTTGCGGTAAAACTATGTGGCAAACTTACGAACGCTTTGCCTGTATTGATTCCTGCGCGTTTTTTACATCTTTTGAACGTGATGTGGAATTCAAACGCCCTTTAAAACCTACTAACATCATCATCTTTGTGTCTCCAAACACAAAATGAAATAGAAATGTTCAACCACTTTAATGTCACTCAGGAGCATCAATTAAAGCCGCTCACATTTGATTCTCTTCCTCACGCTGTTAGCCAATTATTGGAGAAATTAAACAATGTTGAAAGGCTATTAGAACAAAAAGAAAGCAAACCCAAAAGGGAAC
>JAQBNO010000030.1 GCA_028288485.1 Segetibacter sp.
TTGATACACTCCTACACTGTTAGCGGAGGAGATAAAGAAACGTTCAAAGCCGGGGACAATTAAAGGGAGATTTGGCTACAGACTAATAATAAGTCGACATAATCTCCGGTAAAAAAATAAATACCCAACTTGATTAATTATTGGAAGGATTTTTCGTGATAAGATTATTGAAGAAGCCTGAGTGCGTAAATGTATTGCTAATCATTATAAAATGCAAGAGGGGAGAAGAAAATGTAATGCGATATCGTGTAACAATTGAAATTGCAGAGGTAAATGAAGTTGTGCCATGACCAGTTGGAGGTGGCAGATAGAAAAGGTTCTATTCGTAATTCACTTCTAACAAATGCATCAATACTGGAAAAGCAGCGTACTCACGTTCATAATTTGCAAGCAGAGACTTAGCCGAAGTTACCGGGATAGTGATCTTATAAAAAGTGCTACTACAAAAGGATTATGCACGGGTCTTCTTTAATGGTTTATAGAAGGAAGAAATCAAAAGATTGTTTCAGTTTAAGCTTCGGCTCATCGAACCGCTAAATCGTTTAATCAGACCCTTCATTCGCGTTATTTTCTACGTTCAACCACCGCCCCGAAGAGTGACAGTGTCGGACCGATTCAGGTCAGTCAACCATGTTTAATAGTAATCCAAATGCCTGCTCAAAAATAATTCTTCATCATTCAACTACATCTTTTGACTACCTCCATTGTTGTACGGTAAGTTTATCCCCGACTTTAATAACGCCGCTGCCGCTATGTAACAGGTTTTGCCCGAAAATAATTTTGTTCTTTACAGCGCGGTAGCAGGAAAGGGTTTTAAGAGGTTCTGTTCCTTTCGTGGCCAGTTCCTGGCTGGTTGTTGTAATAACACAGCGACTACAAGGTTTTACTGCTGCAAAAGTGATATTTCCTATACGAAACGTATGCATCGAATCTTCACAAAAAGCAGCACCACCATTAAATACCAGGTTCGGCCTGAAACGATTCATAGGTAAAGGGTGTTCTAAACGACCATTCAGGTCGTCCAGCGAAGCCTGGCCAATCAACAGGAAAGGATAACCATCAGCAAAACTTACGATCTCATTATTTTTTGCATAAACAGGATCAACAAGACGGCGGGTAGTTGAAGGCATTACCACAAGTTGCACCGGCGCCTGCAATGCTTCAGAAAACCACTCGTTTGCAATTGTACTTACTTCTAACGCCGTACATGCATCATCCCAGATAGTTGCCGATACCTCTCTTCGGGTTGTGGCATCGAAAGGAATTGTAATTGGCGACACTATGTTCTTTTTATGTGCGACCATTAAAGCGCCCGGCAACAGGCTTACCTGCAGAAGTGCCATTTGAGGATGCGTTCTTTGCGACAAAAAATTTCCTTCTTTGTCAGTTAGCATCCACCGCCGGTCATATCGAAGCCCGGTTTCCTGTACTTCACCTTCTTGAACTGATAAACCTCCCAACGATTTGATGGGATAAATATAAATGTCTTGCAGTTGTAAGTCTACCATGTATATATATAACTATTACTCTGTTACCGGAAGATCTTTTTTTTATTTCGTACAAGCATTATTTTTTTCTTCGAACATAGTTGCGTCGCAGTTCGTTCACCTACTGCCCATTCTGCAACATCCGCCTTGGACCAAAATTATTTTTAAAAGTCGTAAATGTTCTCCCATGCGCTCAAGTTATTGAAAACAGCTGCTGTCATAAGATAATATGTGGGCCAGGTGAATAAGGTAAAGGAAAAAGCCGCGTCCGGCGTTATTAAGAATTGATTAAAAAGCAACCTTTAATTTTCTGAAATCATCTTTATTTTAAGTATGTCTTATACGGTTATTATAAAACCCTTAAAAAAAGATTAAAGGGAACCGGTTAACCTATTTTTGTTATCTAATCTAAAGTATATGAAACTTTTAACCTGTTTATTGATGCTGCCTTTGTTTTCTCTTGCTACACCCGGAGAGCCAGTAAATAAAAGTGTATTAAAACCCGAAACCTTAAAATTCGGAACTGGTGTTAATACCGTGAATAAGTTTCTTAATAATAAAAGCAGGAAATTATCGAATGAGGTAACCTTTTATTATTTAAAAATAAATACAGTACAAGTAGAGAATGTTAAGATTAAAGATGCATTCCTGGTTTCAGACAACGGAACGATAACAAGTTTTTCGCTTGAATTGGATAAACACAACGGGGCCAAATTACTGGCAGATTATGTTAAAAAATACGGAATGCCTGTTGGAGATGTAATTGATGTACTTGAATGGAAAGATGGTGATATGGTCTTCGAAATACATGAGACTGAGGCGGGTTACCTTGCTACCTATACACCTGCTACTCCCGAACCATTGCTTGCAGTTACTAATAACAGTTTCTAATTTTGTGATTATCTGTCTGTGGCCTTTCTAATTTAGCTTTTTATTGAACCTATACCAGCCTGTCTCGATCTCTGAGCCAGGCTTTTTTTATTTTTGTGGGGATAAAAAGTATTTGTCGTTTAAACCGTTGCCACTCTTTTTACTAATGCCTCATACAAACGTTTTTCATCCTTTTTCGCCCGGGTTTTTCAATTAAAAATCCAGGCTGTTTCCAGTATTTTATTTTCTCTTCATCTGAATAATCCGGTAAATCCTGGTTCTACATTCCAGCTGTACTTATAATAATAATCCCTGTAGAAAAAGGTAAGCTACGCTGAAATAAATAATTAATCCTGTAACATCAACGAGTGTGGCAACAAAAGGCGCCGAGGAAACTGCAGGGTCGGCACCGAGACGTTTTAATATCATAGGCAACATAGAACCGCTTAAGGTGCCCCACAGAACAACGCCAACAAGTGAAACGCCGACGGTTGCACCGACAAAAAACCAATGCTCACCGTAAATATCTGTGAACTGTTGCCAAACGGCGACGCGGATAAAGCCAATAAGACCCAATACACTTCCAAGCATCAGTCCGCTTAAAATTTCTCTTCTCAATACCTGCCACCAGTTTGCAATTGTTATCTCACCAACAGCCATAGCTTGTATGATCAATGTAGAAGCCTGCGAACCACTGTTACCGCCGCTGGATATAATTAAGGGAACAAACAAAGCCAAAACAACTGCTTTTTTAATCTCGTCTTCAAACGCACTCATGGCAGACGCAGTCAACATTTCACCAAGAAATAATACGATCATCCAGCCCACTCTTTTTCTGAAAAGCTTAAATAAGGGCATTTCAAGATAAGGTTCATTTAATGCAACAGTACCCCCCATTTTTTGCATGTCTTCGCTAAACTCTTCCTGTGCTACCCACAGGATGTCGTCGATGGTAATAATGCCTAATAAAACATTATTGTCATCAACAACCGGAAGCGCTACCCGGTTGTTCATTTTGAAAACCTGGTTAGCGTATTCCTGGTCATCTGTAACTTTTAAAGCGATCACTCTTTCATCCATCAGTTCGTTTACCAACTTATCCGGTGACGCCAGGATAAATTCTTTGATACGGAGGTCATCCATCAACTGGCCCTTATCGTTAATCACATAAATCACGTCGATGGTTTCGGTGTTTTTCGCATACTTGCGTATTATCTGGAATACCTCCGCTACCGAGTTGTGTTCGTATACGTAAACGTAATCAGGGGTCATTAGCCTGCCTACACTATCGTCGGGGTATCCAAGCAGTGAAAGAGTAATTATTCTTTCTTCTGGATCCAACAATTTTATCAGGTCCCTCAAAACTTCTTTTGGCAGGTCTTCCAAAAAGTCTGTCCGGTCATCTGCCTGCAATTCATTTAATAATTCTGCAGTTTTAAACGAGGGAAGGTCTGCAACAATTCTTTTTTGTGTAGGGAAGTCGAGTATCTTAAACGTACTCGCCGCACGATGTATGGAAAGGTTGGCAATTATCTGTGCTTCATAATCAGGATAATCATTTATCAGTTCTGCAACGTCAGCTATATTCTGGTCATCCAAAAAATCGCGGATAGCAAGTTTGTCTTCCGTAGCAATTATTTGCTCAAACTGTTCCTGTATGCTTAATTCTTCAATATCTTCTCGCTGCATCCTGCAAATTAAGTATTTGAGTGGTTTATTTATTTAGTGATTTCAATTTCTTTAACTTCGGCCGCAACAAAAAAATATGCTATTACCATTCCTTGTTATTGCTCCTTCCGAAAACCGCGGACGGGGTGTTTTTACTACTAAAAATATTCCTGCAGGTACCGATATCGAAATTTCTCCTGTTATCGAATTAACCCCAAAAGAAAGAAAGCAGATTGAAGGAACAAAACTGTTCCACTATATTTTCGAGTGGGGCAAAAGCAAACGTAAAGGCGCAATGGCGCTCGGTTATGTATCGATGTACAATCATTCTTTTGAGCCCAATTGCGAGTACGAAATGGACTATGAAAGCGGTAATATGACGGTACGTACTATAAAATCCGTGAAAAAAGGAGAGGAGCTGTTCTTTAGTTATAACGGCAATCCCGATGATAAATCTCCTTTATGGTTTGCGACAACATAAAAAATTCTAGTGCCAGGAAGTTGAATTAGTAATGATGACCGATACATCACCAACTTATATTTCCAGTTAACTGATTTAAAATGTTTTTTGTTTTCGGCTGTAACGCTTTTATGATTCATCGTTGCGACGCTCCGTTTGTCTGCAAATCATTATTCAACTTTTCTTGAATTTTAATCGGTATCATTTTAGTTTATACCCGTGTTCAGTTGTTGGTGAAGCCGTTGATTAAATATCACGCAAAGACGCAAAGGAAGACAAGTGCGCAAAGAAGAAAAATGGCGACGCTTGCTTGCTGCTTTTTTTCCTTGCCCTAAACCTTTTGCTACCGCTTCGTTTATTGAAAATTCAATTTCATTCACTTAATCTATAATACGCTTTCAGGCTGAGCGTGTTAAAGCTTTCGTGGCGGTAGTAGTAATAGAACCTTGGGACAAGTTCGGATGACACTGTTACGTAATACGCCAGTTATGTATATTCACTTAATCTACAAAATCACGGGCATGCTGATCCTGTGGAAGCCTTTTTGCGGTAGCAGCAATAGAACCGTTCCACCAGCTCAGGGAGACAACGTTAGGTAAAACGAATTGATTAAGCTTAAAACGATGAATACGGAAAATTATCTATCGGAAATTCCCACTTCCTGATTTCTAATTTCTAATTCACCAATTTCATTTAACTAAGAATTATGTAGAAAAAACAACTAGTGATTGTTTGAAAAAATCATGAAAATTATTACACAACTCTTCCTCGGTTTTTATA
>JAQBNO010000090.1 GCA_028288485.1 Segetibacter sp.
ACAATCAATCCCTGCAACTCGATGAAGTCGCAATGGAATAGAATAACTTTGTTTAGATTTCTTTTTCATGGCGAATTGTTTTGCAATTAATTTATTAATTGCAAAACGTTCGCCCACTTCATGTGCCGAAGCGTACTGCGGTTCATGAAGGATTGTACTTTTGCGTGGGAAGGGGCACATAGACGCGCCGCCTTTTTTTTATTGGGCAAAGAGTAAACAAAAAGGGACCGCCTCATGTTTTTGAGACCGCCCCTGTTAAGTTCCAACCTTGATTTAGCAGATAATTACGTCTCTAATGGGCCTTGGACTTGTTTCCGGTTCTTCTCTTTTGGTGTTGCAGTACTTAGAAAGATACTGAGGTCAGATAGAATATATATAAAATCCTATTTGATCTAAATAAATCCCTGACCTGCCGTAAAATCCAAGTATCTGGTGGTTGGGACGCACATATGGTTGAAAAGGAACGCCACCTGATCCTCCGTACCTGAACCACTTTTTATTGGTATAAAATGTCAGCCGGTCTACAAGTTTGTAAGCTCCGCCGGTAACAGCATAAATATATTCGTCGGCTGAGAAGTATTGCAGGTAATAAGCTCCGCCATTGCCTCCAGTGTTGCCACCCACATATATAGTTCCGTTACTGGTTACATACCAAACTGTTAGCCTGTCGATATAGGCACCGCTGCGGATGGCAATAGCGTAGATCCTGCTTCCATTAGGCGGTGCTATTGAGTAATAAGACCCGCCGTTGCCGCCCCAGGGCCCGGTTGAATAAGTGTACTGGGAATACAAGGACCGGGCTGCCCCATTACTCCTGGCTGCAACCGGTGAGGCAGTGTCAATAGGAATCGCGTTTTTCATTTTTTCAGGTAATTGATCCCACGAAACTTTTGTGGAATTACTTTCATTAAACTCCGGAACACTTGGCTGCGCAGAAGGTTGAGTGCCGGTTTGTGGGGCTACAACTTCATTGCTCTTGTTGCAGGAGAAGATAAAAAATGAAATAAACAAAAGTAGAATAACATTAAACTTTTTCATGCTTAGAGAATTTAGATTTAAAAAATAAAATTTTGGTATGCCTGCGTTATATATAACCGGAAGTATAGTTATATCCGCCCGACTAAAAACTGTTACCCCCTCAACCGTATTATTTTTAAAAATAATTTCTAACCGACGCGGTTGTTGTATAAGTACGGGAAATGATTACGGTAGTATTAAAACAAAAAGTAGTATATTTCTTATATGTTGTTAGCTGTGTAAACTGTCATGTTTCTCCATAAAGTCGAGAATAACAAAGACATACACATTAAATAATAGCAATTGCTTTAACATAGCAAGGTTGGAGGTATCAACAACGTGAGCTAAACGTTTTATGCCGCTTTTAAATTACAAGTGAAATCGAATGCAACACCCTGATCAGAAATACATAGACGCTTTGGTAAATAATAATACTGTTTTACTGAATGAGCTGTACGATAGGTTTTCAGGAAAAATAAAACAAATGGTCTTGAAAAATAGCGGAACTGAAGTTGATGCGGGTGATATTTTCCAGGAAGTATTATTATCGCTTTACAACAAGGCAAAAACAAAAGATTTTATTCTAACCTGTCCCTTAGAAGCATTTCTGTACCTGGTTTGTAAAAAGAAATGGTTGAACCATTTAAGTAAAGGGAAAACAAATAAGGTAACATTTATGGATACTGCAGGATATGATAATTTAGGAGAGGAAACTTTTAAGGTTGCAGAAGAATTATTGACTCAGCAAGAAAGGAAAAAATTATTCAGCCAGAAATTTGAAGAACTGGGTGAAAGTTGTAAAGAGCTGCTTCGTTTAAGCTGGAGTGGAAAAAAAATGGAAGAAGTCGCAGAAATACTGAAAGTAAGTTATGCTTACGTTAGGAAAAAAAAATCTGAGTGTGTAGGAAAATTAACAACGTTGGTAAAGGATTCTTCCAAATTTCACAATTTGAAATGGTAGTTATGAATGAGAATGCTTTTGAAAAAATGGAGGATTATTTACAAGGCAAAATGAGCCCGGAAGAAAGAACACGTTTTGAAGCAGAAATGGCTTCAGATGCAGCCCTTTCTACTTCCTATAAAATTTATGCAGCTATTGACGAAGAAATGCAGGAAGACCAAAAATATAAGCAGGATGAAGCTGCTTTAAAAGGCAGTTTGGATAAATTAAATACGACGTATTTTATAACAAATAAAGCCGGGTCAAAAAGGGAAATTTCGATTGCTGCAAGTAAAGTGTATAAGGTGATCACCGCTATTGCTGCTACTCTAATTATTGTTACCCTAAGTTATTTTCTTTTAAATGAACAAAAAAACGGAGCGAAAAAACTTGCCGGTAGTTATGTCAACGACAATCTTAGTGAACTCAGTCAAACATTAGACAGATCGAACGACAGTATGCAACAAGGGATAGCGGCGTATAATAAGAAAGATTATAGCACGGCCATATCCGTGTTTGAAGGATTATACCGGCAAGACAGCACGAATGCAGAAGCAATCAAAAACGCAGGATTGGGATATCTTTTAAGTAAAGATTACGACAAAGCATACGAGGCATTTGACATTTTATCAAAGAAAAAAGATTTGTTTAGCAATCCTGGTTTGTTTTATACTGCAATAACGTTGTTACAACGTAATAAAGAAAATGACAGAGAAAAAGCAAAGCAATTACTTGAAGCGATAGTAAAGAAGAAAGGAGAAGGTTTTGAAGATGCAGAAAAGTTGCTTGAGAAATTGTAACTGAGAAGGTTTCGTTTTAAACTTTTTTTATATATTTTTAAGAAAAACTTTATGAAAGCTCCTTTAGGAAAATTGTCACACGTTTTATTGATCGTTTTGCTATTGTCATTGACTACTACGGCTTGTACCTCAAGTTCACAAAAGAAACCGGCTGTTAAAGATACGTCCACGTCTAATGATACAACCGGCGGTGGAATTAAGCACTAATTGATTAATGGCGTTTAATTATAGATATTTCGGCTTTGTTGAATAGAAAAACAACACTACAAGCGAGTGACCCGGCCGAAAAGGCGCGGCATGCTACGACGATGCTTAATACAACTCCTACCGTTGATGACAAAAGAAAAGTCTGTTAAGTAAACGACACTGGCAAATAAATGGAGAATTATTCCAAAAAAACTTTCACCTCGTTATATTTCTATTACCATGCTCTTTCGTTTCACATCATATTGTAAACGACTGGGGTTAGTAAAAATATCACGGTGCCTGCTTTATTGTATTTTACCTGTTGTTTCTATTTCACAGGTAAAAAATAACATTTCTTCTTTTTCCACTCTGCTTTCAATTGAAAAAAGTAAATCATTAACTCCTTCCGGTAAATTAGCTGCATTTCATAATTTCCGGAAAATTTTACACGCTGGTGGATTAACCGGCGACTCCACTTATGGCTGGACGTTAAATAAAATCGGCCTTTACGAATCTGACGTAAATAATAATCACAGTATTGCATTAAATTATGCTTTACAATCACTGCGAATAAATGCCGGTGATAAAGCAGCCAGTTCCCAAACTTTAGCAGCCAGGAATTTTTACGACATTGCTTATTATTACTATTGCTTAAGAATGTATTCTAAAGCCCTGGCATACTACGACAGTACGATAGTGGCAGCTAAACAACAGGGAGATACAACAGAATTACTGCTCAATTCCATCCACAACCGCGTAAGTTTGTTGTTTCAGTCCGGCGATTATCATAAATGCATAGATGAGAGTATCATCGGAATTGAATATGCACTTAAAACCAAAGACTTTTCATCATACCTGTTTTTTCTCAACCAGCGTGCCCAATCTCTCTTCTTTGAAAAACAGTATGAAAGTTCGCTTAAAGATCTGGATGTCATAATCAATCTTTGCAAAAACAAGAATGAGTGGTTTGAACTGGCCAGCGCCTTAAAGATCAAGGGATACATTTTTGCAGAAAAAGAACAATTGTCAGAAGCTAAAACGTATTTTAAGCAGGCAGTCACCAGCAGGCTACACACGAAAGATCTCGGCCAGATTGCAGGGGATTATAACGATTTTGGTAATTTTTATCTTACCCGCTTAAAAGATTATTCATCGGCAAGAAGATGCTATGATCAAACTATTTCATTTGCCAAGAAAGCTAATGATTCTATCAGGCTTGCGAGAGCTTTCATAAATATTGGTGAGCTGTATTTCTCTCTGGAAAAATTTAAACTTGCGGGAGAATATTGTCTTAAAGCTCTTTCTATATTAAACTTTAAAACCGCTAATATTTTAACCAATCCCCCGGCAACTCACCTCGGTATATTTGGAAATAAAGAGCTTATACTGGTCATTATGCATGATAAGCTAAAAATTCTGATCAACTTATTTCTGCAATCAAAAGATAAGAAATACCTGGAAGCTGCTTTAAGAACTGCACATGTTAATGATAGTCTTGTAACAAATATTCGTTACGACCAGTTTGGGGAACAAAGTAAACTGTATTGGCGCGAGTATAGCAGGTCTTTTTTTAATTATGCTATGCAGGTTTCGTTTTTAGCCGGTGATGCAGAAACTGCCTTTTATTTCATGGAGAAAAGCAGGGCAGTTTTATTAAACGATCAATTGAATGAACTTGCAGCATCGGCAAGTCTGCCCACCTCGGTGTCGTTAAAAGAACAGGAATTTCGTAACAAGTCGATTAGTATACAGTTAAGTCTTAATACATTCATTAATGGCAGTAAAGAATACAATGAACAAAAAATACAAATGCTGCGTCAACATGAGCAATATGAACGATACATCCGGTTTCTCGAAAAACAATACCCCGTTTATTTTAATTTAAAATATGTAGATAATGTTCCTTCCGTTACCAGTGTTCAGAAATACCTGGCGAAAAACCAGCAAACTTTTATAGATTATTTTGTTGCTGATACTATTTTGTATGTATTGATCATTACTGGCCATACTACCAAAATGATCCGGGTTTCTGAACTTAGTTCTATTGCGACAGGCATATCTGACTTTGTGAACCACTGTGCTGATAAAAAAACACTTTATACAAATTATAAACTCTTCGCTGCCTTATCTCATAAGCTCTATACAACATTGTTTAAACCTTTACAAATTGCTAAAGGAAGGGTAGTAATTTGTTTTGATAATTTTCTTTTGCCCTTTGAAGCCTTGTGCAAAGATGCACAGGGAAAGGAATTTCTTATAAAAGACTATGCCTTTAGTTATATCTACTCGGCTCGCTACTTATTAAAAAACATCGATTCTACTCCGGCTAAAGGAAGTTTTATTGGCTTTGCCCCGGTATCTTTCAACCCTTCTCTTCGACTGAACGATTTACATAGATCGGAAGTGATTTTAAAACAAGCGGCGGGTTTTTATTCTAGCAACAAGACATTCACTAACACCGAATCTACAAGAGCAAACTTCATTAATAATTTTTCAAAATACTCTATCGTCAATGTGTTTTCACATGCATATGCCGACGGAAGCGATGACGAACCGGTGTTATTTATGCACGATTCAGTTATTCATCTTTCTGAACTGCAATTGATTAAGAATGCTTCCACCAGGCTGGTAGTGTTAAGTGCATGCGAGACCAATGTTGGAAGGAATGCAACCGGCGAAGGAATTTATAGTCTTGCAAGAGGTTTTGCTTATGCCGGTATTCCGTCTGTTGCAGCTACACTCTGGAAAGCAGATGAGCATACCATTTATACCATCTCGACAAAATTTCAGCAATACTTATCAGAGGGAATCCTTCCTGATGTAGCGTTACAAAAAGCGAAACTAGCCTTCATAAATGAAGGACATGAAAAGCTTCTGCCGTACTACTGGGCAAATATGATTCTAACGGGGAAAGCCGAAAAGATCGAACTAAGACAAGATCACTATTTAGCAACATGGATAATTGCAGGAGTGATCTTTCTGGTAGTATTTTTAGCTGCTATTGTATTTCTAAGAAACGTAAACGTTACTAAGGGGTTCTGAAAGTCTATGCCCGTATGGTCTCATTACCCCCTACATCTG
>JAQBNO010000103.1 GCA_028288485.1 Segetibacter sp.
TAAATCCCTTATAATCGTACCATAGTGGAATTGAAATTATTATCCACAGTAAGGTCAAATATTTTCGTATTTAACTTATAATCGTACCATAGTGGAATTGAAATGCGATAAAGGAATTGTTAGCCGCGCCAACAGCGTCACTTATAATCGTACCATAGTGGAATTGAAATTCAATCTAATCTGCGCTTCTTTCGCCCGGTACTTTTTCTTATAATCGTACCATAGTGGAACCGTAATTTTGTAGCGATAATAGACACGCTACCGGTTTGGGTCTTATTAGTTCCTCAAAATTTCTGCTACCCTTTAAATAGGAATTGTTTTACGGGCTGAAGAAGTCCTGCAACTCTGCCTACTTCTTTTATTGTCGCAAAAGATGTGTACACACGGTAGGTACAAGTGTGCGACGCAAGAAAATGTTTGCTGAAAGGAGATTCGAATCGAGGAAGTGATGGCTGAGCAGGACTAATATACCCGCCTGTTTTGATGCGCTGGTTTGAGCGCTTTTGCCATCTTTCTTTGCACTCTAGTAGAGCATAAGATAGCAAAACGATTGTAAATACTACATCTGATACTTTTTCAGCAGGCCCTATGTACATGTTAGTTAATATCAGTAAATAAGCAGTCAAAATAAGCTTAGGATTATTTTGACTGTAAACTTAGATTTGTATCTATAAAGAAAAATAAAATACATGAATACTGTAAACTGGCAAGGCGTATATCCCGCATTGCTCACGCCTTTTACTAGCAACGATTGCATTGATTTTACATTGTTTGAAAAAAATCTTAATACCGGGATTGAAGCCGGTATAGATGCAGCGGTTCTTTGCGGCTCACTTGGGGAAGCAAGTACGTTAACTGCCGAAGAAAAGCAAAACTTACTTTGTTGTGCCAATGAAGTAGCAAATGATAGAATTCCTGTGATCATTAATATTGCAGAACAGGCAACAAAAGAAGCAGTAAAAGCAGCCGAAAATGCTGAAAAGTATGGCGCCAATGGCTTAATGCTTTTACCCCCTATGCGATATAAAGCAGACGAAAGAGAAACCGTAATGTATTTCAAAACGATCGCCGCAAGCACTTCATTGCCCATCATGCTTTACAACAATCCCTATGATTACAAAATAGAAGTTACTTTAGATATGCTTGAGCAACTTTCTGAAATTCCAACGATCCAGGCAGTAAAGGAATCTACAAGAGATGTAACGAATGTAACAAGGATAAAAAACAAATTTGGCGACAGGTTTAAAATACTTTGTGGCGTCGATACCCTTGCCTTCGAAGAGCTTGCATTAGGTGCCGATGGCTGGGTAGGTGGACTCGTTGATGCTTTTCCCGCAGAAACAGTTGCCATCTATCGGTTAATGAAAGGGGGATATTATAACGAGGCCTTAAAAATATATCGATGGTTTTTACCCTTGCTCGAACTCGACATTCACCCTAAACTCGTGCAATATATTAAGCTGGCTGCAACGCAAACAGGTTTAAGCAGTGAATATGTAAGGGCACCCCGTTTAGCAATAGAAGGAGTTGAAAGAGAAAAGGTGCTTGCAACAGTTAATCATGCTATCAATACAAGACCTTGTCTGCCCAACTATTTGCAGTTGGAAGTCCTGCAAAACGACGTAAGATTATCATTGGATGCAACAAGAAAACCATTACATGTGTGACAAATAACATTACCAATATTCGTTGCAGTAATATATTTTTTTTTGAGGCCGGCATAAGAACAGGTAGCCAGCTTTACTTGCGTCGCACTCTTGTACGGCAGGAAGTAGCCCGAAGTAAAAAGCACCATACACGTTGGGCTTTTTCTGCCCAACATCCTGATGCTGTACAAGTGAGTGACACAACGATGTTTAATTAATAACCAATGCCTGTTACCAAAAAAGGCTTCTTAAAGAAAGTATGTTAACTCGAAAGTCTCTTCCCCATTCATTTTTGCTATTCACATAATTATGGCTTCAAAAAAATTCTTTTGTATAGATGCGCATACCTGTGGCAACCCGGTAAGATTAGTCGCAGGAGGTGGTCCTTTTTTGCGGGGAAATAATATGAGCGAGAAACGCCAGCATTTTTTAAAAGAGTATGACTGGATACGCAAGGGACTGATGTTTGAGCCCCGCGGACATGACATGATGAGTGGAAGTATTTTATATCCGCCACACGATGCTGCCAATGATGTAGCAGTATTATTTATAGAAACCAGCGGTTGTTTGCCTATGTGCGGGCATGGAACAATAGGTACCATTACCATTGCTATTGAAGAAGGTTTGATAACGCCAAAAAACCCTGGTGTGGTACGAATGGAAGCACCCGCAGGTTTGGTTTTAATAACTTATACGCAACACGGAAATAAAGTAAAAAGTGTAAAGCTTGTAAATGTTCCTGCATTTTTAGAAGCCGAAGGTGTAACGGCGGAATGTCCTGAGCTAGGTGAACTGGTAGTTGACGTTTCTTACGGGGGTAATTATTATGCAATTGTAGATGTTCAAAAGAACTTTAAAGGATTAGAGCATTATACCGCAGATAAATTAATATCATGGGCAAGAGAGCTGCGTAAAAACATCAACGAAAAGTATTATTTCGAACATCCTGACGATCCTACCATACATGGCTGTTCTCATATACTTTGGGCAGGTGCTGTGTTAGATGAAACTTCCACTGCCCGCAATGCTGTTTTTTATGGTGACAAAGCCATTGACCGCAGCCCTTGCGGCACCGGTACGTCGGCCCGGATGGCACAATGGCATGCAAAAGGCAAACTAAGAAAAGGAGATGCTTTTATACATGAAAGTATTATCGGCTCTAAGTTTATTGGTACTATTGAAGAAGAAACAACAGTAGCCGGTAAAACGGCCATTAGACCCGGTATTGAAGGTTGGGCGAGAATTTTTGGCTATAACACTATCAGCATAGATGAGGAGGATGATCCGTATGCATTCGGGTTTCAGGTGATATAGAGGGAAGTGGTAAGTTTAAGTATAAGAAGTAATACATGAAAGCAGTTATTATAGGCGGAGGAATTATTGGTTTATGTTCGGCATACTATCTTAATAAAAGCGGGTGGAATGTTACGGTAATAGACAAAACAGATCTAACCGATAGCTGCTCTTTTGGTAATCTTGGCATGATCGTACCCAGTCATTTTGTTCCTTTGGCAGCTCCCGGTATGATTGCCCAGGGTATTCGCTGGATGTTTGATAGTAAAAGTCCCTTTTATGTCCGCCCTTCGTTAAGCACCGATTGGATCTCGTGGGGGTTAAAATTCATGAAAAGCGCTACCCCAAAGCATGTGGAAGAATCTGCTGCTTATCTGCTTGACATAAATCTTTTGAGCAAACAATTATACGAGGACCTCGCTACTGAGCCAGGGTTTGATTTTGCTTTGGAAAAGAAGGGGATTCTGATGTATTATAAAACAGAAAAAGTAGGAGAAGAGGAAATTCATCTGGGTGAGAGGGCCAGAAAAATGGGCCTCGATGTAGTATCGCTGTCGCAAAAAGAAGTGCAGGCTTTAGAGCCTGGTATAGAATTAAATGTTTTGGGTGCAGTGCATTACCGCTGCGACGCACACCTTCATCCCAATCAACTGATCCCACAACTAATTAACCATTTGGGTAAATCGGGTGTTGCTTTCCAAAAAAACAGGTCGGTGGTTGCAATAGAAAAAGAAGGTAATAAAATAAAAAAAGTGATAACAACTGCGGGTGAGTTTGACGCAGATATCGTGGTAATGGCAGGAGGATCATGGCTTCCGCATTTGACTAAATTGGCAGGTGTTCCAATTTCTTTAATGCCTGGCAAGGGATATTCCTTCACCTTAGATAAGCCGAATAAAAGACTACATATTCCGGCCATTCTTTGCGAAGCCCGTGTTGCTATAACACCCATGAATGGAAAAATGCGATACGGTGGAACAATGGAAATAGGACCGGTAAACAGCCGGATTAGTATGAATCGTGTGCGGGGGATTGTAGAGTCTGTAGGAAAATATTTTACGGACATCAATTTAAAAATGCCTGTAGAAAAAGACGTTTGGTACGGTTTCAGGCCTTGTACGCCGGACGGCTTACCATACATCGGTTATTCAAAAAAGGTAAGTAATCTTTTGATTGCCGGGGGCCATGCGATGAGCGGACTCAGTCTTGGGCCTGCAACGGGAAAAATAATAGCTGAGTTAGCAAACGGGCAACCAACGTCAGTAAAGATCGATGCTTTCGCTATTGAGAGGTTTTCCTGAAAATGAGAGACCTTTTGTTATGTTTCTATTTCTCCATCTCTGCCAGGTACTTTCCGTTGTGATCTTCCTGCTTACGTTACTTCAGCTTGGGATGCGGGCTTTACAACGTAGCTGTAGATTTCTTTTTGCTATTCACCGCTATATAATAGATGGGCACACCTATGAGAGTGATAATTAAGCCGGGCCAGGTAAATTTTGGTTTATATACAATTAGCAAGGCGCAAAAACTAAGACCCATCAAAATATAAATTATTGGCAGAAACGGATAACCGAATGCTTTATACGGTCTTTCTACATCAGGCTGTTTTCGGCGCAGAATAAAAATTCCGACGATCGTAAGCATATAAAAGCAAACTACTACAAAGGATATCATATCCAGCAGGTCGCCATATTTTCCACTTAAGCTCCATAGACATGCAAAGATGCACTGCACCCATAGTGCATAGGCAGGTACGCCATTTTTATTGAGTATGCCTGCCTTTTTAAAGAATAGTCCATCTTTAGCCATAGTGTAATATACTCTTGCCCCTGATAGTATCAGTCCGTTGTTGCATCCAAAGGTTGATACCATTATCATCAGTGCGATAATAATAGTACCGGCGTTTCCAAAAATAACTTCTGATGCGGCAACGCCTACCCTGTCTTTTGGAGCTGTAGCAATATCATGCAATGGCAGTACTGCTGAGTAAACAAGATTAGTAGTTAAGTAGATAATAGTTACTATTAGTGTCCCTAAAAAAAGACTTAAACCGATATTGCGTTTTGGGTTTTTTATTTCACCCGCAATGAAAGTAACATTGTTCCATGAGTCGCTGCTAAATACTGACCCTACCATGGCTGCTGCAACTGCACCTGCAGCAGCCATGGTAGTATAACTTTCAAAACTCCCGTCAGTATTTAATTTGCGTAATGTCCATGCGCTCTGCCAGTTGTTTTGCCATACAGTTGAATCGGCGACTAAGAGTCCGATTACGATCAAAGCAAACAAACTCAGTATTTTAGTTAAGGTAAAAGTTGTTTGAATGATCTTACCACTTTTTACTCCACGTGAATTAATATAGGTAAGCAATACAATAACCACAATAGACAATAACTGAGCTGGTGATACTAAAAGAAAACCAAGATTTAGGGCTACTGTGTCCTCGCTTACCTGTGGAAAAATGTAGGTGGTAAATTTTGCAAATGCGACGCCAACTGCGGCTATAGTCGCAGTTTGTATAACTGAAAAAAAACTCCATCCATATAAAAATCCAATAAGTGGGGTATAAGCTTCTTTCAAATAAACATATTGCCCCCCTGCCTTAGGATACATAGCACTTAATTCTCCGTAACTCAATGCAGCAGTAAGTGTCATAAAACCCGTAATAAGCCAAACGATCATTAGCCAACCGGCACTGCCGGTGTTACGGGTAATATCTGCACTTACAATAAAAATTCCGGAGCCTATCATGCTGCCCGCAACAATCATTGTAGCATCTAGCAGACCCAATGATGGCTTAAACGAAGATGTATTACTCATACTTGTATGTCTATTATTTATATATCATTCTTAAATATCGATTTTTCACTTTAATCAAAAATATTTTTAAAAAATTATAAATTTGGTCGGGTTTTATCTTTTTGTTTACTATTTTTATCCAAGATCGCTTGCATATAATTTATTAAAATATCCATATAATGAAAGTGATCCAATTTGCCCTACCTATAGTAAAAGATCATTCTATACACGTGCAGGAAGATAAACTGCCACACTTTTACGAACATCTTCACCGTCATCATGAAATACAGATAACAATGGTAATAAGAGGCAAAGGAACACTTATTGCCGACAACGTTATGAAACCTTTTGAGCCAGGCCATGTTTTTGTGCTCGGCGCTAATCAACCGCATTTATTTAAAAGTGATCCTGTTTATTTCAACCCTGAAAGTAAAAAAAGTGTTCACTCATTAAATATTTTTATTAATCCCGCCGGTTTTATGACCACTCTGCTTGATTTTCCCGAAATGAGCAGTATAAAAAAATTTACTGAGTCATGTCTTAACGGAATGCAGGCTCCGGAAAATAAGCAAGAAGCAATTGCCAGTCATATTAGAAAAGTTATGGAGAATACCACAGCTTACCGGCTTTCCGCTTTTATCGAATTGATGCAGTTAATGGCCAATATGAAAGATTGGGATTATTTATCGGCCGGATCATTCGAATACGGTATAAGCGATACTGAAGGTTTACGTATGAATGATATTTACGAGTACACAATGGCAAACTATACAGAAAACATCACTCTCGAGCAGATTGCCGGAGTTGTTTATCTTACCCCTCAATCTTTTTGCCGGTATTTCAAAAAACATACGCTCAAGACCTATACTGAGTTTCTCAATGAGGTTCGCATCAACGAAGCGTGCAAAAAGTTCAAGGGAGAGTTTCAAAGTATTTCTGCTGTTGCCTACCAAACCGGCTTCAATAATGCGGTTACTTTCAACAGGGTCTTCAGGAGTATAATGGGTAAATCTCCCAGCGAGTTCATAAAAGAGTATCATAAATATGTAGAAGCAGATAGCGACCTACTCGTCATTTAGCAATAGAACACACAATGCTACTACGTCTTTTAGTTTTGCTGCTGGTTTTATCGCAGTCTGCGCCTGTATATTCTTCACATACAAAATCGCAACACCGAGTACGGCGGATTGCTTCTGTTCGCACTCGTTGTATTGTTGCACCATCACCCATTTGTTATCAATCTGTAATAACAACTCCGGTTTTCACAGCATCATCTCCAGACTGTGCAAAAACCAGCTCTTTAGCTTTTATTAAAAAAACTTCAGTATTGATAAGCATTACAAATAAAGTAGTTAAAAAGATAAAAAAATCAATACTTCATAGCTTCTGAGTTTTTGCACACTGTGTCGTAGTGTCGCAATCACTCCATCGGCAGCATCTTTGGTCGTCTTTAGTTGTCATTTCTAAAAAGTCTTATTTTTTTCGCATTTCGTGCGGCTCCAAATTATTCCTGGGTACAGTTACAATATTACATCCAAAGCAAGTATCTCCTTTTTTATTCTGCAATTCACCTCATGCTAAAAGAGAAGGTGCTCCGATCCCTTGATTCTACGAATGTGCCTGCAAGTGACACAACAATGTTGAATAAAGGGCTCGTGTGCACCCACAAAAGAAATACCGGTAAGTATATAAGTAGAGATATTTTCTTGAGCGAAGAAATGAGCCGCCGCCGATAAATAGAACCTAAGTTATAACCAACTCTATAAGTTACGGGTTAAAGTAAGCGTATTTACAGATTAAAATTACATTACAGATAATTACATGTAAATTAATTTTGTACATTTTCTTTCAAATGCTACTTTTTATCGTCAATATGTTTCTTTTTTATTACACTATGGTCAAAAATTGACCAACACTGGTTAATTTCTGTATAATTATTAGCAGATAGTCGTGATAGATTTGTTAAAGGATGTTGATGAAATATAGTTCTCGCTTTCACCCAATCCTCCTGTAAAAAGAATCGCCCTTTCAATCATTAAACTAAAAGATAATCAATGCAAAGAGTTTTACTCATCTTCCTGTTTTTTGCTCTAGCAAAAGCGGAAGCTCAAAACAAAGTCATAACGGGAACCGTAAAAGATGATCAGGGCCCGCTACCAGATGTTTCAATAGCAATCGAAGGATCTGCAACCGGAACCCGGACTGCTAAAGACGGCAGCTTTAGGATTGCCGCTTCTCCTAATTCTACTTTAGCGTTGTCTTTTGTAGGTTATCTGACAAAAAAAGTAACCGTTACCGAAAAGTCGGAGTATAGTATTGTAATGACACATGATGATAAAAAGCTGCAGGATGTTATTGTAACAGCTTTAGGCATATCCCGTGAGAAAAAATCTCTCGGCTACGCAGCACAAACCATTTCCGGTGATGATATAAGTACGGTAAAAACCGGCAACATTGTTAACGCTTTAAGCGGTAAAGCTGCCGGGGTTCAGATCAAGCGGAACACAAACATGGGTGGCTCCACTAACATTGTAATTCGTGGAAACAAGTCGCTCACCGGTGACAACCAGGCATTGTTTGTAGTTGACGGTGTTCCTGTAAACAACTCCAACTTTAATACCTCGGGGCAGCAATCGAACAGCGGTGGATTCGACTATGGCAACATGGCTTCAGATATCAATCCTGACGATGTTGAATCGATGACGGTTTTAAAAGGAGCAGCAGCAACAGCCTTGTATGGTTCAAGAGCTGCGAATGGCGCCATTATCATTAGCACTAAGAAAGGTGCTAAAAGAAACAAAGTAACAATATCTGTTAACTCGGGTGTAACTGTAGGCTCCATCATCAAATCTACTTTTCCAACCTTCCAGGATAAATACGGGGTTGGATATGGATCAGTGTACGGACCTAATGCGAACGACTTTTTTGTATCTGCAGATATTGATGGAGACGGCGTTGCCGAATATCCTGTTACCCCGGGTAATACCTATGGTTCTTACGGCGCTCCCTTCGATGCCAACCTAATGGTGTATCAATGGGATGCATACGATCCTGAATCTCGAAATAATATGAAGAAGACACCGTGGGTAGCTCCTAAAAACGGACCGATTACTTTCTTCGAAACTCCGGTGACTACCACAAACAATCTTGCTGTAGCAGGCAGTAATGACATGGGAAGTTACAGGCTGTCGTACACGAACTTTTACCAAAAAGGTTTGCTGCCCAATGGCAATATCAAAAGAAACAACGTCGCGTTTAACGGCATTTACAAATTAACCGATAAATTAACGGCTTCTGTAAGCGGAAACTATGCAAACACTGCGGGACGTGGTCGTAATGAAACCGGTAACGAATCAGGCGGTAACGGGGGTAATGTTGTATCGGTTTTCAGACGTTATTGGGTTGCCAACGTCGATGTTCAGGAGTTAAAAGAAATGTACTTTAAAACCGGGAGGAACATTACGGGTTTTACAAATGGAACAATCGATAACCCGTACTGGACCCGTTACGAAAACCAGGAGTCCGACGACAGAAGGCGGCTTTTTGGTAACGTAGGTTTGAAATATAACCTCACCAACTGGCTAAATGTTGAAGGAAGGATTTCCTTGGATACCTACACCTTCTTACAGGAAGAAAGAAGGAACAACGGAACCCTCCCCGCCGTTGGACGCTACATCCGTAACAACGTGAACTTCAGCGAATCGAACTACGACCTGATGGTGCATTTCAACAAGAACATTTTAACCGACTTAAATGTGAGCGGCGTAGTTGGAACCAATATCAGAAGAAACGACTACAACTCCGTTTATGCTGAAACAAATGGCGGACTTGTGTTGAACCGCCTGTTCTCTTTATCTAACTCTAAAGATCTGCCTGCAGCCCCAGTAGAAAGAGCTGAAAAGATAGGAGTTGACGGATATTATGGCGCGGTTTCGCTGGGGTATAACAATATGTTGTACCTGGACGTGACCGGAAGAAGCGATCACTCTTCAATGTTACCTGCTGAAAACAGTACCTACTTCTATCCTTCTGTTGCCACCAGTTTCATCTTTTCAGAACTAATTAAGAACACTGCTCTTTCTTATGGTAAAGTAAGATTGAACTACGCGGAAGTGGGCAGTAGCGGTCAACCCAACACGTTGGTTGACGTGTTGGAGAAACCTACACCTTTCGGATCTGCTCCTTTATATGCAGTAAGTGCAGCCAAAAGAAACGCAACGCTTTTACCCGAAAAAACCCAAAGCATCGAAGCCGGTGTTGAAATGTCATTCTTTAAAAGAAGAATAGGAATTGATTTCTCTGTTTACAAAACCAACACGAAAAACCAGATCATGCCTGTAGCGGTTTCTACAGCTTCGGGATATGCATCTAAGTGGGTAAACGCCGGTGAGGTTGAAAATAAAGGCATAGAGGTAGCATTGAACGGCACACCCGTAAAAACATCAAAGTTCAGTTGGGATGTAACTGTAAACTGGGCCAATAACAGGAGTAAGGTTTTATCACTCTTTGATGGCGTTAACAACTTGCAATTGGGATCGGTAATGGGTGTTACGGTGAATGCCGCTATTGGTCAGCCTTACGGTGCATTAATGGGGACGGACTTCATTTATGTAAACGGACAAAGAGAGATCAACCAAACTACCGGCGAGTATAAACGAACCAGCACCTCCAACAATATTATCGGAAACATTACACCCGATTGGAATGGCGGTATCAGCAACAGGTTCGGCTACAAAGCCTTTAGCCTAAGCTTCCTGGTCGATATGCAAAAAGGCGGCGACATATTCTCGTCCGACATCAGCACCGGTAACCGTTCAGGGCTTTATGATTATACTGCCGGAGTAAATGAACTGGGCAAGCCCATTCGTAACTCATTGGCAAACGGAGGTGGAATTATACTCGAAGGCGTTGATGCATCGGGCAAACCCAATACGGTTCGCACAGCAATGGACAACTACACCAACGCTTTGGGTAGCGTAAAAGCTCCACAGGCATACTTCATATTCGACGCATCTTATGTGAAATTAAGAGAAGTTTCATTCTCCTATAATCTGCCTACAAAACTGCTTTCCAAAGCTAAAATAACAGCAGCGCAGTTATCGATCATCGGTTCTAACCTGTGGATCATTCATAAAAACTTGCCGTTCGCTGATCCTGAAGCAGGCGCTAGTTCGGGCAACTTACAGGGTGGCCAAACGGGTGTACTCCCAACAACCCGCGATATGGGTATCAACCTTAAACTTACATTCTAAAAAAGAAAAGTCATGAAAAAATTATCTATAATTCTGTCTTTATTTTTTCTAGCCTCGTGCTCAAAAGATCTGGAATCTTTAAACACAAACATCAAGGACGCCACTTCAGCCTCCGGAGAATCATTCTTCAACATGGCTTCTAAAAACATGGCCGATGCCATGCATGGTATCACCTACGGATCCGGTGGTTCTCCCTGGGAAACAACAAGGTTACTTGCACAGCAAATCTCCTCAGTTACCTACAACGAAGGAACTACCTATTACTCACAATTCACCTGGACCAGCGTATACCGAGGCGTTTTGAAAAACCTGGACGAAAGTGCAAAAGTAACCGCAGCAACTCCTACCGTTGGCGCAGCAGGATTGGTAAGACAAAAGAACCAACTGGCGATAACCGAGATCATGACAGTCTTCGCTTACTCAACGCTTGTTGAATCTTTCGGTGACATTCCCTATAACGAAGCAGTTAATATCGACAATGTTCTTCCCAAGTACGACGAAGCAAAAACGGTGTACACCGACCTGCTGAAAAGACTAAGCACTGCTATCAACAATCTTGATGTTACAGGCAAAAGCTTCGACGCCGACATCATTTATAAAGGAAATGTGGCAAGCTGGAAAAAGTTTGCCAACTCCCTTAAACTGAAAATGGGCATGCGTATTATTGATGCTGATCCAACGCTTGGTTCAGCAACGGTGATTGCCGCCGCACCTGGTGCATTTACTTCCAATGCCGACAATGCCGTTTTCCGCTACCTTGTTTCACCGCCTAATATGAACCCGCTTTGGACAAGCCTGGCTGTTGGTAACAGAAGAGATTTGGTTGCAGCAAAACCGTTTGTTGATTTAATGAATGCAACCAACGATCCCCGTCGCCCCATATTTTTCACCAACGTAAATGGCGCTTATATCGGCGCTCCTTCCGGTGTGGTTGTAACATACGAATCGTACTCTCGCTTTAGCGACAGGTTCTACCAACCCGATTTACCCGGTATTATTATGGACTATGCAACTGTTGCATTTTTGCTGGCCGAGGCTGCCGAACGCTCTATTATCAACACACCTGCAAGGGCCGCCGCTCAATACGAAAAAGCCATTACTGCTTCATTCGATTACTACGGCGTTGGCTCTTCTGTGGCTGAGTACTTAAAACAGTCCGAAGTGGATTATACTACAGCTAAAGGCAGCTGGAAAGAAAAGATCGGCAAGCAAAAATGGCTCGCACTTTTCAACCAGGGTTTCGAAGCCTGGACAGAATACAGACGCCTCGATTATCCCGCGCTGGCTGCTCCTCCCGGATCTTTCATCAATGTTGTTCCTAAAAGATTAACCTATCCCATAAGCGAGCAAACCCTTAACGGCGCCAATTATAAATCCGCTTCTGCTGCCGTTGGAAACGACCTGATGACAACCAGGTTATTCTTTGACAAATACTAGATAAGTAGCGGACAGCTAATATGAAAACAACCCCGGTAACCCATATGTATGGTCGCCAAATACAAGATGTGTTACTCTTTCTCCAAATCATATTTTTATCAGATACAGTTTTTTGGGAGCCAGCCGCAGACCTGCCATCAGCTTTACTTGCGTCGCACACTTGTACTTTTTTTTTCACTAATCAGCAATCAATGTTGCTGAGCCAAGTCTTCGTTGCTGCTTTTTGGTTTTGGCGTACAAGTGAGTGACACAACGATGACGCCATAAAAAACTGCGGTTCGTAACTAAAAAAAAGTTTTCTTAAAGCAAACAGCATCAAATCACAAAATTATAGTTCACAGATCACAAACTCATAGATCCAAAATCAGAAATCTAAAAATCAGCGCTCCCAAAATCAGCAATCACAGATCATCCGTCAACATGAAAAAAACGTTCTCTATATTTTTATTCTTTTCTGTAAGTGTATCCTTCGCGCAGCAAAATTCCTCTTCGCTTACCGTAGAAAAGATTATGCGCGATGCAAAGTGGATGGGCGTTTCTCCCTCTAACCTGCAGTGGGATCAAAACAGCGGTACTTTATATTTCAACTGGAACCCGGAAGGCGAAATCCGCGATCCGCTGTACCAGGTAACACCTGTTAATACGAAACCACAAAAAGCTACCGAAGCCGTAAAAAAAACCCTTACAAAAGGTGCTGTTGTTTATTCCAAAGACCGTTCAAAAGCGCTCTTTGAGCGTAATGGCGATATCATTATTCAGAATGTAAAAAGCGGGCAGGAAACCCCGCTCACAGCTACTACTGAAAAAGAAAGTAACCCGTTGTTCAGTAAAGATGAGAGCAAGGTAATATTTCAGAAAGCTGACAACTTGTTTAGCATTTCAATTGCAGGTGGAATGTTAACTCAATTAACCAATTTCAGCCGTGTTAAGAAAAGCAGCGAGCGGATGCTGTCTAAGCAGGATGAATGGTTAAAACAAGATCAGCTTTCTCTTTTTGAACTCATCCGCAAACAAGACAGAGACCAGAAATTAGATGAGGCAGAAAGAAAACTGGTTGAAGTAAAACGTCCGAAAGAATTGTACGTTGATGAGAAAAGTACGGTCAGTAACATCGCCATTAGCCCCAACGAAAATTTCATTACTTTCAGGATCAGCACGCAGCCCGAAACAAGCAGAAGCATTATTGTGCCCAACTACGTTACCGGCTCTGGTTACACTGAAGATATTCCGGGAAGAACAAAAGTAGGAGCAGTTTCACCCGTCTCCGAAAGTTATATTTATGACCGGGGTCGCGACAGCATTTATTCTGTTTCGACCAGTGAAATACCAGGCATAAAAAACGTTCCGGAATTTTTAAAAGATTACCCGAAACAGTTTGAAGAACGCAGTAAAAAAAATGAAGACCGTAAGGTAACCATTAGTGCGCCAATATGGAGCCCGGATGGAAGTATGGCAGTGGTCAACATTATCTCGCAGGAAAACAAAGACCGCTGGATCATGAAACTCGACCTCGCAAGCGGCAAGCTTTCACCGGTTGATCATCAACACGATGAAGCATGGATCGGAGGACCAGGTATTGCCGGCTATTTTGGTGCGCCTAACATAAACTGGTTAGATAACAATACGATTTACTTCCAAAGTGAAGCCACAGGATATTCGCACATTTATGCAGCGAATGTAAACACCGGCGCAAAAAAACAACTCACTTCCGGGAACTACGAAGTGCAGACCTTGCGTTTATCAAACGACAAGAAAAACTTCTACTTCACCGCCAACATCGACCATCCGGGTATCACCCATTTTTATCGCATTGCCGTGGAAGGCGGAGCACCTGTAAAACTTACTACATTAAAAGGCGGTAATGAGGTAACGCTTTCACCGGATGAAAAATGGCTGGCAATCAGATACTCCTACACAACCAACCCATGGGAGCTGTATTTACAGGAAAATAAGCCTGGGGCAAAGCCAATACAAGTAACAAAATCGACTACGCCCGAATTTGAAAGTTATCGGTGGAGAGAACCTGAAATGATCACGTTCAAGAACCGTTATGGCTCTGATGTGTATGCCCAGGTGATGCGTCCATCAAAACCAGACGCCAATAAACCCGCTGTTGTATTCATACATTCGAATGGTTACTTGCAAAATGTGCACTACAATTGGAGTTACCATTTTAGGGAATACATGTTTAACAACATGCTGGTGGATAATGGTTATACCGTAATCAATATCGACTACACTGCAAGTTCAGGTTATGGACGGGAAACCCGTACCGGCATTTATCGTCGCATGGGAGGAAAAGACCTTTCAGATTTAACAGACGGCGCAAAATTGCTGGTGGAGAAATATGGTGTAAATCCGAAAAATATCGGGCTATACGGCGGGTCTTATGGCGGCTTCCTTACCCTAATGGGAATGTTTACGGAACCAGATGTTTTTGCAGCCGGTGCAGCCTTGCGGTCTGTTACCGACTGGGCACACTATAACCCGCGTTATACAGCGAACATTCTTAATGAACCGGGCATTGATGAAAAGTCGTACAAACAAAGTTCCCCAATTTATTTCGCCGAAGGATTGAAAGGACATCTTTTAATGACCCACGGAATTGTTGATGTGAATGTAAACTTCCAGGATATTGTACGGCTATCGCAAAGGCTGATAGAACTCGGCAAGAACAACTGGGAACTGGCCGTTTACCCTTTAGAGGATCACAACTTCGTTGAACCGTCGAGCTGGACCGACCAATACAAAAGAATTTTTAAACTGTTTGAAACAACACTGAAAAAAGAACAACCGGTTATGTTAAGTAAAACAAATTAGAAGCAAACAAAGTATTCAGAAACTTCTGTGTTCGCTTTTGAACACTACATGAGAAAGGATGCGCGATAATATGCCGGTGAACGGATTGCGACGCAACGATGATGCTATGAAAAACACTGGTTCGTATTCTAAAAGCCATGAATTAAAGCAGCGATATTGGAGACAATAAAACGCACATCGGTCATTCTATTTCACTTGCTTACCATAACACGGCAAATTACTTTTCGATAATAATTCAAATTTTAACACCAGTAATGATTGAACTAAAACGTATGAAAATTGCACAGATTAGAAAGGCGTATAAACTGGCCATTCTGATGGCTGTTACCATATCTTCCGTATCGGCTCAAACTACGGTTCTCCCCGATTCTGCCGTTACTACCATGCACGAGGTAACGATAAAAGGGCAACGGGTTCCGTACAAAGCAACTGCCGGTATGCAACCTGTTTTTGGCGCAAAAGGCAACCCGATTGCAGGCTTGTTTTATACCTACTATGAGCGCACCGATGTAAAAGACGTTGCCACCCGACCTTTGGTAATTTCGTTCAATGGCGGCCCGGGCTCCGCCTCGGTTTGGATGCACATTGGTTATACAGGTCCGCGTGCTTTAAAGATTGACGCTGAAGGTTATCCCGTTCAACCCTACGGCATGCAGGACAACCCAAACTCTATTCTTGATATTGCTGATATCGTGTATGTCAATCCTGTAAATGTGGGGTACTCGCGACCAACGAGCGATACTGTTCGTAAGTCAACTTTTTTTGGCGTTAATGCCGACATCAAATACCTCGCTGAATGGATCGGAACATTTGTATCGCGTAAAAACCGGTGGGTTTCTCCAAAATATTTGATTGGTGAAAGTTATGGAACCACCCGTGTTTCAGGTCTTGCCTTAGAGTTGCAAAATGCGCAATGGATGTACCTGAACGGTGTTATCCTGGTGTCGCCAACTTCATTGGGAATAGAGCGTGCAGGTCCGGTTGGTACTGCCAATATGTTACCTTATTTTGCTGCGACTGCATGGTACCATAAAGCATTAAGCGCCGATCTTCAGCAAAAAGACCTGGTAGATATGTTACCCGAAGTAGAGACGTTTACCATCAACGAACTCGCGCCGGCGCTGGCAATGGGTGGTTTTATCGAACCGCAAAAAAGGAAAGAAATTGCAGCCAAAATAGCTCATTATTCCGGCCTGTCTGAAAAGGTAATTCTTGAAAACAACCTTGCAATCAAACCCTCCTTCTTTTGGAAAGAACTGCTGCGCAGCAGAAGTTTTACAGTAGGACGCTTAGACTCCCGTTACCTTGGAATTGACAGGGAAGATGCAGGCGAAAGCCCTGATTATGCTGCTGAGCTTACTTCATGGCTGCATTCATTTACCCCCGCTATCAACTATTATCTAAAAGAAGAACTGAAGTACAAAACCGATCTGAAATATTATATGTTCGGACCGGTTCATCCATGGGCAAGAGATGGCGCGGAAGCAGATAAAACAGGTGAAAATCTGCGCCAGGCAATGGCTCAAAATCCTTACCTGAAACTGATGGTGCAATCAGGGTATTATGATGGGGCGTGCGATTATTTCAACGCAAAATATTCGATGTGGCAAATGGATCCGAGCGGAAAACTAAAAGACAGAATGGAATGGAAAGGTTACCGGAGCGGTCACATGATGTACCTGCGTGCAGAAGACATGACTACCTCTAATGAAGACATCAGAAACTTCATTAAAAAAGCGACACCAAAACCAGGACAGCCTGCAAAGTATAATGACACTAAAAATTTGTAACCCCATTTCTTTACACCTCAACACCTTTCCATGAAAATAAATTTCAAAATAGCGGCGATTCTGCTATGCTTGTTTTCGCAATTTGTTACTTATGCCCAGGACCCAGCGCCGATGAAAGCGCCTCCACGAAAAGAAGGTGATGGTCCGTGGAGTCAATTAATAATTAGGGGAGTGACCCTTATTAATGGAACGTTAGCGCCGCCCCTGGGGCCCGTTGATATTGTTGTGGAAAACAACCGCATTGTCGCCATTCAAATGGTAGGTGCGCCCGGTTTGCCTATCGATGCATCCAGGCGTCCCAAACTCAAAACCGGTGGCAAAGAACTGAATGCTGAAGGTATGTATCTCATGCCGGGTTTTGTTGACACACATGCACACATCGGCGGAGCACAACAAGGCGCAAATGCGGAATATGTATTCAAACTTTGGATGGGGCACGGGGTAACTACCCTTGCTGATCCCGGTTGTGGCAACGGGTTAGATTGGGTACTGGAAGAAAAGGCAAAAAGTGCTAAAAACGAAATTACCGCTCCCCGGATAAAAGCTTACACAAGGTTCGGCCAAAAAAGTTCAACCCCAATTTCTACCCCCGAGCAAGCTCGTGCATGGGTTCGCGAAAACGCTAAACTCGGTGCTGACGGAATTAAGTTTGGCGGTGCTGCTCCCGAGATCATGAACGCAGCGCTCGACGAAAACAAGAAGCTGGGTCTTCGTTCTAAAATGCACCACTCACAAACCTACGTTGGTGGATGGAACGTATTACAAAGTGCAAGAGCCGGTCTTACTGCCATGGAGCATTGGTACGGTTTGCCTGAAGCTTTGTTTGCCGATCGTACCGTTCAAAACTATTCGCTGAATTATAATTACCAGAACGAACAGGATCGTTTTGGTGAGGCAGGAACATTGTGGAAACAAGCTGCACCACCTTACTCCGAAAAATGGAATAAGGTGATGGATGAACTTCTTTCGCTCGACTTCACGCTGTCTCCTACCCTCTCCATCTACGAAGCCAACAGAGATTTAATGCGTGCCCGTCGCGCGGAATGGCACGAGGAATACACTATGCCTAAATTATGGGATTTTTATACACCGAGCTGGAACTCGCATGGTTCGTACTGGCATAGCTGGGGTACGGAAAAAGAGATCGAATGGAAAGAGAATTACAAACTTTGGATGACGTTCATCAACGAATATAAAAACCGCGGCGGTCGTGTTACTGTTGGTACCGACGCCGGTTTTATCTACGAATTGTACGGCTTCTCCTATGTGCGCGAAATGGAATTATTACGCGAAGCCGGCTTCCATCCACTGGAGGTGATCAAAGCGGCTACGTTTAATGGCGCCCAATCTTTGGGCATGGAAAAGGAGATCGGCACTGTTGAGATAGGCAAGCTGGCTGACTTTGTAATTGTGGAAGAAAACCCATTGGCGAATATCCAAAGCATGTATGGCACGGGTACGATTAAACTGGTTGAAAACAATGAGGTAGTTCGCAAAGGCGGAGTAAAGTACACCATTAAAGACGGAATTGTGTACGATGCCAAAAAGCTGTTGGCCGATGTAAAAAAGATGGTGGAAGATGAAAAAGCAAAGTCTGGATATAAAATTTTACAACCCGGAGTTGCAGACACTAAAGTAGGCACTACACGACCTGCTCAATAGATTTTTTATGTTAACCAACTAAAGCTGTCCGAAGGAACATCGTTGCGTCGCACTACGTTCACCGGCAAACCATTGGGCAGCTTTTACCATGTTCTGTTACAAAAGCAAAGTGCCTAAATCCCTTCTATGTATACATACAACTCCACCGCAAAAACAGAGCTTGTATAATTTTAAAATGAAGATGAGCGTAACACAGATGAAGAGATTTTTTTTGTTTGAATTGTCCTCCAAAGCATCCTCGTTAGGTACTGTTCTTCTGTACACTTCCTTGTGTATAGCCCAGGGTACAAAAGAAGATTACAGCAGGGCGGAGATGATAAAACAAAAGATGGAAAACAACATTTTCTATGCCCCCAAAACATTTTATTGGTTCGAAAACGAAAATAAGTTCTGGTACCTGAACACTACCCCAAAAGGGAAAGAATTTATATTGGTTGACGTTGCCTCTAAAAGCAAAAAGCCCGCGTTCGACCAGCAAAAACTAGCAGCACGTTTAGCTTCAGTTTCCGGCAAACACGTTGAACCTTACAACTTGCCTTTCACCAGTGTTTCGTTTGTTGAAAACGGTAAAGAAATCGAATTCGAAGCGGCTGATAAAGTGTGGCGTGCCGATCTTGTTACCTACAACTGCACTCCCAAAGGCAGAGCAAATCCTGCACCATTGCCAAGGTTTGGCGAGGGCAGCGACCTCAGCAACACTCCCGTTTCATCACCCGATGGAAAATGGAATGCATTGATTAAAAATTACAACGTATATATTCAATCAGCCGGGAACAAAACAGAAGAATATCAATTAAGTTTCGACGGCTCGGAAGGCGAATATTACTCGTCAAATCTTCAGTGGGCACCAGATTCAAAAAAACTTGCCACCAACAAAGTAAGGCCCAACAAACCTCACATCATCTATTTAATTGAATCTTCTCCTGAAGACCAGTTGCAACCCAAGCTCCATTCACGCAACTATTTAAAACCCGGTGATGCTTTGCCGCAAAGGCAACCCTCGTTGTTTATTATTAGCAGCAAAAAGCAAGCGTCCGTCGATCCTTCACTCATCAATTCTCAATACAACGTCACAAACCCCGTTTGGAGAAAAGACAGCCGCGCTTTTACATTCGAATACAACCAGCGTGGATCACAAATCTATAAAGTACTTGAGGTGGATGCAGCAGCAGGTAAACTGAAAGAACTGGTTGCCGAAGGAACAAAGACATTCATCAACAACCGTAAAAAATACCGCTACGATGCCGACGATGGAAACGAGATCATCTGGGCATCAGAAAGAGACGGTTGGAATCATTTGTATTTGTACGACGGCAATACCGGCAAAGTAAAAAACCAAATTACAAAAGGTGATTGGGTGGTTCGTAATGTGGTAAAAGTTGACGAAATCAACCGGACCATTATTTTTGAAGCAAACGGGCGTGAAGCGGGACAAGATCCTTATCTCATTCAGTTATACAAGATTAATTTCGACGGTACCGGGTTACAGCCCCTCACTACCGAAAATGCAAATCACCTTACTACTTTCTCGCCTGATTATTCCTGGTTTATTGATAGTTACTCCCGTATTGATCTGCCACCTGTTATGGTAGTAAGAAGCGCTGTTGACGGCAAAGTGATCATGGAACTCGAAAAGACAGACACAAAAGAACTGCTGGCATCAGGCTGGAAAACGCCGGAAGTCTTCAACACAAAAGGCAGGGATGGAACAACAGATATCTGGGGCATCATCGTTCGTCCCAGCACTTTTAGCCCTGCAAAAAAATACCCGGTTATCGAATACATTTATGCCGGTCCTCACAATTCCTTTGTTCCCAAAAGCTTTATCTCCGATCCGGCAGGGGGCGATTATCGTCCCTGGACAGAATTACATGAATTAGCCGAACTGGGTTTTATTGTAGTTCAAATAGATGGAATGGGTACTTCCAACCGCTCAAAAGCCTTCCACGATGTAAGCTGGAAAAACCTGAAAGACGGCGGCTTTCCCGACCGGATAAAATGGATCAACGCTGCCGCACAAAAGTACCCATACATAGATACCAGCCGGGTGGGCATCTTCGGCAACTCCGCAGGTGGACAAAATTCTGTAGCTGCCATGTTGTTTCATCCCGACTATTACAAAGTAGCGGTTTCTTCCTCTGGCTGCCATGATAATCGCATGGACAAGATTGGCTGGAACGAACAGTGGATGGGTTATCCCGTTGGTCCGCAGTATGCCGAATCTTCCAATGTTACACATGCACATAAGTTAAAAGGTCAGCTATTGCTTATTCTGGGCGAGATGGACGAAAACGTACCTCCTGAATCTACGCTGCAACTGGTAAACGCTTTGGTAAAAGCCAACAAAAAATTCGACTTTCTATTGGTGCCGGGCATGGGGCATTCCCTCGGAGGTGATTATGGAGAACACAAACGAAGAGACTTTTTTGTAACCCATTTGTTGGGTGTACAACCACCCGAATGGGATGGACAGACCCGCCTTGCAACACGAACTGATAAGTAAAACAAGCCTGCAATAGTTTTTATTTAAAGAACATTAAAAAAGCGAAATAACACAAATGAAACATCCGATCAGGTTACTATTATTATGTTTAGTTCTATCAACTTCTTCCATGGCGCAGACTTTGAAGATCAATATGGATTCTGCGGTAACTACAAGCCATGCAGTTACTATAAAAGGGCAGCGTATTGCTTATACGGTCACCGCAGGTAAACAACCGGTTTGGGATGAAAAAGGCAAACCTATTGCCGGTCTTTTTTACATCTATTACGAAAAAACAGGGGTTACTGATCGCTCAACCAGGCCATTGGTAATTTCTTTTAATGGCGGTCCCGGCGCTGCATCCTGCTGGATGCACCTCGGTTATACAGGTCCTCGCCGTTTGAATATAGATGACGAAGGTTATCCCGTGCAACCTTATGGAATAAGAGAAAACCCCAACTCTATTTTAGACGTAGCCGACATTGTTTATATTGAACCGGTTAACACAGGCTTTTCAAGAGCAGCAAATGACTCTATCCCTAAGTCGAACTTTTTTGGTGTTAATGCAGACATTAAATACCTCGCCGAATGGATCAGCACTTTTGTAAGCCGTAAAAACCGCTGGACTTCCGCAAAATATCTTATCGGCGAAAGTTATGGAACCACCCGTGTTTCAGGGCTGGCTTTAGAACTGCAAAACAAACACTGGATGTACCTGAACGGCGTTATACTCGTATCTCCCACCAATCTGGGTATTGTTCGTACCGGCGCTGTTTTAGCTGCTAATATGTTGCCTTATATGTCTGCCGCTGCCTGGTATCACAAAAGACTTCCAGCCGATCTTCAACAAAAAGACCTTACTGATATGCTGCCCGAAGTTGAAAAATTTACGATCAACGAATTGCTTCCGGCTTTGTCGATGGGTGGATTTATCGACCCGGCAAAAAGACAGCAAATGGTAGCAAAAATGGCGCGTTACTCCGGCTTGTCAGAAAAGGTAATTTCTGAACACAACCTCAATGTGCCCGTTCAATTCTTCTGGAAAGAACTGATGCGCGATAAGGGGTATAACATCGGAAGGCTCGATTCCCGTTACCTTGGCATTGACCGCGAAACAGCAGGCGAAAGACCAAGTTATGCGGCAGAAAACACTTCGTGGCAACACTCGTTCACGCCTGCTATCAACTATTATTTAAGGGAAACTTTGGGTTATAAAACCGACCTCAGTTATTACATTGCCGGTCATACACAATCCTGGGATCGTTTGGCTGCCAACACCGACAATACTGCAGAGAACTTGCGGCAGGCAATGGCGCAAAATCCTTACCTACACTTAATGGTTCAGTCGGGCTATTACGATGGCGCCTGCGATTATTTTAATGCGAAATTTAATATGTGGCAAATGGACCCAAGCGGTAAGCTGAAAGACAGGATGGAATGGAAAGGTTACCGCAGCGGACACATGATGTACCTGCGTACCGAAGACTTAATTACTTCTAACAACGACATCAGAAACTTTATTAAAAAATCAACACCAAAACCAGGAGAACCTGCAAAATATGCCGTAAGGTAAACCTGCATTAAAATTTTTATGCACCTGGCTAAATAGTTTCAATTGAACATCGTTGCGTCGCACACTTGTACTGTTGCAACACAATGGGACTATGGACTATAGACCATAGTTCATCATAATGGCCTATGGACAAATGGATCACAGGCTATGGATAATCAATGTGCAATACCCGATATTCAAACGTGCCCGTTACACCTGGTTCTTCCACAAAGCATTGAACATTGAAAGTTGAGCATCGAATACTATTCTTAAGTAAATGACATTGATGGAGCACACGCTATTGACTATTGACCATTGTTCTTCATTGCTCATTTCACTTCCTGCCGTACAAGTGAGTGACACAACCGGAGTCAGATTGAAAAACTGCCGCCGGTACAATAAAAATTATCAGCTCTTGAATTATCTGGCACAGCATATTCTGCCCTCTGAAATTTCTCATATCAACACGCAACTTTATGAAAAGTAATTTTAGAATTACGCTCGTTTTTCTCGGTGTTTTTTTACAGTTAAATGTGTTCGGCCAAATACAAAAAGCGCCACCGCGAAAAGAAGGCGAAGGACCATGGAACCAGTTAATTATACGCGGGGTTACACTTATCAACGGAACACTTGCGCCGCCACTTGGCCCGGTTGACATTGTGGTCGAAAAAAACAGGATCGTCGCCATTCAAACTGTTGGCGCCCCGGGGCTACCGATTGATGCGGCAAAACGACCAAAACTAAAAGAAGGTGGCAAGGAATTGTACGCAGAAGGCATGTACCTTATGCCAGGTTTTGTTGACACACACGCACATATTGGCGGCACCGCACAAGGAACTCCGGCAGAATATGTTTTTAAATTATGGATGGGGCATGGCATTACCACTATTGTAGACCCCGGTTGCAGTAACGGGTTGGAATGGGTGCTTGACCAAAAAGCAAAGAGTAATAACAACGAAATTACCGCGCCACGTATTAAAGCATACGCCCGTTTTGGATTGGGAAGCAAAACGGCCATTGCAACACCGGAAGAAGCAAGGGAATGGGTTAGAACTAACGCAAAACAAGGTGCAGATGGTATCAAGTTTTTTGGCGCCTCGCCGGAAATAATGACGGCAGCGCTTGACGAAAACAAGAAACTTGGACTACGATCAAAAATGCACCACTCACAAACGTATGTAGGCGGATGGAATGTGCTGAACAGTGCAAAAGCCGGACTTACTGCGATGGAACACTGGTACGGTTTACCTGAAGCAATGTTTACAGACCGTACCGTTCAAAATTACTCGCTGAACTACAACTACCAGGATGAACAGGATCGCTTTGGCGAAGCAGGCCTCTTATGGAAACAGGCTGCTCCGCCATTTTCGCCCAAGTGGAACCAGGTAATGGATACGCTGCTGGCGCTTGACTTTACCCTGTCTCCTACTTTTGTTGCCTACCTTGCCAACCGCGATCTCATGGCAATGAGACGTGCAGAATGGCATGAAGAATATACACTGCCTTCGGTATGGGATTATTATAGTCCGACCCGTGGTTCGCACGGTTCCTACTGGTTTAGCTGGGGAACAGAACTAGAAATTCAATGGAAAGAAAATTTCCGTCTCTGGATGGCTTTTGTAAACGAATATAAAAACCGGGGCGGACGTGTTACGGTGGGTACAGATGCAGCGTTCATCTACAACCTGTATGGTTTTGATTACCCCTTAGAAATGCAATTGTTGCGCGAGGCGGGTTTTCATCCGTTGGAAATTATTAAAGCGGCCACATTAAACGGAGCAGAATCTTTAGGAATGGCAAAAGACATTGGAACCGTTGAAATAGGTAAACTCGCAGATTTTGTAATTACAGAAAAAAACCCACTGGATAACTTACAAACACTGCTTGGGACAGGAGCAATAAAGCTCGCAGAAAACAACAAAGCGGTTCGCGTTGGAGGAGTGAAGTACACTATAAAAGACGGCATTATATACGATGCTAAAAAACTGCTGGCAGATGTAAGAAAAATGGTAGCAGATGGGAAGGCAAAAACCGGCTATAAAATAATTCAGCCGGGAGTAAAGCCGTTTTAGCTGTCAAGTTTCCAGCACCCAGCTTCTTTCATCTTTGCTGATAAAGTGTTTACAAACTTTTGCAAATGATGTTGAAGTAAATTCAATTTCAAGAGTGGTATCACGATTCGTTGCTTCGAACGATTTACTTTTTTCATTTTGGTTATACTTAAAAAAAACAAATATTATCTATGAGCTTAGGTTACTTCAGTTATCCTATTCCGGTAAATGAACCTGTTTTAAATTACGCGCCGGGAAGCCTTGAAAGAGCTGCATTGAAACAAGCATTGGCAGAATTGGGAAAAGAAGAGATAGACATACCCATGTACATTGGAGGAGAGGAGGTACGTACAGGTAACAAAAGATCGCTGCATCCGCCGCACGAAAAGGATAAAATTTTAGGCTATTATCATTTCGGTGATGAGCAACACGTAAAGCAAAGTATCGACGCTGCCCTTGCAGCAAGAGAAGCATGGTCAAACACAACCTGGGAAACAAGGGCTCATATTTTCTTAAAAGCCGCAGATCTCATTGCCACAAAATATCGTCCCTACGTCAACGGTACAACTATGCTGGGGCAAAGCAAAACTGCTTACCAGGCTGAGATTGACAGCGCATGTGAATTAATAGATTTTCTACGCTTCAATGTATATTTTTTAACTGAAATATATAAGCAACAACCGATATCGGGCCCCGGTGTGCACAACCGTACAGAATGGCGCGGACTGGAAGGTTTTGTTTTAGCTGTTACGCCTTTTAACTTCACTGCTATTGCGGGTAATCTTCCTACAAGCGCTGCTATGTGCGGAAATGTTGTTGTTTGGAAACCAGCCGATACCCAGGTTTATGCGGCGCAAATGATTATGCGCATACTTAAAGAGGCCGGTTTACCTGATGGTGTTATTAATCTTGTTTATGTTGAAGGAGACGTTTTAGGCAATGTTTGCTTTACGCATCGTGATTTTGCCGGCATTCATTTCACAGGTTCAACGCAGGTATTCAATACTATATGGAAGACAATAGGCGAAAACATAGGTAAGTACAAGGGATACCCGAGAATTGTAGGTGAAACAGGCGGTAAAGATTTTGTAATTGCGCATAAAAGTGCAGATGTAAATGTTGTTGTTACTGCATTGGTACGAGGCGCTTTTGAGTACCAGGGACAAAAATGTTCTGCTGCTTCAAGAGCTTATATACCAGATAATCTTGCTGAAGAAATTAAGACAAAGCTGGTAGCAGAAATGCAAACCATAAAAATGGGAAATGTTGAAGATTTCAGCAACTTTATGGGCGCAGTGATAGACGAAAGAAGCTTTGACAAGATCAAAAGATACCTTGATAACGTTGATGATAAAAGCACCTTTATTTTGGCTGGTGGAAAATGTGACAAAACAAAGGGGTTTTTCGTAGAACCCACAGTCATTGAAACAACCGACCCTATGTATGCTACTATGTGTGAAGAGATCTTTGGCCCGGTATTGACCATCTATGCTTACGATGCGAACAAGTTTGAGGAAACGCTTGCAATGGTAGATAGTACCTCGCCTTATGGTCTTACCGGTGCAATTATCGCCCAGGACAGGAAAGCAGTTGAAACGGCAACCCAAAAGCTCAGACACAGCGCCGGCAATTTTTATATAAATGACAAGCCTACAGGTGCTGTTGTAGGTCAACAGCCTTTTGGCGGCGGCAGGGCAAGTGGCACAAACGATAAAGCTGGAAGTATGATAAACCTTTACCGCTGGCTCAGTGCAAGAACTATTAAAGAAACATTTAATCCTCCAACAGATTACCGGTACACATTCTTGTCGGAATCATAAGTCGCTCAATCTTTATTTTTCAGAGCTTATTGCTACCTGGTAAAATATCGGCCTGCGAATACTATACTATCAATTGAAAATGCATGTTAAAGCACTTACTTTTTACTCCTGAAACCTCTGCCGATATTCGTGCAAAAATTCCATGTAATTCTATGAAGATCTCGTTTGACAATACCGAAAATGCGTTCGCCTATAAAGCAGACAAAGAGTTGAAGTTGGCTCGTTTTCTGTTTGCTTCTATGGGTTTTCAATGGCTAGCAGATGCAGGGGTTCGGTTAACGCCGTTTGCCATGAAAACAGGTTTGCCTGTTTTAGGGCTGATACGTAAAACCATTTTTAAACAATTTATTGGCGGCGAAACGCTTGAAGAAACAGCCGTAGCAGGAGATGTTCTGTCGAAATTTGGTGTAGATGTTATTCTGGATTACGGGGTCGAAGGCAAAGAAGGTGAGGCTAATTTTGAACATGCAACAGAAGAATTTATAAAGGCTATTAATTACGCTGCAGGTCGTACCAACGTTCCGTTTATTAGCATAAAAATTACCGGTTTTGCACGGTTTAAATTATTAGAAAGATTACAGCAAGTGTCGCGTTTTGGCTCAGAAATACATGACAACGAAGCGGAAATAGGCGAATGGCAACGCGTAAAAGACAGAGTGTACAGGATATGCAGTAAAGCTGCAGAAAAAAATATTGGCGTTCTGGTAGATGCTGAAGAAAGCTGGATACAGGATCCGGTGGACAGGCTGACAATAGAAATGATGGAAATCTTTAACAAAGAGAAACCGGTTGTTTACAACACTATTCAATTATATAGGCACGACAGATTAAATTTTTTAAAGCAGTCATACCGCATAGCACAGCAACAAAACTTTATATTAGGTGTAAAGCTGGTACGCGGCGCATACATGGAAAAAGAAAGAGCGCGTGCTGCTGCCAGGCAGGTTCTGTCGCCCATTCAACTTAACAAGCAAAGCACCGATGCTGACTACGATGCCTCCGTTGAATTTTGCATCGATAACGTAGATAACATATCCTGCATTATTGCTACCCACAATGAGAAAAGCAACCTGAAGGCAGTTGAACTAATGGAGCAGAAAGCCTTGCCTTTTCACCATCCGCATGTGCATTTTTCGCAGTTGTATGGCATGAGTGATTATATCACTTTTAACCTTGCCAAAGCCGGTATTTCAGTTAGCAAATATTTGCCCTTCGGTCCCATTACCGATGTTATCCCTTACCTGATGCGTCGTGCCCAGGAAAATAGCAGCATTAGCGGACAAACAGGAAGAGAACTAAGCCTTATTAAAAAGGAAATAACGCGAAGAAAACAACGCTAACTTTTGCTGACTATTGTGTTAGCATTGGAAGATATTGAAATAATATGCCCTGAACGTTGCTTATGCATAATTGGCAAAACGGCACGGGTTACTATCATAGGACCAACTAAACTCGTCTGTAATTGCTGTCCGATTTCTTCCTGTGTTAATTCCTCAAAGAAGCCTGCTATAAAGTTGGCGGTATTGTTTACCAACACATCAATCCTACCGAACTGCGCGTCGCTCACATGATAATTCAATAGGCAACAGCATAACTTCTCCTTTTTAACAAAAACCACTACTGCAAAAGGTACAGAAACACTACAACCTCTTTTCGTCGATTTTTTTTGTCGATTTTTTTGTCGATTTACGTTAGGTCTGCTGATGTAAAGTTAAAAAGTAGAAAAGTGAGGTTCGTGTTACAAAAAGATGAAAATCAAAACGTTGTTGTAAACCTTTGTAAAAACAAATAAGGATTACATTGCTGTAATCCTTACTTCAGAGGTCCCGAGCGGATTCGAACCGCTGTGGAAGCTTTTGCAGAGCTCTACCTAGCCTCTCGGTCACAGGACCATTTATGTTCAGATTGGAAAACCGGATGCAAACAAACCCCCTGATTTTCCGGCTGCAAAAATAGGGCAAAACGTTTAAACCAAAAACTGAAAATTAAAAATGCCATCATTATCTCCCCTATTTTTGCTGGGCATCAATTGATTTTGCTGGAAATTAATGGCAGATCGCAGTAAAAGCTGCAAAGTGATTTTCCGGTAAAGTGATTCGACCCCTGGGCTTTGCTCGGGGTAAAAACAGCCACGCTCTGTTCATTTACAAGTAAAGAGTTGAACTGAACGTAACACGATGATGACATAAGAAATAAAAGCGGGTATTAAAAAATATAAGAGAAAACCCGTACTAAAGCAACATTAAATCTGTAACAACGATATGGTAAAAATTGCAGAAAGTGAATTGATCCTGAACAGCCGGGGAGCAATTTATCACCTTGACGTGCGGCCCGAAGAGCTGGCAGGAACTGTGATTACAGTAGGCGATCCGGACCGTGTAAAGGAAGTAAGTAAACGTTTTGACAGCATAGAATGTAAATCTCAGCACAGGGAATTCGTTACCCATACCGGTTATTTAGGTAACAAAAGAATTTCAGTCGTTTCTACAGGCATTGGCCCCGATAATATTGACATTGTTGTAAATGAACTCGATGCACTGGTAAATATTGATTTTACTACCCGAACCATTCAACCTGAGTTAACGCATCTGACGATTATCAGGCTGGGAACCTCGGGCGCTTTGCAGGAAGATATACCGGTTGATAGCATGGTAGTATCTACACACGGGCTGGGAATAGACAACCTGCTGAACTATTACCGGCACGACAATAACGAGGAAGAGATGCAGATCATTCAGCAGTTTGTTGCTCATACGCAAATCAGCAGCAACTTTTCTCATCCTTATATCAGCACTGCAGGTTCTGGAGTTTTAAAGCATTTTGTGAATGGGTATTACCACGGAATAACCATTACCTGTCCTGGTTTTTACGGTCCGCAGGGAAGGGTATTGCGTTTAGGACTTACCAACCCCGACTTAATCGACAGGCTTTCCGAATTCAGTTTTGGACAGCACCGCATTACTAATTTTGAAATGGAAACCAGCGCTATCTACGGGCTGGGAAGATTGCTCGGACATCAATGCCTGAGCATAAGTGCAATCGTCGCAAACCGGATTAAAAAAGAATTCAGCAAAGATGGAAACGCTGCCGTGGCAAATATGATTGAAAAATCTTTGGAAATAATAAGTGGAATGTAAGTGCCGTAAATCGAGCGTAATCGTAAATAGCAACTGCGAAGAAACTGCGATTTACATTCGCGAAAAAACTTGCCACTGACCGCCAACTTGCAGTTAACAACCTGAAAAAGAATAATCCCCGATGCTCAACCTTTCTCACCAAAAATCAGTTGTCTACCGGGTATCATTGAAGCTTGTAAAAGAGGTTTATAGTATCACTAAAAACATTGCGGCAGAAGAAAGCTTTGTGCTAAAGTCTCAACTTCGGCGCGCTGCAATTTCCGTATGTAGTAATATTGCTGAAGGATCATCCGGGAAACCAAAACCAGAAAAAAAAAGATTTTTTTAAATTTCAAGAAGTTCAGCGGTAGAAATAGATACTCAGATTGAAATTGCACCTATAATTGAATATTTACAGGAAAATCAAATTGCAGAATTAGAAGCATACTTAGAAAGAGTTATTATGATGCTACGCAGCCGATTGAGGAATTAGATGGGGGAATAGGGATCGTTGATCGTAAAAGATCTTTGATCGCCCGCATCGCTAATCGCGAGGGAAGAACCAGGTGATTAACAATAACAAAACAAACTGGCCACTACCGATTTAAAAACCCGCGATCTGCGATTTTAAAAATGTGCGAAGTAGGATGCAATAACTGGTGACTCACATTTCCAGACCTCGCGATGAACGATTTTAAAACTGGCGATTAACGCAACATAAAAAAATGAACATACCATTTTATAAATACCAGGGAACCGGAAACGATTTTGTTATTATCGACAATCGTAAGGGAGAATACAGTCACCTGTCGAAGTCACAGGTAAAATTCATCTGTGAAAGGCGTTTCGGGATTGGAGCAGACGGACTGATGTTACTGAACCTGAAAGAAGATTATGACTTCGAAATGAAATACTACAACGCCGATGGTGCCGAAAGTAGCATGTGCGGCAATGGCGGTCGTTGCCTTGTAAAGTTTGCTTACGACTTAGGCATTCGCAGAACAACTTATAACTTTCTTGCAGTCGACGGTCCTCACGAAGCTACTTTCGGAAACCAGGGCTGGGTGAGGTTGAAAATGAAGGATGTAAGTGAGATGGATGAAGACAATGGAAATTGTATTGTTGATACCGGCTCTCCACACTACGTTAAGATAGTAAACGATATAAAACACTACGATGTTTTTGAAGAAGGCAAACGTATACGTTATAGCAAAAAGTTTAAGCAGGAAGGTATTAATGTAAATTTCGTAGAGGTGGAACACAAGCAGATCTATGTGCGCACATACGAGCGTGGCGTTGAGAACGAGACCTATAGTTGCGGCACAGGCGTAACTGCCAGTGCTTTGGCTTGTGCCCACAACCGGGGCTTCAACAGGGTAGAAGTGGAAACCCTTGGCGGAAACCTTGCTGTTGAATTTACAAAACTTGAAGACACTCATTTTAACGATATATGGCTTTGTGGTCCTGCCACTTTCGTTTTCAAGGGTGAAATAGAATTAAAGGCCTCATAAATAACAGTAAGACTATCTTGCACACCACCTGTAGAATTATCTTTACAGAGTACAACCACTAGCATGTCTACATGATACAATATTTTAAAAACGTAAATAACCAGACTGTAGAAATAGACAAGCCCGAAAATGGAATTTGGGTCAATCTTGTTCCACCCTTTAAAGAAGAAGAGTTTTTTGAACTTGGAGAAGAACTGGAAATCCCGATAGAATTTTTAAGAGACTCGCTCGATATTGACGAACGACCCCGTTATGAAATTGAGGACAATGTAAAGTTCCTTGTCATAAAAACACCTGCTGAAAACAATTCGTTTAACGACAGCGACGCCTTTTATATTACCATTCCCATTTGTATCATACTCACCCATAACCATATTGTAACCGTTAATTCTTTCGATAACGGCGCCATTAAAAAGTTCCTGAATACTTTTCAAAAACGGCATCCCGATAAAAGGAACCTCATGGTGCTAAAGATCTTCGAAAAAGTGGTCACCAATTTTATGGATTACCTCAAAGAGATCAACCAACGGAGGAATTTACTCGAACAGAAGTTATACGATGCAAACCGTAACGAAGAGCTGCTCGAACTGGTTCGAATTCAAAAAAGCCTGGTATATTTTGTAACCGCACTTCGCAGCAACGAACTGCTGATGATGAAGCTGGAACGAACCAATTTTTTAAGCTTAACCGATGACGAACGTGAAGAGTTAAGCGATTTAATAGTCGATAATTCACAGGCGCTTGAAATGGCAAACATTTATACCGACATTTTAACTTCCACCTTAGATGCGTTTGCAAGCATCATTGCTAACAACCAAAACGAAGTTTTAAAGCGCCTTACCACGCTTACTTTAATCCTAACGGTTCCTACCTTAATCGCCAGCATTTATGGTATGAACACCCCGATTCCTTATAAGAATTCACCCTATACTTTCTGGATCCCGGTTATAATCGCGTTTATCATATTAATGGTAGCCAGCTTTAATTATTATAACCGAATTCGAAAAACAAAAGTCAAATAATATGATCAGTGTTCGTGTTTATGGTATTTTGATAGATAGCAAAAAGAGGGTTTTGGTAAGCGATGAGTTTATCCGTGGCAGTTATTATACAAAGTTCCCCGGTGGCGGATTAGAATTTGGTGAAGGCACACGGGACTGTTTAAAACGTGAGTTTAAAGAAGAGACAAATCTTGATGTAACTATCGGCGACCATGTTTATACGACCGATTTCTTCCAGATGTCTGCTTTCAATCCTGCTGACCAGATACTTAGCATTTATTATTCTGTTCACACTACCGAACCTATTGGTCTTGTCACTAAAACAGCTTTATTCGATTTTGAGCCGCACCAGGTAGCAGACCCTACAACTTCCTGCGAAGTTTTTCGCTGGGTAGAATGGAAAGACTTGAAGGAAGAAACAGTTTCACTTCCTATCGATAAGGTGGTCATTAAAGAGGTGAAAGCAAAAGCGGCAAGAGATGCGAAGTTGTATTCAATTCATTAGGTTCGCGGTTTCCGGCAGTTCTTCTTTTTGCGACGAACAGTAGAACTTTTTTCATCATCGTTGTGTCACTCACTTGTACTTGCAGATTCGCTACTGACCCTTTTCCCGCATTTATTCAAAGAGATTAAACTCATTCTACCACCGAATTTATAATAGCAAGTACAGGAGCTACAATTGCGAAAAACTAGACAAGACCAACAATATACACCGTTTTGACTACAGACTTTTCTATTGTTTGAATCCTTGTTCTTCATTAATTGCAAAATTATTATCCCGACAGGCGGGTATTCTTATAGCTTCCCCAAATACTTGCATACTTACGTCCTATTTCTAATAATTTTGTTTAATGCGATTAGAAAAATAATATTTAACCCTCACATTCTAGATATTAAACAACAATGGCTGTATTACGTGCGGAAGGATTAACGGTAAAACAAAACGGGCAAACCATTCTAAATAACATCTCTTTTCGAATAGAACCGGGAGAACAATGGGCGATTACAGGACCATCAGGCAGCGGAAAAACGACGCTGCTAAAAACATTTGCGGGAAGACAATTTCATACCGGGCACATAACAATACATGAAGACAATCCTGCAGTAAAAAAGAAAGTAGTTTTAGTTGAACAACAACATCACTTCAAAAACCTTTCAAATACCAGCAACTTCTATTACCAGCAACGGTTCAACTCACAAGACGCAGAAGATGCGATAACCGTTGAAGAAGACTTACGTAACGCCATTGCTAAGAATAAAGCAGCAACTGAAGACTTGACTGAACTGGCAGAATTATTTGACATCAAAAAACTCTATACCGAGCGACTCATACAATTATCAAACGGTGAAAATAAGCGGCTGCAAATTGTAAAAGCGCTGCTGTTAAATCCGGCATTACTGTTACTCGATAATCCATTCACCGGTCTTGATGTAAAAAGCAGGCAAAGACTCGAAGAAGTTTTAGATAAGGTCGGCAAAAAAGGGATCCATATAATAATGGTAACATCGGTTGCCCACATGCCTTTTTTTATTACCAATGTGTTTTCGCTTTCGACTACCGGTTCTTATTCTACTTCAGCAATAAAAGCATCTGAATGGAATGAAGCTCATGAAAAAAGTTCTTCTGCGTTTTCTTTTGACCATCAATTGTTAAAGGAACTTACCTCGGGCAAAAAGTATCCATCATTTGAATACGTAGTCAGGATGAAGAACGTGAACATTCAATACGATCACAAAATTTTAGACAACATAAACTGGGAAGTAAGAAATGGCGAAAGATGGGCGTTATCAGGACCAAACGGCTCAGGAAAGTCGACATTACTGAGTCTTGTAAATGCCGACAATCCCCAGGCTTATGCTAACGAAATTTACTTATTTGACAAAAGACGGGGAACAGGGGAAAGTATCTGGGATATCAAGAAAAAAACCGGCTTTGTGTCCCCCGAGCTTCACCTTTACTTTGAAAAAGGGACAAACTGCTTTGATGTAGTTGCTTCAGGATTATTCGATACAATTGGCTTATTCAGGAAAATAAATGAACAGCAGTCTTCACTTATTATAAAATGGATGCAGTTACTTAAAATAGAACATGTGCGTCGAAAGTTTTTAAACCAGCTTTCCAATAGCGAACAACGCCTCGTATTGCTTGCACGGGCGCTTGTAAAAAACCCGCCGTTACTTATTTTAGACGAACCCTGCCAGGGTTTGGATGACGAGCAAACAGCACTATTCAAAGCTATTATAAACGAGATCTGTATCACGGGAGATAAGTCGCTCATTTATGTATCGCATTATACCAACGAAATTCCTGATTGTGTAACTAAATTTATCAGGCTGGAGAATGGAAAGAGGGTGGAATAAACATCTATCACTTACTTTTCTGAAAAGGCTGATACGACAGTTGAAACACAAGCGAAAACATAACTACCAACAACGCTCCAACAGCATTCAACCATAAAAAGCTAAGATTGATCACTCCATATTCATTTAAAAAAAACAAAGCAACAATAATAATTTCTGAAATGATGGCGCTCCAGAAAACAGCCTTACCCCCTACCCTTTTTACATAAAACGCAACGAGGAATATGCCCAATATGACGCCATAAAAAAGAGAACCCAATATATTTACTGCTTCGATCAAACTTCCCATACGGTTGGCAAACTGGGCCACAATTATGCAAAAGATACCCCAGGCGAAAGTATAGATTCTCGATATTCGGTATTCTTTTTTCCCTAGTTCACCTTCATTTAACTCCGCGTCGTTTTTCGAAAACCGACGGTGAAAGTCGATCATGGTACACGACGCGAGGGAGTTTAATGCAGCAGCTATAGAACCCCATGCAGCAAGAAAAATGATAGCGATCAATAAACCGATAAGTCCGACCGGTAAATAATCGATCACGAAGCGGAGAAAGATATAGTTCGTATCGTTATTATCAGCAAGCGGCAATGCTTTTTTGATGTATCCTTTATATGCACCCCGTAACGCCTCCAACTGCTTATTATTGAGGGCCACACTATCCTTTAGTTCTTTTAATTTGCCAACATTATTTGCATGATAGGCATTTATATAATCGCTACTTAATTCGGCCTGCTTCGCATTTTTTGTAACATATTCAGCTTGTACTAATTTAAGCGAATCTTTATAAACTGTCTGCTGTGCTTTTTCCTCAACAGCCCGGTTATGAAAAACGGGAGAAGGCTTAAATTGGTAAAAAGTAAATAGCAACGCGCCAATCAGCAGAATAAAAAATTGCATTGGAACTTTTACTAAACCGTTCATTAATAAACCAAGCTTGCTTTCGGTAGTGTTTTTGGCAGTAAGGTATCTCCCAACCTGGCTTTGGTCAGTTCCAAAATAAGACAAAGCAAGAAAAAAACCACCAATAACACCACTCCAGATATTGTATTTGTCTCTCCAGTCGAAGTGCCCCCCTTCAGCACCCGTTGTTATAACATTCAACTTACCCGATGCTCCGCTTACACGTAGCGCATCTGCAAATCCGATTCCCGGCGGAAGCAGGTGAACAATCATGTAGCCGGCAAGGAACATTCCTATAAAAATTATGACAAATTGAAGTTGTTGAGTATAAGCAACCGCTTTTGCACCTCCCGAAACTGTATAAATAATCAGTAATCCTCCCATTACAATGTTGGTAAGAAAAATATTCCAGCCGAGTAGTGAAGAAAGTATAATAGAAGGTGCATAAATACTGATACCGGTAGATAGTCCGCGTTGCAGTAAAAACAGGAAAGAAGTAAGAATCCGCGTTTGGAGGTCAAACCGTTTTTCTAAAAATTCGTACGCGGTAAAAACCTTTAGCCTGCTAAACAATGGAACAAACGTGATACACAATACAACCATGGCTAACGGCAACCCGAAGTAATATTGAACGAAGCGCATTCCATCGGTGAAGGCCTGGCCCGGTGCTGAAAGAAAGGTGACTGCGCTTGCCTGGGTTCCCATAATGCTGAGTAGCACCAGGTACCATGGCATGCTGCGATTGCTTAAAAAATAACCGTCTAAATCTTTTGAAGTACGGCTTTTGTATAAGCCATAAGCAATTATTCCTAAAAGGGTTGCAATCAGAACGATCCAGTCAATACCACTCATGAAAAGTAATTAGTGAACCAAACAAAAAAGATAACCAAAACCAGTATAAACAAAATCACAAAGTAGTACCAGTGGCTCCATTTTTTAAAAAGCGGAATTTGATCTGTTTGTTGTTTCATGATCAGCATTGTAAAAATTAGTTACCGGTTGCAGGATAAGTTACACGTTACCAGTTGTCGGTTTCCGGTTTGGTTTATGAATGCCTGAGACAGTTGGTTTATGTCTGCCTGTTTATAAAAATTAATACTTGAAAAAGCCAAATAACGATTTGCTGACGAACACTTCCGCTATTCGCGGAACCGCCCAATCTGTTTACCCACGGCACAAGAGTGCGACGCAACGATGTTTCACCATGAAATACAAATGCCGGTACCCAAAAGATGACAGTGATAGAGAAATCTGATGAATATCTTGTAATTCCGAATTTCCGGTTCTCACTACTCCCTCCTCACTCATCCTTCTTACTTCCACCTGCCACCATGCCACTTGCTATCAAGCCCAGCACAAGGCCGAGCACCAGGCCGATAGCCACCTTCTTAATGGCAAAGCCAATGATTAATCCTATAATAATAAGTACGGTGAAACTGATCTTTTTCCGCTGCCTGTACTGGTTAGCCATGTTACTTGTTTTTGGGAAGTGCAATTAAATTAGCCATCAAACGGTAAGCACCAGGCACCCCGGCCGGCAGTTGCCGGAACAATACCAGGCTTACATACGCAAAATTCCCTTTCCCGTATTTCGTAATTACAAGACTTCCATTGCCTTCCTTCTCACCGGTATCATTCATACTAATCAGCTTTTCGTAATGCTCGTCTGACTGATCTACCTGGTAGGTACTCCTCTCCTGCACCCAACCTTCAAAATCGTTGCCGGTTATTTTGTTAGGATAATTAAACGCGGGATGTTTTGGAAGGAGCAAATTTACCTTCGCATTCTCTTCCGTTACCCTCGAACCAACGCTTATAGAAAACGGGTAAGGGCCTACATTTATCCGCTTCGAACCTACCTGGTTGCTCTTCATGTACTGAACAATAAGGTTTCCGCCATTCTCTACATACCGGTTCAATACGTCGTTTCTATTGCTTAAATACTCATAAATATTATGTGCACGTACGCCAACAATGATTGCGTCGAATTGCTGAAGGGCCGCATCGTTTAAATCTGCTTCATGTAAAAACTTCACATCGTAACCCATTGCGGTAAGTGCATCGGGCACTTTGTCGCCCGCACCAATTATATAACCGAGTTTTTTTCCAACTGTTTTAATTTCAGCTTCAACTACCCTTAAATTGTCGGCATAGAAATAATTAAGGTAGGGAATATGGTCGTATTTTATCGTCCTTATATTCTGGCTGAAGCGTTGTTCTTTGCCCTTTACATTTAAGGCAAGCACCGGCTCTATATAATTCTTCTGACCTTTATAAAACACATCCTTTACTTTAACAGGAATTGAACCGCCGACCCCTCTTTTAAAATCAATAGGTACATTTTTCAAGGCATCGGTGCCGCTGCCATTTTGGAGCGTAAGCGTTACAGGAACTTTTTCAGCATTAATATTACTTACATAATTTACAAATAACGAAGGATTTGTAGCAGGTATTACACCCGTAAGTACTATTGTGGGAGAAATGGAAACAGTAACTTTTGGAATAATGGTTAACGGCTCATACATCTCACCTTTAACAGGGTCGGTAAATTTGTTCTGTAATGGCCTTTCAACTTCAAAATCCTGCCCTTCTATTTGTATGGTAAACTTGGCGATATAATTCGGTTTGTTCTGAGCCTCGCCGATATACAACGGGTTTTCCACGTCAAAATATCCTTGCTTCATTGGCTTTTCTAACCAATACGGCTGCGACAACCGAGCCTGGTCATCGACTTTAAAAGTATAATCAATGCTTACATTTTGATTTGCCGACAGCGTTATTTGAACACTGCTATCTAACATAGCTGACTTTGAAGATGCTGCAAAAAAGAAAACATTGGAAGTATTGTCAGGCTTTACCTGCGCCAACCTTTGCTGCATAATTGCATCGCTCGAAATAAGAGAAAGCCTTTTAAGCAAAGCCCGCGAATTACTCCTGTTATTAAAGTTCATGCTTATTTTCAAACTGTCACCCTGAACAGCTGTTTCCTGTTGAGTTACTGCTTCAGCAAACAGCCCTGTGCATGCTTCAATTACCGCCTGTGTCTCAATAAGTTTCCTGTTTCTCCAGTTGCTTTCAGGCAAGGCCTTTATTGCATTATACAAACTCACTAATGCTGGTACTGACTGTTCTGGCTTTTCAAAATCGTAGTTTTTAATAAGCTGGTTCAGCATAAGCTGAATATTGCTCCCCCCATTTACACGGTCCCAACTCGTTACTATCCCATCCATTAAGTCAGTATGGGGAGTATCGCCACCTGTAGTCGTAAAGTACTCATATAATGGACCTCTTCGTCTTCCACTGCCGGTTCCCTGGCTTTTGTGCATGCTACGGGCTTCGCCGCCAATTTCTCCATAACTTTTACCAATAAGCGGGTTAAGTACTCCTACATTTATTTTTAACTGATCGTCGCTGGTAGTATTATTTCCACCACCGAAGTTAAAAGTGTTCCAGAAAATTCTTTTTGCCTGCCACGGTTTAACTCCGTATTTAAATTGTTCGGGAAACCTGTTGGGATCTGCTGCTGCTGTAAAAGCCTCATCTGCTAAAATTGCTGAAGCGGCATGGTGACCGTGACCGGCTCTTTTATCGGGTGGAAAACGTTTAATGATTACGTCAGGCTGGTATTGCCTGATGATCCATACCACATCACTCAAAATTTTATCCTTCCCCCAAATACGCAAAGCTTCATCGGCACTTTTGCTAAACCCAAATTCGTAAGCGCGGCTAAAAAACTGTTCGGCTCCGTCCAGTCTTCTTGCAGCCAGTAATTCCTGGGTACGAATTAATCCAAGTTCAATTCCCTGCTCATTTCCAATAAGGTTTTGACCGCCATCACCCCTTGTTATACTAAGGTAACCGGTGCGGTATAATTTTTCCTTCGCCAGGTAAGGAAGCAAAGTATTATTCTCGTCATCCGGATGAGCAGCTATATATAAAACACTTCCTAAAACGTTTAATTTTTTAAGTTGCATATACATATCAGCACTGTTAAAAGTTTCAGGCTGCTGGCTGTAGGCTGTTGAAAGCGAAAAGCAAAAAGCAATAACTAATAAACGGTATAAATTTCTGATCATGCCGCGAAGATAAAGGAAGATAAAGTTTGAACACATGAACATCAGTATGTACAGGACGGTTTTTTCAAGTCTTTACGAAATACCAGCGAACACTCGTTTCCCAGCGATCCATTTTCTTTGAAATGCAATTTTCCTTACCGGGCTGTCATGTATGGAAAGTTAACGCAGAAACCAAGGCATTTCGCAATATTTCCGCTTTTACCCTAGCTCCTTTTTTTGGGTTTCATACAGCGGTTTTTTTGGCAGCTCCTGTTGTGTCACTCACTTGTACCGCATCTTTTCAGGGCGCATAGATCGACCAATCCAACCGTTTCGCACATGTAAAATGAAATCTACCGTTCATTTTCTATTACATTCATGCACAGGCTTTACTATACTCCTTAAGATAGAAGGAGAGGTTTCTCAACAACTAAAAGCTGCTACAATAACAGCTGCGAGGCAAAAGAATTTGACGTTAACACAATTGACCCCGTATAAAAACAATAGTTACTATCTTCGTGAACCTTTAGATAACGAAAAACTTATATTTTTTAATTCTAACATCCTGCCTGCAGCATTATAACGGAAGAATTTTATTGTATCAGTAAACATAATTTTTGAATCTTCGTGCCTTTTAAAGGAGTTGCGGAACTGTTTTTAACGGGAAAGCGGCGGGGCTTTAGGTTTAATTACATCTAATTCTATGAATCATACACAAGCATCAACATTTCTTGCCAGGGCTAATAATTGCTTTTACGTTTCTTTAGACCATAATCTATCCATACTAAGCGCCAACGAAAAGTTTTCCAATCTTTTTACTCCTCATGCAATAGAACCGGGGAAACCGTTTTTACCTCTTTTCGCCTTACCGTTACAGCAAAAGTGGAAAAATTGTTTTAGTAACAATACCACTCCGGATCGTAATCCACGGGCAGTGACCAACGCAGTAGAAGCTGGCATGCGAACGCTAAATATTGAGTGGAACATTTTTGACGTAATAAATACAGAAAACAAAAATACTGGTTTTGAAGTATTGGGAGTTTTGTTGCAAGAGCCTGCAGGTGAAGTGACGATAAATAAAGAATCTGAGCTAAACAATGAAAAATACTATCGTTCGTTATTCGACTATAACCCTAATAGTGTTTTTTCGTTAGATAACACCGGCAAGCTGATAAAAGTAAACAACGCTTTTACCAAACTGCTTGAATGGACCGAAGATGAGCTGCATCCTTCACCTTTAAATGTAATTTTTCGTGAAGATGATATTGAAATTGCAAAAGAATATTACCACAAGGCCCTTGAAGGAAATAGCGCGAATTATAGCGGGAACTTAATTACGAAGAATGGTAAGAACGTTGATGTTACTATCACTTTCATACCTGTAAAGGACAATGAAAACACAATCGGGGTTAACTGCAGGATTGAAAATATAACCGAAAGTGTTGTTGCGAATAAAACGCTGCTTAAACAGGAAGAAAGACTTAAATCGGTACTTAGCAAATTAAAAAAAGTATTAAACTCTTCCTTAGATGTGATCTGCACTATTGACCGGGATGGAAAGTTTATTAAAGTTAGTGCGGCCTCAAAAAAACTATTAGGTTACGAACCCCGGGAATTAGCAGGTAAACACTTTATGGATTTTATCTACGAAGAAGACCTTGACAGGACATTTGAAGCTAATTTAAAAATACAAAGTGGCATCGCTACCACCAATTTCGAAAACAGGTACTATAGAAAAGACCGTTCCATTGCTGACCTCGTTTGGTCGTCGCGGTGGGATGAAGGAGATCAGAGGTACTACGCGATAGCAAGAGATGCCAGCGAGAAAAAAGCAAGCGAAGCGGCACTGAAAGCATCAGAAGAAAAATACAAGATACTCTTTTACAACCATCCGTTACCTACCTGGATTTACGATGTAGAGACATTTATGTTTATTGAAGTAAACGAAGCTGCAATTGAACATTATGGTTACAGCCGCGAAGAATTTTTGAAGATGAAGTTGCAGGACATATTAGTGGGACAGGAGGTTCAAAGATTTGAAAATTTACACAACCAGGAAGGATTTCACCTGAACAGGCACAAGGATCTATGGAAGCACAAAAAAAAGAATAATGAAGTATTATATGCCGAAATAACTTCCAACTTCATTGACTACCAGGGCAGAAAAGCCAAGCTTGTATTATCAATTGACAGAACAGAACATATAATAGCCGAACAGGAATTATTAAAAAGCAATGAAAAATATTACTATTTAAGCGAAGCAACATTCGATGCGATATGGGACTGGGACATACAGTCGGGAGATGTTCAATGGAACGAGGGTGTAAAAAAGATGTTTGAAATGCCTCATCTTACAACCACAACCAAGGTGGATTGGTGGCTTGATAATCTTCATCCTGACGATCGTGCAAGAGTTGAAGTAAAACTACAGGAGCATATAAAAACCAATAATTCGAATTGGGAAGATGAATACAGGTTTAAAATTGACAGCAACACCTATAAATATATTTTTGCGAGGGGCTATATCATTTTTGATGCAGCCAAAGGCCCGGTTAGGATGATCGGGGCTATGCAGGATCTTACCGAAAGAAAGAGGCATGAAAACACATTGCAGAAATTGAATAGTTCACTTGAAAAAAGAGCAAAAGAATTGGCCGAATCAAATGCCGAATTAGAAAGATTTGCTTATGTTGCCTCTCACGACCTGCAGGAGCCTTTACGCATGGTGACCAGCTTTCTTCAATTGTTGGAGAAAAGGTATAAAGACAAGCTGGACCAGAAGGCTCACGAGTATATTAATTATGCCGTGGATGGGGCAGAAAGAATGAAAAAACTGATTTTGGACCTCCTCGAATATTCAAGGGTTAACAGCAGTAAAATTGAGAAGGAAGATGTTGATGTAAATGAAATAATGAACGACTTGAAGATCACGTATAAAAATATATTGAAGGAAACGGATGGCACAATCAACAACAGCGAGTTACCGGTTGTGAAAGGTAATAAAACACAGATACTGCAACTGTTTCAAAACCTGGTAGGAAATGCATTTAAATACAAAAGCGACGAGCCCCCGGTTATTAATATCTCTTATGAAGAAGATAATGCTGCATATAAATTTGCCATCTCTGACAACGGAATTGGCATTGACCCTAAATTCTTCCATAAAATATTTATTATTTTTCAGCGGTTACATAACAGGGAGAAATATTCAGGTACAGGAATAGGCCTTGCAATATGTAAAAAAATAATAGATAAACATGGAGGAAAAATCTGGGTATCTTCGACTCCCGGCAAAGGGAGCACATTTTATTTCACTTTGCCAAAATCCAAATAATAAACCAAACTATGAAAAACATTCACATACTGTTGGTAGAGGATAATGAAGGTGATATTATATTAACGCAGGAGGCACTGTCTGATGCAAAAATAAAAAACAAAGTCTCGGTAAGCCGAGACGGAGAAGAAGCGATTAGCTACCTGAATAAGGCTTTGGAAGACCCCGAAGAACTGCTGCCAGATTTAATATTACTCGATATCAATCTTCCGAAGATAGACGGCAAAGAAGTCTTGCATTATATAAAGACTACCCCTTCCTTTAAAAAGATTCCTGTGGTTATGCTAACCACGTCTTCCTCCGAATTAGACGTCGTGGATTCTTATAATAATTATGCGAATTGTTTCATTTCGAAACCTGTCGACCTCAATAAATTTTTTGATGTCGTAAGGATGATTGAAGATTTCTGGATAACCATAGTTAAACTGCCCTCAAAAGATTAAAAATGCAGCAAAGTCCACTACATATACTTGTAATCGAAGATAATCCGGGTGATTATTTGCTTGTAAATGAATACCTCGAAGAAAGTTTTCCAAAGGCAACACTTTATCACACCGATACGCTACAAAAAGGAATTGACCTGATAGAAAAAGAACGGGTTGATGTGATTCTCTTAGACCTTACTTTACCAGATGGAATGGGAATCAATTCTTTTCATTCTATAAATTCAAAAGCACCCCAGGTTCCCGTCATTATTTTAACAGGCCTCGGAGACAGGGAAATAGCCCTGGAAAGCTTAAAAGTTGGTGCACAGGATTATATCGTAAAAGATGAGGCAAACCCTGTTGTATTAACCAAAAGTATCCAGTACGGTATCGAAAGAAGTAAAATATTCGATCACTTAAAAAAATCTGAAGAACAATACAAATACCTGTTTCATAACAACCCGCTCCCGATGTGTGCTTTCGACAACCAGACTCAACAGTTTTTAATGGTTAACGGGTCAGCAATAGAGCATTACGGATACACAGAAGAAGAATTCCTGAAGATGGGAATCAATGACCTCAAACCGCATGCAGAACAAACAAAACAACAAACTACATCGAATAATACCTCAGATATAAACGGGGGTGATAATAAGGTTGATTTTCATCACCAGAAAAAAAATGGCAATATCATAGATGTTGAAATGGGCACCCACGATATTGTTATAGAAGGTAAAAATGCCCGTCTTGCAGTAATTCACGACGTAACTGAAAGAAATAAAGCAAAAGAACAATTACGGGAAAGTGAACAAATGTTCAGGACAATTACTGAAAACTTTCCGAATGGAGCAGTGGCCATCTTAAATAAAGACCTTACCATTCTTTATATGGCCGGCAAAGAGTTTCACATCCAGGGCGCCAATGCCTCTTATTTTGAAAACACCATTTATACTGATCACTTTCATTCACCGGTAAAAGAAAGAGTGCAAGAAAACCTTATGAAGGTTTTTGAAGGAAAGAATAAGGTTTTTGAAGCAAGTTTCGAAGACTTAAGTTATATGGTAAGCGCAGTGCCTCTTTATGAAACAGGTGGCAACATCAATAAAATATTAATAGCATCACAGAACATCACTGAGCAAAAAAGAAATGAAACGGAAAAAGAAATGTTGATCGAGGAACTAACGCAGAACAACAGCGATCTGCAACAGTTTTCTTATATCACCTCCCATAACTTAAGGGCCCCTCTTTCAAACCTTTTAGGCATCATTAAGCTGCTTGACCTGTCTTCGATAACCGACCCAATGAATACATTGCTGCTTAAAAATTTCGAAGACTGTACTCTCCAGCTAAACGATACTGTAAATGACCTGATTAATGTACTGATCATTAAAAATAATGTGAATGCAAAAAAAGAGAGACTTGATATAAGAAAGACTTTTGAAAGAGTGGTAAACTCAGTTCAAACAGCTATCGAACAAAACCATATGGTCATTAATGCTGATTTTGAGAATGCTTTTGAAGTAGATTTTAACCGCAGTTACCTCGAAAGCATTTTATTAAACCTTGTTACTAATGCAGTAAAATATAGTTCACCGAAGCGAAATCCTGAAGTAAATATCCGCACAGAGAAGACTGATGACGGAGTGAGGTTATATTTCTCGGACAACGGTCTTGGAATAGACCTTCAAAGATATAAGGACCGTATATTTGGGCTTTATCAACGTTTTCATGATCATGCCGACAGTAAGGGTTTAGGGTTGTATATTGTGAATTCGCAAATCAGGGTTATGGGGGGTGACATTGATGTTGAAAGTGAGGTGGATAAAGGAACTACTTTCATCATCACCTTTAAAAACTAGCTTCTTATGGTAAACAAAGTTTTATGCATTGATGACGACCAGATTACCCTGGTGCTTTGCGATATGGTAATAAAAAAGGCAGGATTTTCGAATGACGTTATTACCGCAAAAAACGGGAAAGAAGGGATAGCGTGGTTTTCAGCATACTTTTCAAAAAACAAAGACGTACCTAAACAAGATCCGCCACAAATAATATTTCTCGACCTTAATATGCCGGTAATGAACGGCTGGGATTTTTTAGAAGATTACCTAATGAAGTATTCCGACAGGTTGCCTGGAACAAAAGTTGTTATTCTGTCATCAACCGTAAACCCGGAAGATTTCCTTAGAGCAAACAAGTATGAAATAGTGATCGACTTTATCAATAAACCGTTGACGACAGAAGGCCTGGTGGAATTAATGGAAAATGAACATCTCTCATCTTACTTTTAATTTTATGGTATAATGAAAAGCGAATTGCTTATTTTTTGTAGCCGGCATTATCCCCTGTTATCTGCATCCGTTGCCACGCTCGCTTCAAAAGCAGTTATTCATGGCAGCCCGAGCGCTGGGTGAAGTCGAAGGGTAACCTGGGCTTGTCGAAGGTTCGCACAGGTGTATGATAAAGCTTTAATTGGCAATCGGCAAATTTTCCTGACTTATCCCTGGCCTCGTATAAATTATTCACAAACCCTCAGAAATGAGGGTTTGCTTTTTACCTTCACCCTCCTAAAACAATTGTATGAACAATGCTGCCATTGCCGATAACTTTTCACTGCTTTCAAAATTGATAGATATTCATGGCGATGACAGTTTTAAAGCTAAATCTTATTCTGCTGCAGCTTTTGCAATAGATAAGCTGACGGTACAATTATCTTCACTGCCAGCAGAAAAAATTTATTCAATTAAAGGAATTGGCCAGGCAACCGGTAAAAAAATACTGGAACAAATTGAAACCGGGAGGATCGCTTCACTTGACGATTACATTCTTAAAACCCCTCCCGGCATTCTTGAACTACTTAAAATCAAAGGGCTTGGGCCGAAGAAAATTTCCACTATTTGGAAGGAGCTCGGTGTTGAAAGCATGGGCGAACTATTATACGCGTGTGAAGAAAACCGCTTGTCGCTTTATAAAGGCTTCGGAGCAAAAACACAGCAGAATATACAAGACTCCATCCAGTTTTATATGGCCAGCCGGGGCAGTTATCTCTACAGCCAGATAGAACAGTTTGCATTCGCATTTACTGAACGATTACTAAAAAACTTCCCTGCACACAAATTCCTCGTAACCGGAGATTTTAATCGCCATTCCGAGGTAATTCATAAACTGGAGTGGGTTACTGATGCAGCAACAGAAGTTCTTGAAGCTTTTTTTAAAGAACAGGAATATGAAATTCAAATAACAGGTGAAACATTATGGACACGCGGGCCTGAAAAGGTAGCCCTCGAATTTTATGCTGCTCCAGCTGACAGCCTTATTAACAGTCTTTTTGAGCATAACTGTAGTAACGAATTCTTCAACGCATGGAAAGAAAAATATGGATGGAACGAAGACGCCAGGTATGTTAGCGAGGAGCAGGTATTTCAACAACATTCTCTCCCCTTCATCCCTCCTTTTCTGCGGGAGTTGCCACACATGCTCGAACGGGCAGCAACGCATTCTTTACCAAATGTTATTGAAGTAAAAGATATTCGCGGCATTATTCACACACATAGCGACTGGAGCGATGGCGGCGATACAATACAGGCAATGGCTGAAGGGGCAATTGCACGCGGACTTGAATATTTGGTGATCAGCGATCACTCCCAGTCTGCCTTTTATGCAAAAGGCTTATATCCCGACCGCATAAAAGCGCAACATAAACTGATCGACGAGCTCAACGAAAAATACAAACCATTCAAGATCTTTAAAAGCATAGAGTCTGATATATTGAACGACGGAAGCCTCGATTATCCTGACAATGTACTTGCTACATTCGACCTTGTAATTACATCGGTTCATGCCAACCTGAAAATGAACCAGGAAAAAGCAATGTCAAGGCTGTTAAAGGCAATTTCAAATCCGTACACTACCATTTTAGGTCATATGACGGGCAGGTTATTATTGAGCCGTAATGGTTACCCGGTAGATCATTTGCAAATTATAGAGGCATGTGCGGAACATAATGTGGTAATAGAATTAAATGCGCACTCAAGGCGCTTAGACATGGACTGGAGAAATATACCTGATGCAATTGATAAAGGCGTACTGATTTCTATTGACCCCGATGCGCATGCCGTTGATGCATTCAGCGATATTAAGTATGGCGTGCTGGTTGCACAGAAAGGTGGATTAACCGCAACACAAAATTTAAGCAGTTTTACATTGGACCAGTTCGAATCGTTCCTGGAAACCCAAAAATCGAAACGGCGGTTGTAGAGAGGCATGCATTCTGTCTCCACCGCCAACCCGATTTGTTTTTTGCGATCCACATTGTAACAACCGATGAACGGATTGCGACCCTTCGACAAGCTCAGGGTAAACCGCCACGCTGCTATGAAAAACTGCCTGTGAACCGAGCGTGGCAACGATGATGCCCGGAAATACCAATGCCGGTATCAAAAAAATAATAAATTCTACGGGCATCTATTCTTCCGTTGCTTTCTTTACCTGTTTTGACTGCCTTATCCGGTAATTAAGCGTAAGGTTTATTTGACGCCTTCTCATTTGAGTAAATCCTTCGGTGAAAAAATTGGGGCCCTGCGTAATGTAGCGGTTACGGCGTGAGTTGAATACATCGAGTACATTAAAAGTAAGTGTACCATTGCCGTGGAAGACATCTTTGCTGGTGGAGAGATCCAAATAATACAACGCCTTTCGTGTACCCTGGGCAGTTTTTTGCCGGGCCTCATAATTTCCTCTTAACTGAACATCAAAATTTTTCGGAAACATAAACCGGGAAGTCTGGCGCGCAAACCAACTGTAGGTCGTCGCTTTGTAACTATTTATGATATTGCTGCCATCGATACTCGAATGAAAGAAATTGAAATTGAAGTCTAACTTCCACCATTTGTAAGGCGAATAACCGCTGGTGAATTCGGTGCCGAAAGATTTCTCCGATAAAAGATTTTCGGGCCTCGTAGTCGAATTGCCCTCGGCATTCACCCTCCTGATACGGTCTATTTTACCTTTTGTATCGCGGTAATAAATTGAAGATGTAAAGGTGCCTTTATCAAAATACTTGATATGACCCACTTCAAAAACATTGGTGAATTCAGGGTTGAGGTCGGGGTTTCCACTGAAAAAATTGCGGCTGTCAGAAAAAGTCATATACGGACTAAGGTCGTCGTAAACCGGCCGCCTTACCCTTCGGCTATAACTTAATTGTATCGCATTCTGTTTAGCCAATTCTACCGTGAGGTGGGCACTGGGGAACAGGTTCATATAGTTTCTCGGATTAACCTCGTTCGTCTCAGCCAAGGTAGTTTTCACATCCGTATATTCAGCTCTCAAACCGGCCTGGTAAGATACTTTTTTACTTTTATTGCCCAGGATTCCATAAGCAGCATTTATATTTTCGCGGTATAGAAAGTCGTTATCGAGCCCGGGAAGTGGCACAAATTCGCCGGAAGCATTTTTTTCTGTAACCAAAAAATCGTTTTCCATATTCCTGAAACTACTTCTGAAACCTACTTCAAATTTCCCTTCTTTGCCAATAGGTTTTGTATAATCTACCTGCATCAACCACAGCCTTTCAAACTCGTCGTTCGGCGATTTCTGAATGATGGCTCTTGAAACCTCTTCGGAACCATTTGGGAGGAAAAAGTTCTGCGTATACGTCTGCCGGGAGTTTTCCCAGTTGTCTAAATATTTTACTTCAGCAACCAATTCGTGGCCTTTTTCACCGAATGATTTTTTATACACCAACGAATATTCTGAGTTCTGCTCTACCTCATCTTCATTCTGGTTGCGGGTAGAAATGCTGTTGAGCTTTGAGATAGTGTTGTAATAGTCTTCATACCTGATGTCAGTAATGCGGTTAGCGTCTGCCCGGCGAAACAGGTACGAAGCAGTAAGCGTGTTGGTCTCGCTAAAATAATAATCCAGTCCGCCGCGGATGTTATTGTTAAAACCCGTAAGCATGCCCTTATTATTTTGCTTTAGGATAAACGTAGTGTCCTTACCATACACTTCCTGGTATAAAGAGCTTATTCCCGGTTGTCGCCGGTAGGCAATGCCGTAATTAATAAAGAAGTTGATTTTTTTATGGCGGTAATTCAGGTTTGCAGCACCGCCTAAATTAGTTGGATAACCGGTCGTCACTTCAAAAGAACCATTAAAACCTTGTCTTTTATCTTTCTTTAAAATGATATTTATAATTCCCGCCATTCCTTCCGCCTCGTACCGTGCAGAGGGATTTGTAATGATCTCGACCCTGTCTATCATGCTTGCCTGCAACTGCTGAAGGCCGCTTCCACCTTTAAAACTTACCAGGCCCGAAGGTTTTCCATCAATTAAGATCCGCACGTTATCGCTTCCCCTTAGTTTTACATTTCCTTCGGGATCAACAGAAACGGATGGAATGTTGGTTAAAATGTCAGAAGCTGATCCTCCTGCATTGGCAAGGTCCTTTCCAACATTGAATATTTTTTTGTCGAGCGAAAGTTGCATCGAACTCTTTTCGGCCTGCACAATCACTTCCTTTAAAGTGTTTGCTGCAGTTACCAATTTTATTATTCCCAGGTTGTGTGTTGAATGCTCTTTAGAAAGGGTGAATTCAGGAGTTTGGTATGATTTATAGCCCATGAAGTCTATTAGTGCGTAGTACCGGCCGTAACCTAAGTCAACTGAAAAATCGCCCGTTTCACTTGTTACGCTTTCTTTTTCTAACTTTTTTTCGGGGCTTTTAAATATCCGGATGCCGGAAAAACTTAAAGGGGTAGCAGACAAAGAATCAGCAGTTTTACCTTTTAAAACTGCCCTTCCCTGCGATTGGGCATGGACTTGCAAAGAGAAAAAAACAAAACCGGGTAGAATTAGGTATAGTTTGCAACGAAATACCGACTCGTAAAAATTCTTCATATGGTAATTAAGGCCTTAAAAGTAACATGTTTTGAAAGAAAAACTTTCATTGGCAGGCTTATAATCGGTGTATTAGAGATGATGATTTGAAAAATAGAGTAACTCGTTATGATTTTACTTCCATAACAACATGTCCATCTTTTATTAAGAATTTAAAGTTTTCTTTTGATCACTGATTCTTTTAGGTCTTACTTCTTAGTTTCAGCGCCATGTTTCATTGCAATAAGAAACTGGTAAGCCCTCTCGGTATTTCTAAACCTGTATTTTCCAAATTGCATTAAAGAAAAAAATGATAAAATAAGAAAGGCTGCTGCTTCCAGCAACCGCTCGAGATGGCTGTCAACTGCTCCTTCCGCAATAAGTATTACCGCAATAATAATTGTAGCTATTACAAGACTTCTAAAAAATTTCTGATCTGCCTCGAGGCGGTTTACTTCCGCTAATGCTTCTGGTTGAGATAAAAGCAAAACCCGCTTGGTCCATTGGTAAGTATTAATGATTTCAATCTTCCTGTTATTTTTAAAATGCTCCCGGTTAGTAGCAGGCGCTGGATTTTGAATTGCCTTTTCGACGTTTTTTCGAACTTCCATTTTCCTAAAAAAAACCTTCATGATTCCTGCTGAGCCGCTAACCTGTTTTTGATTTCCCTTTTCAGAATCCTCCACGTGCTTTTCGTATAATTTCCTAAGAACTTCATTATTATCGAATATTCTTTCTTTCAGTTGCTCATTTCGGAGGTACTCGTTTTTGATCTCCAGCGCAGTGAGGTACGTAAGGTCGAAATTCTTATTGTAATATTCCCTGGCACCCTTATCGTAATAATATTTATCCAACAGCCATGCTCCAATTGAATCTACCAAATGGCCCAGAATAAAAGCCGCAACAATAAAGACAACACTCTCATAAGTACCAGGAATGGAAGAGAACAATTTACCATCCCCGAATAAATACGACTCAACTCTCCCCTGCAGGAAAAAGGCAAGCAATGAACCCGGTAACAATATGGCAAAAAAGTCTATTACACCAGCAAAAATTTTGTCAAGGGTAAAGTTCATATAATACGTTTATGAAAGTTGGTTGATTCAGCCTGAATTATTTGTAGCTGCAAAAGCACTGGGCTTCAAGTTATAGCAATATTCCTGCTATTAAAAGCACTTCAAATTAATAATTATGGTTGAAACGCCTATGCCAATGCATGGAATGGAACATATATGAAGATCTGCACCGAAGACGTTTATTATTACATCGTTACTCCTAACCGTAATCAGAACGTGTCTTCAGGATCTGCAGCCGTATTCAAATAAATACGGTTACAAAAAGAAGACTGCTATTAAAAAAGCAGAAGCTAGCAACAAAAGTACAAGAGTGCGACGCAAGAATGTATAATTATACCTGTTAAGCCGGGCCCATCATTTCCTCCTTAAAATTATCATGGATACTTGCTGGCGGGGATAAGAGGTTTTTATGGGCCGGGCTTCATTACAACTATTTCGCGGTCGTTGCGTCGCACTCTTCAACCAGTTTTTCTCTATTGTGCATACCTTTATTTTTCTGGTACACAAAAGTAAAACCGGCCGTACTATAACTCCCGTGGTTTCGGGTTCGTGCAAACCGCAATACCTTTACTTTAAAAAAAGGTTATGGACAATAAATTAACACGGCGTGATATTTTAAAACTGATCACCTGTGCAGGTACCGCTGCAATTGCTAACCCGTTATTGTCTTTTTCTATGCAAGATAACATGATGCTACAGCGTATTATCCCTGCTTCAGGCGAACGGCTACCAGTCGTAGGTCTCGGTTCATGGCTCCAGTTTGATGTTGGCACTGCTTCAGCAGAACGGGAACCGCTGAAAGAAGTACTGCGAAAGATGAATGAACACGGAGGCAGATTAATTGACTCTTCACCAATGTACGGCAAAGCTGAACAGGTGATCGGCGACCTTGCAACAGAAACAGGCCTTGCCAATAAATTTTTCTACGCAACGAAAGTTTGGACAACAGGTAAACAGTCAGGTATAAGCCAAATGGAATCGTCGCTCAATAAAATGAAGCGGACATCAATAGATCTTATACAAGTGCACAATCTTACTGACTGGCAAACACACCTCAACACATTAAAAGACTGGAAACAACAAGGTAAGGTGCGGTACACCGGAATTACGCATTATACCGTTTCGGCACATCAGCAGCTTCAACAAATTGTACAATCGAAAGCTGTCGACTTTGTGCAATTTAACTACTCTATCAGGGTACGTAATGCAGAAAAAAGTTTGCTGCCCGCGGCAAAAGACAATGGCGTTGCAGTAATTATAAACGAACCATTCGAATCAGGCTCTTTATTCAATGCAGTTAAAGGAAAAGCGCTGCCGACCTGGGCAGCAGAAGACGGCATCAATAGCTGGGCGCAGTTTTTCTTAAAATACATTCTCTCGCATCCTGCAGTTAATTGTGTAATTCCCGGTACATCAAACCCGGTACATGTTGTTGACAATATGCAGGCTGGCTACGGAAGGCTGCCAGGCGAAAAAACCAGGAAAAAAATGGTTGAGTATATTGAAAGTCTATAATCTTCCTTGTAAAAACAAGCATTTCTACGTCACAATATTCTTTTAAGCCGCCTTCATAATTTTTCTAAATTATGATTTCATTCGGCTTCAATTCATCCCATTAATCTGATTGCATTTTTTAGTCTTTATATTTGCCCGCATTAAATCACGCTTATGTCTTTAGAACAAACAGGGATTTTTGAAGCCTGCAGGCAAGGTAATGTAGAACTGGTTGAAAAATTGTACGCAGCAAACCCGGAAATCATAAATGCAGAAGATCATAAAGGATTTACTCCTTTAATACTTGCGGTATATAATAACCAACCCCAAATTGTTGACTTTTTATTAAAAAAAGGAGCTAAACTTGAACCCGGAGACATGGCCGGAAATACTGCGTTAATGGGAGTTTGTTTCAAAGGGTATAAAGAAGTTGCAGAACAACTATTGGAAGCGGGAGCCGACGTTAACCAAAGGAACAGTAACGGGGCTACGGCACTAACCTTTGCAGCAACATTTGGTCACCAGGAAATCGCAGAAATGTTGTTGAAGAATGGAGCTGATATAAATATTCCGGATGCAAGAGGAAAGACGCCCTTAGATCATGCACGGATCCAGGAAAATTGGAATATGGTCGATTTAATAGAACAATACCAATAAAGCGTACATTAATAATACTGCATTTCTACATGTTCAAATATCGCTAGTGGTTTTAAGTCGAACTTGAAATATCAGAGGTCAAAATGAGAACCTCGTTTTGACCGTTATCGGGATCATTTTTAGCGTATCATGAAGCGACAATTTTACGTTGACTTGTCAATAGTAACATTTCTACAAATAAACACGCAGCGCCGCTGTTCACCCTAATAGTAAATTAAATTAGCTGCGTTATACATATTCATGCAGGTCTACTTAAAATGAAATATTATATCATAGCAGGAGAAGCCAGTGGAGATTTACATGGGTCTAATCTTGTAAAACAACTTCACCAATTAGACGCCGCTGCAAATATTCGTTGCTGGGGTGGCGATTTGATGGAATCTGAAGGAGCCACCCTTGTCAGGCACTACAAAGACCTTGCTTTTATGGGCTTTGTTGAAGTGATCATGAACTTAAGGACTATTCTGAAAAACATTAAGTTTTGCAAACAGGATATTCTTGCACATAAGCCCGACATTTTAATCTTAATTGATTACCCCGGCTTCAATATTCGTATAGCAGAATGGGCGAAGAAAGAAGGAATTAAAACAGTCTATTATATCTCGCCGCAAATATGGGCCTGGAAGGAAAACCGCGTTCATACGATAAAAAAGAGTGTAGATAAAATGCTGGTCATCCTCCCATTCGAAAAAGACTTTTACAGTAAGTGGGAGTACAAGGTTGAATATGTTGGACATCCTTTAATAGAAGTAATTGAGGATTATAAAGCAACCCATCCGCTCCTTCAGCACCGGGGTAAAAAAGTTATTGCGTTGCTTCCGGGAAGCCGCCAGCAGGAAATAAAAATCAAACTACCGGTTATGCTTGAGGTAAGCAAAGCCTTCCCGGAATATGAATTTGTAGTGGCAAAAGCGCCGGGGCAGGAAGACAGTTTTTATGAATCCTTTCTCGCTTCATATGCGAATGTTTCTGCCGCAGCAGGAAAAACGTACGAAATATTAAACCAGGCAACTGCTGCTCTCGTTACCAGTGGAACAGCAACATTGGAAACGGCATTATTTGGTGTACCTGAAGTTGTTTGTTACAAAGGCAACCCTATCTCCTACCAGATTGCAAAATGGGTTATAAAAGTAAAATATATCTCGCTCGTTAATCTCATTATGGATAAGCCGGTTGTAAAGGAATTGATACAACACGAAATGACCACAGAAAACTGTATTGAAGAATTAAAAGATCTGCTTGAAAACCCTGTAAGAAAGAAACAGCTTGACCGTGATTATAAAGATTTAAAGGACCTTCTTTCTTTAGGAGGCAATGCTTCAGCCAATGCGGCGAAAATTATTTACGACTTTGGTTCTATGGTAACAAAACGGTTGCACTCGCAATAGCGGTGCACCAAATAAAGGCTTATCGTTTACAGCGGCACGGAACCGCATACCCAAGATGATGGTAAGGAACCGGTTATATTACAAAAAGCATTTCGTTTCGTGCTCTTAATTCGATCCCCTCTCCCATCCTTTAAGACTTCCATAAGATTTTGGGGTACACCTTAATATTCTTTTCACTTTTTCCGGCTCTGGTTTTGCTTAAGATGGCACATTGTATGAAAAACATCACCCCCTTTCTTTTGCTGATCGCCTTATTTAGCGCGTCATGCAGCTCAACTTTACGCAGCATTTTCGGTAATAAAACGGCACATGAAAAATATGCGAAAAAACTTGAAGACAAGCTCCCCGGCGAATCACCGGAATTGAAGCAGTGGCTTACAGTTTCTAAGAGAGCGTTGGAAGATGCACAAAATATTCAGTTGCCATACCGGCAAAACGGTTACTTCCATTCCGACCGCCCACATTCCCTTGGACTGCAGTTTAAAGCCAACTTTGGAGAGCGGATAACCTTCACCCTTACAAAAAAGGCAGGATCGCCTTTAGTCATCTTTGCGGATCTTTTTAAACAGGACGAAAAAGTCTCTCACCTGTTTTCGGCCGACACCAGCATTAACCAGTTTAGTTTAGATGTTGAGGAAACCGGCACCTATATTCTCCGTTTGCAGCCGCAATTGTACCACAAGGGCGAATACGGCCTTTCTGTTTCAGTAGGACCTTCACTAGGTTTCCCGGTATCCACCAACAAGGCCAGTATCGGAAGCTATTGGGGCGATAACCGCGATGGCGGCAAAAGGCTGCATGAAGGGATCGACATTTTCGCGCCTAAACTCACGCCCGCAATTGCTGCTGCTGATGGTTCTATAACAGGGGTGAAGGAAGGAGGCCTCGGCGGCAAAACGGTTTGGCTGAAAGTGAATGATAAAAAGACCTTTCTTTATTATGCACACCTCGACAAGCAATTGGTGCAGGAAGGACAATCAGTAAAAAAAGGTGAAACGATTGGGCTGGTCGGCAATACCGGTAATGCTAAAAACACCCCTTCTCACCTACACTTTGGCGTATATACTTCCGATGGCCCTGTAAACCCATTTCCATTTGTAAACCGAAGTATTAAAACAGCCCCGGCAGTTCCTGCGAAAAATCTTACCGGCTTCTTAAGGCTAATTAAAGCACAAAAAACAGCTGCAGGTATTGTAATCAAAGCGAATACAGACCTGGTGCCGTTAGCTGTTACTGCTAACGGATATCTTGCCGAACTTCCTGGCGGAAATATTATTCAAACGCCTTTTGCTTCTGTAAAGGTGTTACAGCAACCGGTAAAGCCGCAAATTCAAAGCGTGGTACGTTACTAAAAATAATGTACAAAAAGTGAATTTATGTGTGGCTTCCGTGCCTGTTTTGACGGTGTTTCCGTTATAGTAATAGTAGGAATATGGCACTTTTTACTGGTCTTTTTTGTACTTAGCAACCGTTCACTATTCAACATCGTCCGCGCCGCCGCGGCACGCTTGTACGGTTTTACTAACTTCCGCCAACCCGGTAAAGTTGTTATTGTAAACAGTGCTTGAGTTACTTAATAAATTTCCATCGTCAGGATTAAAATAGCCTAAAACTTTTACGGTAAAAGTACAATTAGTAAAGCTCAGGGGCGAACTTACTGTACTCACACAGGTTTTACCTGCATCGTTATCGCCAGATACAATTTTCATATTGTTGAGCCTGGTGAGATCGAAATCACCGGTAATGCGAACGTTGGTAAGGGCAAGGGGAGCATTTTTGTTCATCGAAGCTCTTATTGCCTCAGCCGTCATTGTTTTTTGTGCAATCCTTACTACCGTAAATTAAAAAGGGGATTTTAACTCCA
>JAQBNO010000128.1 GCA_028288485.1 Segetibacter sp.
TTCTTTTTGAACAGGGAAAAATTCATATGTTAAAAAATACCGGTGACATTGAAATGAAGGTGATCTGCTTTTTTGCCCCTGCTACCAATATCGATAATTATAAAACATTTGAAGACATTACCTTTCCCGAATAAGATAGTATCGACGTTTTCAGCACGGTCTGTTTTGTATAGAATGAATTAAAATAGAAAATAAAAGTTGAGTTTAAGCGCCTGGCCTCTCGGGTTGCGATAAAGCTTATACCATTCATAAAGGAAAGGGTGAAAATGTACATTCTGTTTTTTTACATACATCAGCTACAACTTGCTATTCTTAAACTTAATGTCGTTTACTTTAAAGGCTGACTATAAATCCATCAATACAAGCGGGCCCTGCCCCTGGGGGGACGATGATGAATATGGGAACTAAAGCCCGTTACCAAAAAAGCCAATCATTAAGCGCACCAGCTTGATTCTTAAACAACTGCCTGCTTTTACTGTAAGTGTAGCATTAACCTGCGTTACCTAATCTCTCTCTTAATGGTAAAACATTAAAGTTATTAAATTATAGGCCCAACCCTGTATCATTTTATTGTTTTGCTCCTTATATAAGTACGTCTGACTTTGGTAACAATGGTTTGATTGATTTGAGGGGAGGCCTGGGACGCGTCGGCAAACTTTAGCTCTCGCTGAATCAGGCACTCCCGGAAAAATATCAAAAAACCTGATCCCGCCGTGGGCTTATGGGAATTGGCAGTCAAAGACATCAGACCTGATTACAAATACTTTTTGAAATTTTGAGTATTAATTAAGTCACAACTGCAAATAACTGACGATTTCTATGTTTTCAATTAAACTATCACTAAGACTCTTAATGGCAATTGTTTTTACAGTTGCAATACTTGTCGTCTTCATTAAATGTAATACAGCCAGGAGAGTGGCCAGTAGTGCCCAGCTAAGTACAGGTGTCGGAAGTAGTGGAGGTATTACACATAAAACATGGACACAGTATGGCGGTGGAGCAGACCAGTCAAAATATCTTGACCTTAAGCAGATAACGAAACAAAATGTCAACCATCTCCAGGTGGCCTGGTCATATTCAACAGACGATAACATTTCATCGTACAGGTTCAATCCGCTGGTTGTAGACAACGTGATGTATGTGCCTGCGAAAAACAATTCTTTGGTAGCAGTTGATATAACCAGTGGAAAGGAAATATGGATTCATTCCAATTTGACCATCCAGTCGAGGCGAGGATTAAGTTACTGGGAAAGTAAAGACAGGAATGACCGTAGGCTTTTGTTCTGTGTAAATAATACTTTACAGGAAATTGATGCCCGCACTGGTAAATCAATACCCACATTTGGAACGAACGGATACGTCGATCTGCGCCAGAACCTGGGGCGTGACCCGGCCACTATTGGCAGGGCTACTCCCACTACCCCCGCACCTGTTTTTGAAGATCTGATCCTCATGGGCTCTTCGCCAGGAGAAGCCTATTTTAGCGCCCCCGGGCATATACGTGCTTATAACGTAATTACTGGCAAACTAGCCTGGGTATTTCATACCATTCCGCATCCCGGCGAATTTGGATATGAAACATGGCCAAAGGACGCTTACAAATATATAGGCGGTGTAAATTCCTGGGGAGAAATAACAATCGATGAAAAACGGGGTATTGCATATTTTCCACTCGGTTCTCCTACTTATGATTATTACGGGGGAGATCGTGAAGGTGCAGGTTTGTTTGGTAACAGCCTTGTTGCTTTGGATGCCCGTACGGGCAAGCGGTTGTGGCATTTTCAAACGGTACATCACGATTTGTGGGATTTTGATATTGCGGCGGCTCCTCAACTTGTTACGGTGAAACACAATGGTGAGCAAATAGATGCTGTTGCCATAGCAACCAAACAAGGGTTTTTGTTTGCCTTTAACCGCGTGACCGGTGAACCACTATGGCCAGTAGAAGAGCGGCCTGTGCCTGCCAGCGGAATGCCGGGTGAAAAATCGTGGCCTACACAGCCGTTTCCCACCGTGTTAGCTCCTTTTGCCCGTCAAAAAGTTACTGTTGCAGATGTAAATCCTCATTTACCTAAAGACAAACTGGAAGAAGCGAGGAAAAGAATTGCCGCTGCTAAAAGTGACTTATTTTACCCCCTGTCGGATAAATACGAAACTATTACTATGCCTGGTGCTAATGGAGGTGCAATATTTGGGAATACTGCAGCCAATCCCCCGAAAGGAAGAGTGTATGTAGCAGAGCAGGATAAACCCTCGTTTTACAAACTAAAAAAAGAAGAGCCGGCCGCATTGGCACAAGCTATGTCGGCTAACGACACGGTTCGGGCCAAAGGAAGGTATATTCAATATTGCCAGGCCTGTCATGGCGCTAACAGAACGGGTGCAGTCGGACCTTCATTGGTGAATGTAAACAGGCGGCTTGCTTATGATAATTTTCATACTGTTGTAAGCAACGGAAGAGCACAGATGCCGGCTTTTCCTGATATCCAGGAGCAGGCTATTATAGATCTTTACAAATATCTTTCCGATGAAAGAGGCAGACAAGGTCGAGGTGCTATCAACCCCATGGCACAATCAGGCGAAACAAGAAAGCTTAGCGGTCCTGTTGTTGCCTCAGGCGGAGCACCGCTTCCTTCACAGATACAAAAATCATCAGGGTATGGTTTCACTGATGGATTAAAGAGTTACCCTGAAGGTTCGAATGCTCCGAAGATTCGTTATGTTGACGGCTCTACCACTCCATGGGGACTGGGGCATGCAGACTTAGTAGGTCCACCGTGGTCATCTATTGTAGCTTATGATCTGAATACAGGCAAAATTCTGTGGAAGCGGGCTCATGGAAAAGATGATAAATTAAGTGGCCCGGAAACAGGTTTACCAAGTGGAATCCAGGGAAAAGGCATGGTCGTAACTTCCACGGGTTTATTATTTGCCACTTCACAGGACGGCAGAATATACGCTTACGACGAGGACAATGGCAAAGAGTTATGGTCTGCTATGCTACCGAGGGTTCCCGAAGGTATCCCTTCGATGTTTGAGTATGATGGCCAGCAATACCTGGTGGTAGGTGCTACAGGAGCAGCTATAGATAAATCGAAACCGGAGGCAGAAGTGCCAAGGGGATATGTTGTATTTTCACTTCCCCGGAAGAAATAACAGGTTGATCGTGGATGAACTATACAGGGGTTTTGGATTACTGAATATTGTACAAAACGTATAAGAGTGCCCTTCGACAAGCTCAGGTATACTCCTTCGGCAAGCTCGGGGTGAACTGCCACGCTGCATATGGTGTTACAGTACAAGCGAGCGTGGCAACGATGTATAATAGCAGCAATGCAGTTTGGCTCCAAAAATTAATTGCAGTTAATTACCCAGGGATATCATATCTTAAAAAGCATTTTATATGGCTGATAAGAACCTAAACCGCAGAGACTTTATAAGGCTGTCAGGAATGAGTTGTGCTTCTTCACTGATACTGCCATCTTTTATAAAAGAAGAATTTGCAAAAAAATCGCCGATAGGAGCGACGTTTATTTTGTGGGGTTATGGGCCGGATAGTTTAGAACCGGCACTTAAAGACATGTCGGCGCTTGGTTTTCACGGATTTGAAACATTTGGACAGGTAATCGAGGAGTGGGAAACCAAAAGAGGCGGGTTTAAACCGGTTGTTGAAAAGTATGGAGTGCCTATTATTTCTGCTTTTTGTAACACCAATGTATTAGATCCGGCAAAAGGAAAGGAAGACCTGGAGAAGCTGGCGCGCTGGTGTAAACTGACTAAAGACAATGGAGGCAAGGTGATAGAGTATTGTCCTTCGGGTACTACCAACAACAGGAAGGGCTATGATTATAAAGAGCATAAGACCAATTTGATCGAGGGTATGAATAATGCGGCAAAAGTAGCTACCGATCACGGCCTCGTATGCGCCCTTCACCCACATACCGGAACCCCGGTTGAAACGGAGGAAGAGGTGTACTTTGTTATGGAAAATTTAGATACCCGGTACATGAAATTTGGTCCCGACGTGGGCCAGTTGGTAAAGGGTGGCGCAGACGCGGTAAAGATTGTAAAAGATTTTATGCCTTTGATCGAGCATGTTCATTTAAAAGATTATGCAGGTGGAGACAACGGATATCTCGGCTACTCGCCGCTGGGGCAGGGAAAAGTAGACCTCGTAAAAATTCTGAAAATGCTTGAGGATAGAAGAGGGAAAATGGCGGGAATGATCATGTTCGAACTCGACGCGGGTCGTAAAGGGCAAATGCCCTTACCCGAATTTGAAGCTGCTAAAATTTCGCACGATTATTTGAAGAATTTAGGGTATAAGTTCAAAGCGTAATTAGGTAGAGGTAAAAAGGAAAACGTTGCTTTAAGAACCGTTAAAGCGAGTTTTTTTTAGAGGCAAGGTGCACGAAACTACTATTGGCATTAATGCCTGGGTTTCTTTTCATTTAAGCTTTACTCCAATCTTTATAATATTTTTCAATACATGTTTAACTATAATGTCATATGAGGTCTTTCATTTTTTCTTTACTATTCATTGGCTGTGCTGCGTTTTCTTATTCGCAGTCTCCGTCTGCTGTTTCCGTATCGGAATTTGGTTTATCATTCAAGCCTGATCATACTTTCAGCGGATCAAGTTTGAAAGGCTGGCATGTGATGGGGGATGCCGAGTGGCAGGCACAGAATGGAGAACTGGTTGGAAGGGCAAAAGGTTCGTCCAACGGAGGATGGCTTGTTTTAGATAGCAGCTACCAGGACGTAGGCTTTCATGCCTTGTTCAAGACAACCGGGAATAGTGAAACGGGCATTTTGTTCAGAGGCGAAAAAATTGATGGAGGGTACCAGGGCGTATTGCTTTCTCTAAAAAATGATGATATCGTTCCCTACAGCGTAACGTACGATGATCAGGGAAATGAAGTTAAGCGCGAAAAACTAAGAACAGCAGGAGGCATCAGCTATCGTATAGCACCGCCACCGGATACGACTACTCGCAGGGGGGGCGGTTCTTTTCCGACCCCCGCTCCACCGCCTGCTGATGCAGCCTTGCGTGCACCCAATACAAGTTACCGCGCGAACGACTGGAATATGATAGAGGTGTTTTTGGAAACAAACGTGATCCGTAGTTTCTTAAATGATGGTAGAGAAATAGGTGGGGCTGTTGACGGAGAATCTGCCTTGACTGGATTTGGCCCTGTCGCTTTGTACGTTCGGGGCGACGGCGAGGTGAGGTTCAAAGATGTGATGTACAAGGACATTTCGATCCGTTATACCCCTAAAGAACAATCTTCACCAAGGTTCAAAGTACAGCGTATCAGCGATTTTTACTACTCATGGGGCGCTGCCGCAGCAGATTTTAATAAAGATGGTCACATGGACGTAGTTTCAGGCCCTTACATCTATTTCGGGCCGGACTATACTAATTATAAAGAGATCTATCCTGCCATTGCAGTCGGTCCTTCAAAAGAATTTACCTCGATCAATCACCAATTTACCTACGATGTTAACGCCGACGGATGGCCCGATGTGATTACAGGCTGGGGAGCTCCTACGGTGTATATTAACCCGGGCAAAGAGTCGAGGCGTTGGGCTAATTATAAGCCAATACCTTCTACGCAGAGTGAAACCACGATCTTTACCGACATCGACAAAGACGGCAAACCCGAACTGGTGTATGGTTCGCAAGGACAGTACAGGTATGCAAAACCCGACGCTTCATCTAAAACCTGGGTGGAATACAATATTTCAGAAAAGGGCTATGCTCTGGCACACGGCGTGGGCACCGGGGATATCAACGGAGATGGAAGGGCCGACTTCGTAGGTCCTAATGGCTGGTGGGAACAACCGGCAACACTTGCTAAAGAAACCACCTGGAAATACCATCCTTATCGGTTCGGAAGATATAAAAACAGGGCAAGCAATGTTGGTGGGGCCCTGATGGCAGTATACGATGCGAATGGCGATGGGTTGAACGATGTAGTAAGCAATTTAAATGTGCATGGCTTCGGGCTCGCCTGGTTTGAGCAAAAAAGAGATGGAAGTGGAAATATCAACTTTGTGCGGCACATGATTAACGATGATTACTCCCAAAAAAGTGTCGGCGATGTTACTTTCTCGCAAGGACACGGAACCACGTTTGCTGATGTGGACGGAGACGGAATAATGGATTATATCGCGGGTAAACGTCACTTTACACACCTCGACAACATGTTCGATCCTGATTCTTATGGAGCACCGGTAATTTACTGGTATCGCACTGTTCGTAATAAAAATGCACCCGGTGGAGCCCAGTTTGTTCCCGAACTCATTCATAATCGTTCAGGTGCCGGATCAGAAATTACTCCGGTTGACCTCAATAAAGATGGAGCCGTTGATTTTATCACCGCTACAAATAGAGGAACCTTTATATTTTGGAACACACCTGCATTTAAAAAAACAGGCAAAGGAGGAAAGAACGGAAACCCTTCAGTTACTAAATCAGGGACAAAACATTGAGGGTAACACACGACTTCTGATTAAATGAAACGGTGGCCGTTACCTGTCAGTTTTCTCAATACCTCGTTCACAAAATAATCCCTGGAGTGTTCTTTGCTTTCCTCAGTGTAAAATTGTATTATGTAAATATCTTTTAAGAGCGTAATTGGGCATTGGTATTTTAGCCATTGAAATCGGCGCTGGCGGATACAGGGATGATTTTATCAGGCTTCGGATTAATCGAAGTAAGAGTCGCTGAAGGGTAACTCGAAAGACGTGATGTAACAGGCGGACAACAAAAGTCAATAGTAGACTACCGCAAACGACATCGTTCTCTCTGTACTTTTCCCCGTAATGCCCGGATCTAAACCATTCGTAATGCTTATGGCTTTTCATCCGCGTTAAAGCTTTCTATTATTTTTTACTACCGTTTAGCTTCCGGGTGTTTTTTATCCTCGTGCAGTTTTTAATATTGATTTAGATAAAAAATAATCCCAGCCATACATACTGAATGGAACTTACCATTAGAAAAAAGCGTTGAGAGATTGGCTAAAATTTTATCTGCACTGAAAAAACAATTCGCGAAAGCTAAATATATAGAAGCTACCAATGAACGCAATTATGCCAATGAAGGACTCAATTGGTGAAAAAACAGTCAGTAAAATAAACGCTTCATTTCAAATCTTACCCTTGATCTAAATTCGCTCTACCTTTTGGTGTTGGAACCAAAAAAATAATCAAATAAACACTTTAGATGCGTAGAGCAGTTAGGTTAGGTGTGGTCTGACAAATACTTAATTACTTAGTGAAATTGAATTGAATTTATAATAGTATTTATGACGGGTTAATCCGAGTACTGTTTTTATAGTGTAGATTAAACTTGTAAAGTTCCTATCTGTTTATTTCATACAAGCAATCGTTAGGCCTGCTGTTTCTACAGCGGCTTTTTTTTATGAACCGTTGTAATTTGTTGGTCACACAAGATCAAATACTGTAGAATGTGTAGAAAATGTTAGGGAGATAAAATAAAAAAGGAGTTAGATTTTATCTAACTCCTTTTTTTTCAAAGTGACCGCGTTAGGTAACAAACGCACTACTTAAAACCCTTTATCAGCCTATGTTTTAGCCTTCCAAATAACGATAGGGGTCGTAATGGGGGTCATGCAATTTCTATTAGGATTAGCCCCAATTCTCCACCACTTTACTTCGCCTTTTTTGTTATTAAACAAAGATAATGAATTGGCCTGCAATATTATTTACGTGTTCGTTTACTTATGATTAGCTACAGTTCTACAAGTAGTTGCACTTCATAGTATTAACACTAATATTATGCAAAGCGAAGAACTAAAAACATTGCAAATCTGCAAACAATGTAAAAATGAATTTAAAGCATGGAAACCAACATTAGACCTTTGTAGCAGTTCATGTGAAACAGACTTTACAAACGTCGAGGATTTAAGATATTCAAGATTTATGGAAAGGCTGAATAGTAAAATTAAAGGTTTACCAAAACCCACCTCTTTTGGACGCGTAACAGTAGAGCAGGCGGCATTAGAAAAAAAAGCAGCGTTGATAAAACAAAAGGCAAGAACATTTAATGCTA
>JAQBNO010000158.1 GCA_028288485.1 Segetibacter sp.
TAGGTTTTGATTTTAGATCCCCGACCATTTTGTAACAATCATTTTCACTTCACCCAACATCGTTGTGTCACTCACTTGTACTACTGTCACTTTCTTCAACCAAATCGGAATTATTGGTGCGACTATCCTTTATACAAAGGATACCACAATTAAATTGTATTAACAATATAGACCAATAATAAAGACCCCCATTCAAACTCCTGGAATGAAGGGAACAAGATTTGTATCAATTTCTAAAAAACAATGCTTCTACCAATAGGTGATGATAACAGGGACAGGCATACAATTCCATTTGTAAATTACCTACTGATAGCCCTGAACCTTTTTGTATTTGTGTATTGGCAAAATTTAAGTGGCGACAGTCCTTTTACTTTTGCCTACGCTACTGTTCCCGGTGAGATACTTACCGGAACCGATATTATTACTCAAACTGAGGTGTTAACAGACCCTTACACCGGTAATGAATTTCAATTTCCAGGGTTAGAGGTCACCCCCGTTCCTGTTTTCCTAACCTTGATTACCTCAATGTTTATGCACGGCGGACTTGCACACCTTTTTGGAAACATGTTATACCTATGGATTTTTGGCGACAACATTGAACATACCCTTGGTCACGCTAAGTACTTGTTTTTTTATTTACTCTGCGGCGTACTGGCGGGGCTCAGCCATGTATTTGCAACTTTAATATTGGGACAAAATCTGCTCATTCCATGCCTTGGCGCTTCCGGTGCTATTTCAGCTGTTTTAGGAGGGTATTTATTATTGTTCCCAACAAGAGGAGTGCACGTTTGGATATTCTTTTTTATACTCACCATTCCCGCATTTGTCGTTGTGGGATTATGGTTTGCTTTCCAGGTTCTGAACGGCTTAGGCACTTTGGGAGGAGAAGAGGCAGGAGGTGTGGCATATGCAGCACATATCGGCGGCTTTGTATTTGGTCTCTTCCTGGTTAAACGTTTTATAAAACGCGTTCCGGCAGCGAGGCGACGATCATTTTTTAATTCGTAATAAGCATTCACGATATAAATTAAAAAAGGATATTCTACGATGTAAAATATCCCTGGAGATTTATGGAACTATCCTTATAACTCACCTTAACATCGTTCCTGTTATCAGGATAAGTAATGTCACCGCTTTAAAATTCATGACATTGCAAGAGCCTGATTAAAATTTACAAAACCTGAACGAATGCCAGTAGTGAAGTTTAATTGAAAACTTATAGGTCGATCTCTATTGAATTGGTATCCGGGTTAACCGATATTTTCTTTGGAACTCCGTTTAATTTAATGGAGAAATTATCGAAGTTTATTTCGATCGGTTTCATAATTACTGGAACCTGCTTATTAACCACCATTAGATCCCTGCTTTCAGATAGTTTTTCTTCTACAGGTGCCTCAGTCTTTTCACGCGCTGCTTTTTTCTGTCTTACTTTTTTTGGTTGTTCTTGTTTTGGTTCTGGTTCAGCTTTCGCTCCCGTACTTAGTAATTGGTCAACACTTAACCCAACTTCTTTAATTTTCTTGTTTAAAGCGAATCTACGGTCATACACTGCCTGCTTCTCTACCTTATACTTCTTCATCACCTCCTTGGTTTCTAGAGTCAGGATGTCTACATCTCTTTGTGAAAGGTTCTCCGGGTTGATTTTGTTTTGCTTTTTTCCACCTGTACTTGCTTTAGCCATTAGTATTATTTTATTTTTAGTAATCGCGCAAAGGTATACAAAGCGAAGAAATTCAGTAGGTTAAGAATTTTTAAGAGAATTTTTTACAGATGCCGGACGGAAATAGTAAAGCAAGGAAATCAAAAGATGGTACCTTATTCCGGTAATGTTGGCTATTTGAAATTTGCAACTGCAGAATTTAAAAATACGCATTGCCTCCAAAAATTTCTAATATCTCGTAGTGTAAATCTTCCAATTGCCCGCCTTTACCTTTACCCACTTTCGCAGTAGATTCACAAACTGAACTTGCAGCACTACCCTGTTTTCGTAAGCTTTACGGTAAATGTTAAACCAGGACTGCTCAACACCTCTTGGCTATCTACCTCGTTTCTTTCCTTTTGTTGTTTTTGCCGGCGTTTGGATTAGCGAAAATGTTTCAAAAAGCAGGCATAGCAAAATGGAAAGCTTACATACCCTTTTATAATTCGTGGATCATTTGAAGCCGGGTAACAGGCTGAAGATAGCCCGAAGCGGTGCTGCTGTTCAATGAACAATTGCAAATTTAAATTGTTGAAATGATTTAATAAAAATAGAATACAATGGACAGTATTAATCAACAACAACCCGAACAAAACCACAAAGACCTTCACGGTGCGGAGGCAGGTAAAAAAATAAAAGAACTGGCCGGCAAAAACAACACGTGTTTTTTCTGTACCGGAATTACAACAGGTAAACCGGTAACGGTACGTCCAATGTCGGTACAAAAAATGGATGAACAGGGGAACTTTTGGTTCCTGAGTGCAAACGATAGTGACAAAAACGAGGATATCAAGGCTGATAATAATGTCCAGCTTTTATTCCAGGGTTCGGCGCATTCTGATTTTTTGAGTGTTTATGGCGTTGCTACTGTTTCAACAGACAAAGAACTGATAAAAGAACTATGGGAGCCCATTCTTAAAACATGGTTTACAGGTGGAAGTGACGATGCCCGGATAACGGCGATAAAAGTGGAAACAAAAGAAGGCTACTACTGGGATAACAAGCACGGCGATGCAATAGCCTTAGTAAAAATGGCAGCCGGTGCAGTACTCGGCAAAACACTTGACGATTCGATTGAGGGAGAGTTAAAGGTTTAGTCGTAAAAGATAAACCCAAAGGCAGACAATTTCAAAAGTCAAAAAAAAGGTCTGTTCAAAAAGTAAATTTTGGACCGACCTTTTTTACCGAAAATTTCCTATAAGTTTTTATTATCGCTTATTTCAGTAAACGCAGATAGTAAATGCCGCCTGCAGTTGAATTTGGATGTGCTACAAATCTTACATTTAAAGTTGTACCCTGCTGATCTTTAATTAAACTCTCCGGCAGTTCATAATCAACGTCATAAAATTTGTCAGCCGCAGCGCTTTCTAATTTCACCGTTTTCAACAGTGAATTATTTATGTAAATATCAAAAGTGCGGTTATTGTCGCCTCCAAAATAAGTAACGCGAAGCTTTCGTGCTTCTTTTCCCGGGTTTTTCAGATCATAACTAAACCATCCGGTAGCGTGACGGAAGTGGCGCTCATTAAATACACCTGACTCTGTGTTCTCGCCCTTGAAATTATGATCCGACTCAGGTTGTTGTTCACCTGGTGCAACCTGGTCAACTGTTTGTCTTTCCAGTGCAAGCTTCACCCCTTCCGCCTCTTTTAAAGACTGCTGTCTTGCTACAAGTTTTTCAGGCGTTGTTGTCGGCCAATAGATCATATACCTGGTATCATGTAACAGGAAGAAAGGAACCAATTCAACATTCTTATACTTTTCCTGGTGAATAAGATTAGATACGTGGAATGTCAGGGGTTTATCTTTAACAGGAACGACGTCGGCAGCAAGATCTTTTTTTCTTGACAGAATTAATGGAGCTTCTTCTATGGGGTAAGAAGGCCCGTTTGCGATATGTCCCATCCGGCTTCCATCAGCCTTTAATCCTGCCAGGCCTGTGGTATCGGTTGCTGCTGCAAGTACTATGGGTCCGTGAACAAAAGAAACGTATGATGAACTGTCAGGCAAAAGTTCGGTCTTCGTTTTCATCGGTAGTTTTATTGTAACTATATCTCCTGTTTTCCAAACGCGTTCAATTTTTACAAAGGAAGATTGGCGGGTGTTATTTCTCACAGGCACCTTATTTACTAAAACTACCAGTTTCCCTTTTTCTACCCATGATGGATACCTGAAATTAAGCGCAAACCTCCTGGGTTTTTGAAGCGTTACATTAATTTGAGAGGTTTCTTCAAAAGGGAAACGCGTGATTTGTACTAACGAAATGCCCTGCTCCTTCCAATTCAGCATCGATGGAATAAACAGGTTCACAAAAATATCCTTGTTGTTATGTGTGTATATAAGTTCACCATATTTACCATGGTTTTCCATTCCCGATCCTACACAACACCAAAAACCCTCTTCGGGTTGCGAGTAAACGCGGTAATGCCGCGGACGCATAGGGGTAAAATAAACAAACCCACCATTAGGATGTTGTGAAGAAAGAATATGATTATATACGGTTCGTTCGTAATAATCAATATAATTCACCGAAGGTTTTGATAAGAACAAGCGTTTGGTGAGCTTGAGCATATTATAGCTGTTGCAGGTTTCAGGCCCTTCTTTCGACTCAATCATCGAAGAGAAATTATTGGACGGGTGAAAATGTTCCCTTACGCTGTTTCCGCCAATTGAGACTGTCCTGTTATCTACTACTGTCTCCCAGAAAAATTTTGCAGCATTTGCCCAGGTTGTATCTCCTGTTAATTCAGCTACCCGCATATACCCTATCACTTTCGGTATCTGTGTGTTTGCATGCATGCCGGTTAAAGAGTCCTGCCCTTTCAAAAGAGGATTAAGAATTCTTTGGTGAGAAAATTTTCGTGCTAATTCGAGGTATTTTTTGTCGCCTGTGATTGCTGCTACATCAGCAAACACCTCATTCATTCCGCCATGCTCGCTTCGCAGTATTCTTTGTATTTGAGCATCTGTCAACTTAGAGGTAAGCTGCAAACACCAGTCAGAGAGCTTCACCAAAATATTTTTGGCTTTTTCATTACCCGCAATTGAATATGCATCAATTAGCCCTGCATATAATTTATGAATATTATAGAGCGGTACCCATTTATCGTTTAATGAAAAACTTCCTGCATTTATTTTTCCCTCTGCAATTTGCTGCCACATTGCTTTGCCACCGGGTATCCCTCCAACATAACCATCTTCATTCTTTTTTTGGCAGCTATCTATCCAGCTGATCATATAATTCAGCCTGTCGCCCACTTCTTTGCTGCCCGTAGCTGCATACATATTGGATAATGCAGAAATGTAATGGCCTCCAATATGGCCGTCAAGACCAGTACCTTCCCAGTTGCCATACCCTTTTGCTTTTGGCTCAATACCTGCTTCCCGTAAAAATGGAGCTAATAACCTGTCGGCATTTAAAGCCATCATATACTTCAGGTCTGTCTCCTGCGCCTGCTTAAAAGGACTATTTAATAAGCGAACAGACGAAAGCGGAAAAGTTTTCATTTCGTTTTTTTTCCCCAAAAACAGGTTCAAGAGGATGAGATTGAAATACGGGGCTACGAGCAGGAATTTTATTGCGAATGATTTCATAGAGTTACAACGATAAACAAATATTTAATAAAGTTAGGGATATAAAGATGTTAAATAGTTTGGCAAAAAATCGCATCAGTAAAGTTCGATCGGTTTATCCAACGTCATTTTTACTTCTGTTATATAAGCGAATGCCGTAGTTTTTTTAATAACACTTCCAGTAACGTACAAAAAGTACAAGGGAGTGACACAACAATGGGGAATAGAAATAAAAATGCCGGTCCCCAAAAAAACAATCTTAAACAGCCACGAAATTATAAATAACAGGCCGTGTAATTTACAAAATAGTTGCGCAGCTGCTTTGCATTTCACTTCGTGTTTGAAGTGATAGAATGAGCTTATGAAGCAGAGTTTGGAAAAGTAATAGAAAAAGTAGTTCCCTTATTTAATTCGCTTTTTACCCCGATTTCACCTCCTAATGCCTCAATCTGGCTTTTAACAATAAACAAGCCCAGCCCCTGCCCATCGGTGTGTGAATGAAAACGTTGATACATACCGAACAGACGGTCGTAGTACCGCGCCAAATCCATGCCGAGGCCATTATCTGAAAAGGTAAGCACGGTTTGTCGATTTGAATTTATAAAAGTACGCACGGTAATTTTAAGCGTACAACTCTCCTGCCTGTACTTGATAGCATTGGAAATAAGGTTGATGAAAATGCTTTCGAGATAAGTTTGGTTAAAGTAAACTTTTGAGACCTGGAAATCGAGATCAAGCTGCGCGGCTATATCGTTTTCGGTATTGATAAAATTTCTGTTTACCTTTTTAAATACTTCTTCGATGTTAATATAATCGACGGGCGTATTTACATTGTTTTTTATAACCACTATTTCGGTAATGTCGTTAATAGTAGCAGACAGCTGCTCACTCGATTTTTCAATCATTTGCAGTAAACTTTTACTGCCCTCATCTAATGTAGTGAGATCAAATATTTTAAGCAGACCGACAATATTTGAAAGCGGAGCACGTAAATTATGGGAAGTAATAAATGAAAACTGTTTAAGATTATTGTTACTCCTCGTAAGCTCTTTAATGATATTTTCTTTTTCCACTTCCCTTTCCTTCCTGTCTGTTACGTCTCTTGCATTAAGGACCACACCTTTAACAGCTGGATCATCAAGCAGGTTCGACACATTTGCTTCAACCCATCTCCAATTACCCGAAGCGTGCCTAACTCTTGTAGCAGGCACTTCAATCTCTTTCTGTTTTAAAAATGCAGGAATAAGTAAACTAATCTTTGAGAAATCTTCAGGATGAATAAAGTCTAAAGGTGACTTGCCATTAAGAAATTCTTCGCTATAACCAAAGTGGTGGTAGATGGAAGGACTAATGTATTCAAACACATACTTTTCATCTATTATAGCTATAAGGTCTGAACCGTGCTGAACCATAGCCGTAAATCTCTGTTCCGTTTCGGCCTTTTCCTGCTCTACCTTAATTCGTTCCGACACATTTCTTGAGTAACACGCAACACCAGTTATGGTATTGGATTGGGTGTCGTAAATAGGCGTAAAGGTGACTTCGTGATCGCTCCAGCTTGTTGACAGAAGCATGAAAGTTTCTCCTTTCAGGCTTCTGTCATATAAGCTTTTCCAAGCCAGGTTTTTCTCACCTGAATGCGTAGCGGTTAATGCATTAAAGCCCTCCTGCACCTCGCGGCCCAAATGCTTTTTAACCAACTCATGATAAGCATTATTTGCGGAGACCAACCGGTATTCAGTATCTACCGACCAGATTTGGTCTTTTGTTGCATTGATAAGTGCGGCCTGGTTATTTTTTGTTCGTAACAATTCATTTTCCTGTTCCTTTCGCTCGCTAATGTCTTTACAATATATCGTTAGTCCCCCCAGGGTCGGGTAAGCCGAAATGTCGAACCACTTATCATTGCCCGGGTAATAATACTCAAAGTGAGAAGGAGTATGCTGTTCTAATACTGCCCGGTATTGATGATATGTTTCGGTATGAACATACTCTTTAAATGTTTCCAAAATACTCTTACCTAAAACTTCTTCACTACTTTTTCCAATCATAACTTCCGCCGCCTTGTTCCAATATTTTACTCTCCAGTTTTTATCAATTACGATAAAACTATCTGTTATCGTTTCAAGAATATTTTCGATCTGCTTTGCTTTCTCCTCAATTTCCCGGTGCGATTTCAATAGTTCTTTTTCCTTTTCCACCTTCCAGGTTATATCGCGGAAAGCCGCCAAAATTATTACTCGACCACCTGTTCGTAACGGACTAAGGTTTACGTCTACCGGGAATTCTTCTCCATCTTTCCGTAGCACGGTTAACACAAAATTATCCGTAGTTATTGATTGGGTCTTATTGGTAAAAGCGCGTAGTTTTTCGGCATACATCTCTCTAAAACTGTGAGGCATAAGTATTTTGACCGGCTGGCCCACTAGTTCAGCGCTTGTATATCCAAACATTTCCTGGCAGCGGGTATTGATGAGTTCAATAACCCCGTTGTCGTCAGTAATAACAATAGAATCGGGTGCATTTTCAAGAATGCCTCTGAACTTCAACTCAGAAGCCTTTAATGCCAGTTCCTCTTGTTTGAGCCGGGTAATATCTGCCACATGTACACAAAACCCTACAACTTCACCATTTACTGCGTCGGGAAAATAAGTAGCTAAAGTTTGAGCAACTTTATTATTGTAGGTAACTAACTCCCTTTCAAAAACCTGCTTTTCACCTCTAAGCACTCCCTGAATATATGGCAGGTTCTTTTCGTAAACGGGGCCAAGAAGTTGGGGTAGTGTAATACCTGCCATTTGCTCGCCGGTTAAACCAAACCATTCCAGGTAAGCATTATTGGCAAACTGGCATACCAAATTTTTATCCCAGTAAGCCAGCATGGAATTTACCTGGTCACTTACAAATAATCCAATTTCATTCCGGCTTCTGATTAACAATTCCCGTGCATCATTTCCATTTTCCTGCATTACTTATTATTTGTATACTTACGCTAATTATTTTACCTATCACAACACACATGGGTACATTTTCTTACGAAAATGCTTTCCATTCTGCAGGTACTGCTCCAGGTTTGCTGAAATACTTTCGTACCTGTTCTTTCAATAGTTCATTCAGCATGCCTGATATTTAATTTTCGCCGACTAACGCTCGTATTTTGTAATAATCTATCTTGAATCGAGGGTATAAGATACAAATTTGAATTAATATCTTATAACGTTTTTCCAATATTTTGACAGTGCTTTCCATTTGCTCCTGTAGCACGAACATAAACAGAGAAATTAATTTTTCTTAATCCCGGTGGAAGATATTCTATAAGCCGGCGGAATTGCAAACACACCTGTCGTGCCTGGCGGGATGATTTAAACAAACGTTCTGCTGTTTGTTACACCAGGCAGCGAAGACGGAATTCACCTGGAATACTGTGATACTTCCGTTCCGTCGCACTCTTGTGATGTATACTTATTGCAGCTTTTTTTACCAGGCCGCCGTTTTATCCATACTACTAAATAAGCTATCTACAAAACATGATGAGCTAAAGGCAATTTTATAGCTTTTCTACTTTTTCTACATTTGACCGTACACAGATGAGCTAAGAAAAATCGTCGTTAAAGTTAACAAAGTCGCGCAGCGCTATGACGTCAGTCATCTTTTCGACTATTGGTCGAACTGATAGCTAAATATTTAAATATGCAAAGGATAGCAATAAACCACGTACAAAAAGAAAGAGTAAGCAATGCACAAACAGCATTATTTTCAAAATGGCTTGAAAACGTTATAACTGAATTGGGAAAAAAATCGGTTACGTGTTGTGGCAATTTTAATTCTCCTGCAGGTTACTATAGCAGGATTTAATGTAGTAATTCCTCCGATGGCACAGCATCGGCCTACCTGATGGCCCCGGTATCTCCCTCGCCTTTACTTCAAATGCCCTTGCCCCTGCACAGGCTAAAATAAAATGGGTGTTACCAGATTTTGCCTTAAGTATGATTGTTAACGCAGCAATTAGCATTTATTGTTTTATACAATTGTAAGGGTATTTGACCTGGTTGTTGTTCAATTATTATTATTATCAAAAAAGGCCTTGCTCATTGCCCGGCATTTTTAGTTATACAAATACTCGTTATATTTAATGAAGGCTTAATTTTTATAGCAAAACCAGCAAACAAACCTGTTCAATCTTTACCATGAGAATAGCTACCTATAATGTTAATGGAGTCAATGGACGACTACCCGTGCTACTGCGCTGGCTCGAAGAAACAACGCCTGATGTTGTTTGCCTGCAGGAATTAAAGGCTCCCCAGGAAAAATTTCCTGAAAAAGCTATTCAAGACGCAGGCTATCATGCTATCTGGCATGGTCAAAAGAGCTGGAACGGTGTTGCCATTTTAGCTCGTAACGCTCAACCAGAAGAAGTTCGCCGAACCCTTCCCGGCGATGATGAGGATGAACACAGCCGGTATATTGAAGCAACAATAAATGGAATTCGGGTTGGTTGCCTCTACCTGCCAAACGGCAACCCTGCTCCCGGACCGAAGTTCGACTATAAGCTACGTTGGTTTGAAAGGCTGATTGCACACGCAGCGGGGTTAATGAAAGCAGATATACCAGTTGTATTGACGGGAGACTATAATGTGATGCCTACTGAAAAGGACGTTTACAAACCAGAGCGCTGGGGTGATGATGCCCTTTTCAGGCCGGAAGTTCGCTCCGCTTTCAAAACACTCGTAGACCAGGGATGGACTGATGGCATACGAAAACTGTACCCTGAAGAAACCATTTATACGTTTTGGGATTATTTCCGGAATGCTTATGATCGCAATGCCGGATTGCGTATTGACCATTTCCTGCTCAGCCCACAGCTCGATAGTCGTCTCGTTGCTGCGGGTGTTGACCGTAATGTTCGGGGATGGGAAAAATCAAGTGACCACGCTCCTGTCTGGATTGAATTGGCGGACTAAACGACCGCCAAGAAAGGGTTAAAGTATGGAACTGGATCCCGACATGCTCTATTGCTTTCGTACTCGTGTGTGCTGTTTTTCACGGTGGGCAAATGAATATGCACAAGTATCAAACCTGCATCATTTCTATTTTCAAACACATAGTTCGCCAGATTGCGGCCTTAAAAAGATCCCTGATTTTGTCGATTCAAGTTTTTCACTTCTTAATAAACTGCTCCAGGAACAAATAGCGGTCGCGGTTCTTTTCTACTTCTGCACGTGTATTTACATCAATATGCATAACGGTGGCTGCACTACCGGTTTTTACAGCGGGCCATTCAGGCACGCCCATGCCATTTGGATTTCCTGTCTTTATAAAATTAGCAAAATAAGCCTGCATGATCTCTGATACTTTGTAATCCTCCGGCTGCCAATCGTACGCCCTGTTTTTAGCTAGATTTCCCATTGCGTATTCAATCTCCGCAGAATGAACAGCGCCACGCGGAGCAGGAGTTTTATTTACGGTAGAATCGGTTCCCCTCACAATACCACCTGCCAGCCCCGCAACTGCATTACCCATTTCAGATCTCATCGTTGGACGGGGACGGGAGTAGAAGTATCGGTACACCGGCTTGTTCCCGGTCCTGGCGTGCAGATCAGACCATTTCCAGGTACTATAGCCAATAAATCTATCGGCAGCAAGGTCAGTAGCAGTCTGTTCCACGTCTTCATCGCTTGATGCATTGTAAACTTTCAAAGCTTCATTTGCGCGGTCACTATATAGTTTTTGAACAGCCTTTGAGAAATTCTCCCTTGTTGGTCTATCCTGTCCTAATATGCTACGGTAGTTACCCTCCTCGCTATTCCAACCAACCAACAAAGGAACGTGTGCCTGTTCACCTGTTGCATAGATTTCGACAGGAGATTTAGGAAAGAAATACCCATCAACAGTTACACCAAACCGTGGTGTGTTCGGTTTCGCAGTTGCTTCAAGCAGTTCTGCAGCAGGTATTGCCCTAAGGGCGGCTAAAGAACCTGCGCCTATATTGGCGGCAAACTTCACTCCTGCCTGTTCAGCCTC
>JAQBNO010000210.1 GCA_028288485.1 Segetibacter sp.
CAAAATAAAAAATCAATAAGGAAGGATTCTTAATTTGTTTTCATCTAAAATAATCACTCTGCCAGTTTGAAGGTCAATCAGTTTTTCATCTTTAAAGTCGCCTAATGTTCTTATAAGCGACTCCGTGGCAATACCAATTGACTGTGCCATATTCTCGCGGGATAAATTTAAAACAGGCTTCGCATCTTCGTTTATCTTATACTTTTCCAATAGTTGAATAAGCCCATACGCCACTTTTCTACGTAAAGAATTATAAGCGAGGTTTAGCAGGCTTTCTTCTTTTTCAACTATATTTTGCGTCATTATTTTAATGAAGCTTTGTGCTATTTGCATATCGTTTAATACCAGTTGCATAAAATCTTCTCTCGGTATAAGCATGAGTTCGGTTTCTTCTAATACCTCGGCTTCGTCTTTATAATTTACATCTTCCAGGATGGAAGTGTATCCAAAAAAATCTCGTGCGCCGTAAATGCTTATAATAAATTCTTTTCCCTCATCATTTGTCTTTGACACTTTTACTTTACCACTGATTACATAGTATACAACTCTTGGACGTTGGCCTTCTTTGTATAAAATATGTTTCTTGTTGTAAGTATACGTATCCCTTTCATCTGAGGTCAGCTGAACTTTCCCGGTTCTTTGCGCAGTTGTTATAAACTCACTAATTGCTTCAGGACCCGAAAATTTTTGCTGAAGTAATTCGCTTTTTTTCAATCGTACTTCAATCGCATTTAATAATTCAATGCCGTCAAAAGGTTTGGTTATAAAATCATCTGCACCCATTTCCATACCTTTTCTAAAATCTGCCTTCTCTGATTTTGCTGTAAGAAAAATGAACGGAATGGAAGCTGTTTCTTTATGCCTGCTCAATAAATGATATGCTCCATATCCATCTAAAACAGGCATCATAATATCGCAAACAATTAGATCAGGTAACTCTTTTAATGCAAGCTCCACGCCTACTTTCCCGTTTTCTGCTGTAATTACTTTATAATTGGACAGTTCAATTATCTCGGCAGTATTTTCTCTTACTTCCAGGTTGTCTTCTATTAGTAATATCTTTTTCATAACTCTTTTTGCGAGGCCTGAACGGGCTGAGGAATATAAATGGTGAACGTAGAACCTTCATTAATTTTACTTCTCATCTCTATTCTTCCATTCATAAGTTCAAGATATTTACTAACAATATGTAGTCCCAACCCCGTGCCCTGAATGTTTATTGCATTTTTTGCACGAAAGAAGCGTTCAAATAAATGTTGCTGGTCTTCTTCCGAAATGCCAATGCCACTGTCTTTAACAGAAATAACTAAATTGTCATTTATAAGTAACGACAGAATGGTAATGGCCGAATTTTCGTTTGTAAATTTTATAGCGTTAGTAATTAAATTGATCAAAACATTTTTTAGCAAATTCCTGTCAACCCAAACGTCTTTATCTATTGAATTATTAAAATAAATTTTTTGACCTTTCTTTAGCATTGTATCAAACTCTTGAATCAACGAACTTACTTCTTCCTCGATTGCAACTGCACTTAGTTTTTCCATCTCAGTTTGCACTAATCCCTCTTCAAGTTTGCCAAGCGATAAAAAGTCTTCCAGTATTCCTTTCATTCCGCCTACCGCACCTTTTATGCGCTGCATATGTTTTTCAATCTTATCATTTGGGTTAAGCTGGTTATATTTCTCTACCAAATACGCCGACGACAGTATAGTACTTAAAGGTGTTCTAAATTCGTGCGAAGCCATTGTAACGAACCTAGATTTTAATTCGCTTAATTCTTTTTCAGCTTCAAAAGCTTCGCTTAGCTCCTGCTTCGACTTTTCAAGTTCGCCTAAAGCTTCGCGGAGCATTTTGGTACGGTCGCTGATTTTTTGTTCCAGCTCGCTGTTCATGCTTTTTATTTCAATAGTACCTTTCTCGAGTTCCTGTTTTTGCTGCAGCACGACAGCTTCCTGTTTTTTTCTAACCGTTATATCCACCACAAAAGCAATTACAAAAGTGTGATCGGCAATAGTATAATGGCTAAGGCTTACTTCAACAGGGAAAGTACTGCCATCTTTTTTCCTGGCAAACAGGTCTCTTCCGTGGCCCATTACCCTTACTTCGGGTTTATGATAATAATCTTCCCGGTATTTATGGTGCTTTTCATGAACAGACGGCGGTATCAGCAATTCAACCATTTCTCCCAGCACTTCCTCCTTCGTAAATTCAAATTGCTTCTCCGCAAATTTGTTAAAGTTGATGATCCGTCCTACGTCGTTTGTAACCACTATACCAATGGTAGCATAGTTAAAAAGAGCCTCGAACTGTTCCATATTGCTTATCTGCTTTCCGCTAAACATGTTTATTTTTTTTGCGCATTACTGACGCCAGGTCTGCCCTGTTTATTATACAAAGAAAGTTTATAAAAGCAAGCATGCCCCTTCAAATAGCTGGAAGAGGGAATTGGGGTGAATGGTTTGCAAATTGCCATAAAGATAAAGCACAAGGTTTAACGAAGAATCAAAATAAGCAAACCATCAATTTAAAAAGCTAACAGAAGGTCAATAGTGTTAAGCGTAGCGCGATTTTTTTGTAGCCGACAGAAGACCAACACGCGTCACCCCTTGCTTCGGAGACATTGGAAGGGTTCAAATCCGCTTTTCCCGGCAAAATCGAAGCAATTAGATATATCTTTTTCCACGTCACTTAAATTAAACATTGGAAAAAGACGTTGGAGATGTATGACCAGGGATGTATGCGATAAGGCGTGCATTAAAGGCGCCGCTCGTATGTTAACCGTAAAAAAAAGTACAGGAGACAAGCATATGATGCCTCTCCCTGTACTAAAATGGGTTAAAGATTTTTACTTACCAGGGACAATATCAAACAGCAAACCTTGTTTGATTTAATTATAACATTACCGGTCCTCATCTTATTATCACAGCGAGGCATGGGAAATAGCAACAGCTCCTTCCATGTTTTCAAATCTGCCTGTTTTATTGTTTAATGCTAGCCGGTAAACGATTCCTGGTATAGTGTTTAGATCAGAAGGCTCAAAAGGCCAGTTTGGAGACAAGTGGGTTGTTTCGCTTGATACCAAAGGAAGACGACGGCGATTTAATTTCTGCAAAGCGTCCCTTCTTTCTGCAATATTTGTAATTTCTTCGAAAATTCCCCAGGCAATAACTGTTCTCCAGTTTGCCATGTCTTGAAGAGATTCTACTTCGAAACAGATCTTAGGGTTTTTACGCATGATCTCGACCTTCATTCCATTTTTGGTACACCCGTAAACGAACCGGCCATCGTAAACATAACTTACAGGAACTATGTAAGTAAGATCATCGTCATGGCATCCAATACGACCAAGAAACTGCCCTTTAAGCACTTCTTCTATTTCGGCATAATCAAGTTGTCCTAGCATAGCTTTCGTTTTATAGTTTAATTTATTGCTCTGTTTAATTGTTATTCAGGATGACAAATCGGTAACCGGTTCTTTTAAAAAGCCATTGTAAGCTTGTGGCAGGCCAAAGCGAATGGTTAACTTACCGGCCTTTACATTAGCTGGAAACCAACTTTAAAATCATCTTTGATGCATATAAGACCAGCCAGTTTACATGGAGGGCTTAAATTAAAATCAGAAAAGCAAAAATCTCTTCTGCGGTGAAGCTTAATAAAAGAAGTTCCTGCGTTTGAAAAAGAATAAGAAATCTGAAAGGGTTTTGTAATTCCTGCCAATTCAACTTCTACCCAACCTTTTATAACCCGGCTCTTATTCTCTGAGACAGGCATGCCCCGCGGCCAAAGAAATCGAATGATCATTTTTGGATATTGGTCTGCTTTGACTGTTTTCCTGAAATCTTTTGTTATTAATGAGCGATGGCAATTGAACGGTGATACTTTAAGTTGTAAAGAACCAGATAATCTGATTGACTTAGACGCACTGTTACATACGATCATATCACGCTCATTGTATTCTTCAATATTGCAGTTAAAGGTGTTTATGATCGATTTTCCTTCTACCGCTAACCTGCTGCATTTTTCTATCACCCAATTAACAGGGGGCTTATCGCCGGGGTTTGCAGAAGAAGCTAAAGGTTTAAAAGCAATCAATGCTGCAACTAAAAAAAGATAGCAGGAGTTCGGGAATCAAGGTGTCACAACCGAAGATTTACAACTCGAATTATTTTCGTTTTGCTGCCTTGAAATTTACAATACCTGAACAATCAAAGCTATTTAACCGGGTAATGGATTCTTATGACCGCAGTTGCACAAAACAATGATTGTTATCATTTATAAAATTGCCTGTAGTACAATTATGCGATTCATTGGAAAGAATATAAGAGCATGTTCGCAACGCTGAATAGAACATCTATAAGTAAAAGGGAGTGACACAACGATGTTGAGTAAGGTTATAAAGCTTGTCCCAAAAATTTGTTCTCCCTGTAACCAGGCCATTCCACTACTTCTGTGCTTTAATAAAAAAAGGCCGGCTTTTCAGCTGGCCCTTTAGGGATGTTAGTTTTACAAATAGTAACCGGATTATCAGAGAATAATTTAAAATCCGACCACGGCTTCAACTACATAGCCGTTGAATTTTCCACCATTACGAAAATCGGCTGTTGGGAAATCTTTATATTTTTGATTTACAATTTCTGCTTTCATCAAAACATTCTTTGTCATAAACCAACCGGCAGCTAAAGCGGTACGATTAATTTTTACATCATAATTGTTAGGAATAGCTACTGTTTTTGCAAGTGTTACATTGGCTGCATTATAACGTGCACCAAGAT
>JAQBNO010000217.1 GCA_028288485.1 Segetibacter sp.
TGCTGCTGACTATGTCGGCAGCAGTAATAGCACAACCAGTCAAATACGATTTTGTGGTTGCCAAAGATGGCAGCGGAAATTTCAAAACAGTACAGGAGGCAATCAACGCAGTACCGGACTTTCGAAAAAAAGAAACACGGATTTTTATAAAAAACGGGGTTTACAAAGAGAAACTGATACTGGCAGAATGTAAAACACTGGTTACATTTATTGGCGAAAGCGTCGAAAATACCGTCATCACTTACAATGATTATAACCAGAAGAAGAATATATTCGGCGAGGAAAAAGGCACTTCAGGATCATCTGGCTTTTATATTTATGGTCCGGGTTTTACCGCCGAGAACATTACTTTTTCAAACACCGCAGGACCGGTCGGACAGGCTGTGGCCGTTTCGGTTTCAGGAGATAGAATATTCTTTAAAAATTGCCGCTTTCTCGGTTTCCAGGACACCTTGTACACTTACGGTCGTGAAAGCCGCCAGTATTACCTTAATTGTTATATTGAAGGAACGGTTGATTTTATTTTTGGTTCGTCGACTGCTGTCTTCGATAGCTGCACCATTTTTGGGAAGCGCGGCGGTTTTTATACCGCTGCATCCACCCCGGAAGGCAAAAAGTTTGGATATGTATTTATGAACTGTAATATAACCGGCGATGCGCCTGCTAATTCATTTTTCCTTGGGCGGCCCTGGCGTCCATTTGCAAAAACAGTTTTTATGTATTGTAAATTGGATAAACAGGTAACTCCGGAAGCCTGGAACAATTGGAGCAATGCCGAAAATGAAAAAACCGCTTATTATGCTGAATACAGAAACTCAGGACCGGGAGCGGCAACAAGTAAAAGAGTAGGCTGGTTTCACCAGCTAACTGAGGAAGATGCTAAACAATACACCCTTAAAAATATATTTACTGATTGGGATCCTGTAAAAAGTAAAGTAAGCCTTTAGATATTCCTTCATTTAAGCTGGCTGGAATAGCCCTACTCTTAAATCACTAATTTAAAAATTGAACATCATTCTCATGAAACTATCAAAAATACATTCGCTCATTTTCGCATTATTATTGGTGCCGTTTATCTTTTCGTATGCTAAGGGACAAGTGGCAACTGTTTGGAAATCTTCCTCACAGCCCCTAAAGGAAATGAAAGAGATCAGGAAACAAATCAGGGCGCCAAAATTTGCTGCAAGAGAATTTACGATAACAAAGTATGGTGCAGTAGGAGATGGTAAAACCTTGAATACAGAAGCTTTTATGAAAGCGATAGATGCGTGTAATAAAAGTGGCGGCGGCAGGGTAATTGTTCCATTAGGGACTTTTTTAACTGGTGCAATCCATTTAAAGAGCAACGTTGATCTTCACCTCGTTGATAGCGCAAAAATTGTTTTCAGTAGCGATCCCAAACATTATCCAATTGTTTTTACCCGGTGGGAGGGGATGGAATTAATGAACTATTCTGCCTTGATCTATGCTTATGGGCAGGAAAATATTGCTGTTACCGGTAATGGTACTTTAGACGGTGGGGCGAGCTATAAGACCTGGTGGGCATGGAATGCAGCGAGGCCATCTTTGCAGGTAAAAGCAAGAAATCTGCTTCACGATATGAATCATAAAAAAACAGATCCCAGGACAAGGGTATTTGGCGACAGCAGTTTTCTTCGTCCGAATTTTATTCAGCCTTACAACTGTAAAAATATATTGATCTCGGGGGTAAGAATGATCAATTCTCCCATGTGGAATATTAACCCGGTCCTATGTGAAAATGTAACAGTAGACGGTGTGAAGATTATTGCTCATGGGCCCAATACAGACGGTGTTGATCCCGAATCGTGTAAGAATGTGTTAATTAAAAACTGCTATTTCGATACAGGAGATGACTGTATTGCAATAAAGTCGGGAAGGGATGAGGACGGCAGAACAATAGGTAAGCCCGCCGAAAACCACATTATAGAAAACTGTGAAATGAAGGACGGGCATGGCGGAGTAGTAATTGGAAGTGAAATATCGGGCGGGGCGAAAAATATCTACGCAATAAATTGTGTGATGGATAGTCCTAACCTGGACAGGATATTAAGAATAAAAACAAGCTCAAGTCGTGGGGGGATTATTGAGAATGTTTTCATGAAAGATGTAAAGGTGGGAACTTATCGTGATGCTGCTGTAACCTGCAATATGTTTTACGAGCAACCGGGAAACTTTATACCAACTATAAGAAATATATGGGTCGAAAACCTGGAGGTTGAAAAGGGTGGGAACTTTGGTCTGTATGTAAAGGCCTACAAAGAATCCCCGGTTGAAAATTTAAAGATGGTGAATTGTAATATTAATGGAGTAAAGACACCTATGCAAATAGACCACGTTACAAACCTGCAATTTGAAAATGTAAAGATTAACGGACAGGTAGCCCGGGTTCCTGACGGATTATAATAACCTGGGTGCGTTAGCTATAAAAAGATGAAAGCAATAAATGTTCAATTTGACTAATAATTAAGAAACGAAACTTGTAATGAAAAAAACACAAATAGCGACGGTGCTTATCTATCTTTTTGTGCTTGTAGCCTCAACGGTTGAAGCGCAAACAACTGCTACCTGGCCGGTTTCCTTAACTGTGGCACAGGACGGAACAGGCAATTATAAAACAATACAGGAGGCAATACTTGCCGTTCGCGATTTATCGCAGCTGGAGGTCAGGATTTTTGTTAAAAATGGAGTCTACCGTGAAAAGATTGTCGTCCCTTCGTATAAAACAAATATTTCTCTTGTAGGTGAAAGCAGGGAAGGAACGATCATTACAAACAATGATCATACAGGCAAAGCTTTTCCCGGCAAGGACCTGTTGGGCAGGGGCAAGTTTATGACATTCACGTCGTACACGGTACTTGTACAGGGAAATGATTTTACAGCGGAAAACCTCACAATAGAAAATACAGCAGGCAGGGTAGGGCAGGCGGTTGCATTACACGTAGAAGGTGACAGGGCGATCATTAGAAACTGCAGGTTATTGGGAAACCAGGATACCTTATACACGGCAACAGAAAACAGCCGCCAATATTATAAGGATTGTTATATAGAAGGAACGACCGATTTTATTTTTGGTGAAGCAACCTGTGTTTTTAAAAACTGCACTATAAAAAGTCTCACAAATTCTTACATCACGGCTGCTTCCACGAGACCTGGACAAAGGTTTGGCTACGTATTTATTGATTGTAAACTCATTTCCGATTCGGCCACAAAGGTATATTTAGGAAGACCATGGCGACCATATGCAAAAACGGTTTTTATAAATACCGATATGGGTAACCATATTTTAGCGGAAGGCTGGGAAAACTGGCGTAACCCGGAAAATGAAAGAACTGCCTTCTATGCCGAGTATAACAGTAAAGGACCGGGAGCGAATACTTCGGGCAGGGTTAAATGGTCGAAACAGCTTTCGTCTAAGGAAGCAAAAAAGTATACAATAGAAAATATTTTTAAGGGAAGTAATAACTGGTCGCCGCCATTTTAAACAGTTAATTGTAAAGTAAATACGCTCTCATTAATTTGAGAATTGCATTCCCCTTATAGTGTGGCAATATATTTACTGGTAAAGAATTAATTTTTAAATTTAGCTAATGGACTTACCGCTTAGTCGCCAGATCGTTTATCTTTTTTTATTGGCATTGCCAATTGCGTGTATAGCATGGACCGTTACCCATGAAGAGGTTTTTAGGGAGCCTCGTGAATTTTGCGTAAGAAAAAGTAAGGAATGCCGAAGTCTCGCTCAAAGAAAGTTTTTTTACTTATTCACGTGTGAGTATTGTTTCAGTCATTACATAACCGCAGTCATACTATTTATAACAAACTACCAGTTGATCTTTACCGATTGGAGAGGATATTTAATTGGCGGCTTTTCACTTGTATGGATAGCAAATATCTATATAAGCTTATTTGCTTTAATAAGGGTCGATTTGAAAAAAGTAAAATTCGAAGCGAACTTAAAAGAAGAAGAACATAAAAAGACTACTGAAAATGGAGGTCCTTCTGCCGCCTCAGGAACATAAACGGGTTTCGAATTCTTGCAACAACACGTTTCATAGACGCAACAATACAATGGTTTATAGTGATTGAAAGTAAGCCGGTGCTTCGCCTGTGGCAGTACAAGTGACTGCAAAATCGCGCCAGAGCATCAGTACAATCTTGTACAGCCTGTTGCAGTGTGCGACGCAACGATGCCAAACACAAGATTCGTTGCTGGCTAAAAAGAAAACAATTTAATAAAGGACGACTCTACAAATAATAAAAAGAACGGTTCAGATTAAACCTTTGGTATGCCAAACAGAGATCAAAAAATTTTAGTGGTTGGTGCGTGCGGACAGATAGGAGTAGAGCTGACTTTACAATTAAGGAAAATGTATGGCGAAGGAGTCGTTATTGCAAGTGACTTGCGTGAAGAACATCCATTATTAAAAGGTACAGGGCCGTACGTTTCACTCGATATAATGAATAAGGAAACGTTCCATGTGCTGGTGCTGCGGTACAACATCACCCAGGTTTATTTACTTGCCGCGATTTTAAGTGCAACGGGCGAAAAAAATCCAATGCTTGCATGGCACCTGAATATGCAAAGCCTGTTGAATGTTTTAGAAGTGGCCAAAGAAGAGAATCTTGCGAAGGTGTACTGGCCCAGCAGCATAGCTGTATTTGGTCCTGACTCTCCTAAAGAAAATACGCCTCAACACACGATAATTGAACCGACAACGGTATATGGCATCAGCAAGTTAGCTGGTGAGCGGTGGTGCGAATATTACTGGAAAAGGTATAAAGTAGATGTAAGGAGTTTGCGGTACCCGGGGCTAATCAGTTATAAATCTCAGCCGGGCGGTGGCACAACAGACTATGCAATTGAGATCTTTCATGATGCGATTAACAGGGGTAACTATATATCTTTCTTAAAAGAGAGCACATATTTGCCTATGATGTACATGCCCGATGCCATACGTGCCACTATTGAATTAATGGAAACAGACGCTTCAAAATTAACTGTTCGTTCTTCGTATAACATTGGTGCAATGAGTTTTTCTCCACGCGAAATAGCTGCGGAAATTACAAAGCATATTCCCGGGTTTTCGATTGTTTACAGTCCCGATAACAGGCAGAAGATCGCAGATAGCTGGCCCGCGAGCATCGACGACAGTCTTGCTAAAAACGACTGGGGCTGGAAACCGGAATATGATATTGAACGAATGACCGCTGATATGCTGGTAAACTTAATGAAATAACGCAGCGGGCTTATGAGGTTTATACGAGTTTTTTCCTTAAAACCTTATTCCAAGGTTAATTCCTAAACCGCGTGCACCAACCATACTTCCTTTAGTCGTTACAGTAGCTCCATTGCTGTTAACCTCGCTGGTCATGGTAGTTCCGGCGATTTCGATTTCATCGAGTTCTCTTTTCAATGACTGCTGTTCCTGGGCATTCAAAGGTGTTACGGTAACAAGGTTGCCATTTGCTCCACCGTAGCTTGCACCTATGATCCACAAATCGAGATATAATCTTTTAGATAGATGCCAGCTGCTTCCGGCCATTAAGCCGCCGGTTATAGTATTCAGTTTACCGTTAAAAACTGCGTCTCGTTTAAATCCTGTCGATGATGAATACGAAACAGGTCCCTGTAAGTTGTACCAGCCAAACCGTGCATAGGGAGCAAGGTAAAAACCATGAAAGGCGCCTTTTTGGCTGAAATAATACCTTACTTCAGGCGTAAGAATTGTTGTGCCTAAACGAAAATCGCCCACCTTAACATCAGGATCATCGATTTGCTTTTCAATGGCCGATTTAAAAGCAATCGTCGATTTCGGTATTATTCCTAAACCCATTGCCACTGTTACCTTTCTCCCTACCTGCCTCTCGTATTGCACGCCCAAACCTTTAAAAGTAAAGGCCGACAAATTTACTTTGCCCATGTTTTTGCCATCATTTTCCTGCGACATTGCAGAAATTGAAAAAAACAAAGAAACAGCTGCTAAGATTTTTTTTATTGTCATTGCTGGTTTTTTCTAGGTTATTCAACTTTAATGCCAGCAAGTTCAGTAAGGGGCTGCGTTCCTGCAATATCTGACACTGTTTTATTTTCAAGGATAGCCAGCGACGCATCTCTTACCTGTAACATTACTTTGTTAAGACCACAAAAATTTTCATCGCAGTTTTTGCATTTTGTATAAAAATGAAGGCTAACGCAGGGCAACAATGAAATTGGCCCGTCAATTAGCCGCATAACAGTGGCGAGTTTAACCTCAGCAGGATTTTTTGCAAAAAGGTAACCGCCCCCTTTTCCCTTTTTACTATTCAGGATTCCGGCCTTTTTTAGTTGCAGTAAAATGTTTTCTAAGAATTTTAATGGAATTGTTTTCTGGTCTGCTATTTCTGCAATCAATATAGGCCTTTGCTTTTCCTGTTGTGCCATATACATTAATGCCTTGAAGGCATATTGCGTTTTCATCGAGAGCATATAAGCTATATTTAAAAAATTAAAATTAGGTTTATTAATGAATCTGCTAAAAGGATAATTGTATTTTCATGGTCCAAAACAACTAATATGAGTAAATTAATTCTGCAAACTGCAATTTCTTTTAGCATCTTGCTTTTAACTGCAATTACTGTTGAAGCCCAGATTATTAAACCGGGCGTAACTTTAGGAATTAACCTTCTCGGCTCCTTGCCACAGGGCGATTTTAAAGATGAATATAGCCTGGGCGCAGGTGGCGAAATATTTGGAGGTGTAGGCTGGGGACGCACTTTTCTTTTAGCAACAGCAGGTTATTCAGCTTTTAAAGCTGCTTCCGATAACGGTAAAGGCGGTATACTTACCTATATTCCTCTCAAAATAGGTGTAAAACAGTATTTTCTAAGAAAGCTTTTATTTATAAATGCCGACCTTGGAATTGCTTCGGTTAAGAACAAGCTTTTTAATGAAAGCCGTTTTACAAGAGGTGTGGGCGCAGGTATAAAATTGCTTGGTCTGGAAGCGGGATTATACTACGATGGCTGGAAGAATATCGATCCACAGGCCAAAGGTTTTCAAAACAGTATTTTTAGTAAGTTAGGATACAGTTTCACCTTTTAAACAAGCGAACAAATTTCCTGCAAATCTTTTTTCGCTGGTATTTATATCAGCGATTTTTATTTATCAGTATTGTGTTACCAGCTGCGATGCATAGATGAAGCTTTGCTTGCGACGCTCCGTTTGTCGGTAGAACTCTAATAAGCCTTTCTTATGTTCGTAAAAAAGAGCGCCACAATTATCTTGAACCGAGTGCTTAATCTCCCTTGCCAGAATTGATCGTATTACTTCAAATAAGCACCGTAAAGCAAGAATAAACGTAAATTTTTCAGTTCAAAATTGAAAAACGCATTTTATAAGCCAAGTACATCTTTCATTGTAAAAATGCCCTTTTTCCCTTGTAAAAATTCTGCAGCTTTTACAGCGCCACCTGCAAAGCCCATTCTGTTGTGAGCTGTATGAATTATTTCTATATCATCAATGGCGGAAGTGTATTTTATCTTATGTGTTCCGGGAGCAGGGTCCACTCTGTCACTAATGATGGAAATTTCATCTTTGTTATCGGTGCCTTTGTTTACCCAATTTTGTTTTCTTTGAATGTTACCAAGTATTTGTTCTGCAAGAGTAATGGCGGTACCACTTGGTGCATCTTTCTTTTGCGTGTGATGAATTTCTTCCATTTGTATGTCATACATTTCATAGTCGTTCATCAGCCTCGCCAGGTAATTGTTCAATTCAAAAAACAAATTAACGCCAATACTATAATTGCTGGCGTATACTAACGCCGCCTGTTTTTCATTGCAATAGTTTTTTATCTCTTCCCATTTCTCCAACCAGCCGGTAGAGCCGCAAACAACAGGAACTCCGGCATCAAAGCATTTTTTCAGGTTTTCTACTGCACTTTCGGGCCCGGTAAATTCAATGGCTACGTCCGCTTCCTGCAGGTTTTGTTCAGTCATTTCTTCTGTGTTGTCGATGTGGATCTTCAATACGATCTGGTGACCTTTTTGCACCGCAATTTCTTCAATAGCCTTACCCATTTTACCATAACCGACCAAAGCAATTTTCATGTATAGGTTTTAAAGTTTTTGTAGGAATTATTTTTACCCGAAATAATGGAAAGGGAATTTTTAAAAAATCAAAAGCGTCCGTTTTCCGGGAGGTTTATAACCAAGCACAAGGCTGAATCCCTTGTTGCCATTTTGCTGTATAACGGGCTTAAGCTTTAGCGACAAGTCTTCGCTGACATCAAAATCCTTCAGGTGCCCAAACACGGTTGCATCAACAATATTTAAACCCCAGGTAATAATAAACCACAAGGCAGAATAATCGCGGTCGCGGCGAAAGGCATTTCTTAAAGTCTGCAAATTGGAAGCACTGTATACCTGTAGTCTTGGAAAAATGAGCGCAGTGTCTGCGGTATTGTTTCTATTTACTCTTACATCGTAGGCAAACCTGGATCTTTTGTACCATGTATTGTTATAAATAAAAATACCGGCGACAGTGCCCAGAGCCCCGTATACTATAGGAATTTTCCAGTACTCCCGGTTATAAGCCTGCCCCCATCCCGGAACCATGAGCGAACGTAAAGTTGCTTTTCCCGGGTTATGTTTGGGAACGATCTTAAGAGTATCCCCTTTAATGATTTTTATTGCAGTGTCTTTTGTAAAGGCAGGATTTTTAGTAAGTGTTGTACTATCGGTAGTAATGATAACGGGTTTGCCGGTTTGCCCGAAAACACTTCTAAATGAAAAAAAGAATAACGTCACACAAAAAACCTGCATTACAACTTTCATGATAACTTCTAACTGGCAGCAACATTCATTTGCTCCAGTATTTTATTTAATTCCTGCAACGAATAATATTCGATACTAATACTTCCAAAGCCATTCTTGCTATGCGACAATTTTACTTTTGTTCCATAGTGAGAGGCTAAGTTATCTTCAATGCGTTTGTATGCGGGAGGTAAAACCGACTTTACAGAAGGTTTAACGGATTTGTCTTCATTTTTATACAATTGCCTTACGAGATCTTCTGTTTGGCGTACACTTAATCCTTTTTCTTTTATTTCATTAAAAATAAACAATTGACGATCAATAGTGTCTACGTTCACCAGCGCTCTTGCATGGCCCATACTCATGCTACCGTTTCTGACAGATAATTGAATATCGGGAGGTAATTTTAACAGCCGGATGTAGTTGGTAACGGTGCTGCGCTCCTTGCCCATTCTTTCTGCCACCTGCTCCTGGGTATAATCAAGTTCTTCCATCATCCGTTTGTAGCTTAAGGCAACTTCAATTGCGTTTAAGTCCTCACGTTGCAGGTTTTCTAATAAGGCAAGCTCCAGCAGTTGATTATCGTTGGCATGGCGGATGTAGGCTGGAATATCGCTTAGCCCTGCAAGTTTTGCAGCCCTAAATCTTCTTTCACCACTTATAAGTTGGTATTTTCCATCAGGTAATTGCGAAACCGTAATGGGTTGTATAATATCGTGCAGTTTGATGGAAGCCGCTAATTCATTCAGCGACTGCTCATCAAAATCTCTTCTGGGTTGTTTTGGATTGATCGAGATCCTGGTCAAAGGGATCCTGTTGATACCTGTTACTGTTTCAACTACCGGCGCTTTTAAGGTGCCTGCAGTTGTTTTTAAATCTGAATCTATATTCTGCAACAGGCTCCTGATGCCTTTTCCTAACGCGTCTTTTTTATTTGGCGGGGTCATTTATTCTGTAATTTCTGTCTGTATAAAGGTGGAGGGTTTAAGGTTTAAGGTGTAGGAAAGAAGCGACGTTTTGATTATCAGTACATGAGCCCGCCGTAGCGGGAACGAAGCTGCTTATAGTTCTTAAGCCGCAACCCCAAAAAATACCCGGCAAATTTAATGTGAAGTAATTTCTTTTTAAGAATTGATTCAGGATGCCGGTTTAAGTTTCAATAACCTTTAACCTTACGCCTTACTCCTTCAGCCTCTACTATTAATCTAAGATCCTTTCTTCCTGTGTAATCCTGGTCAGGTCGTTCTTTTGTAATATTTCTTTCGCAAGGTTTAGGTAATTCACGGCCCCTTTACTGTCGGAATCGTATAATATAACCGGCTTGCCAAAGCTGGGAGCTTCGCTTAATCTTGTATTCCTGTGAATGATGGTGCTAAATACCATTTCATCAAAATGACGCCTTACTTCACTAACCACCTGGTTACATAAGCGCAAGCGGCCATCGTACATCGTCATTAAAATCCCTTCAATCTGTAATTCAGGATTTAACCTGTTTTGAACTATCTTAATCGTATTTAATAATTTACCAAGCCCTTCCAACGCAAAAAATTCGCATTGAACCGGCACAATCACGCTATCCGAAGCTACCAGAGCATTCACGGTAATTAAACCCAGCGATGGTGAGCAATCAATTACAATAAAATCGTATTGGTCCTTTACCGTTGCCAGCAAATGTTTCATTACATTTTCCCGGTTCGGGTAATTGATCATTTCAATTTCGGCACCAACAAGATCGATATGTGAAGGAATAACATCGAGGTAAGGAATGTCGCTCTTTAAAATTACATCCTGCGAAGCAACATTATTTACCATGCAATCGTAAAGGCTGCTGGTAACATTGTGCAAATCAAATCCAACGCCGGTGGTGCTGTTTGCCTGCGGATCGGCATCGACCAGTAATGTTCTATATTCCAAAACAGCAAAACTGGCCGCCAGATTAATGGCCGAAGTGGTCTTTCCAACACCTCCTTTTTGATTTGCTACACCTATAATTCTTCCCATGTAAGTTTTTTCAGTTTCAGTTATTCTTAGTAATATATTAAAAATTATAACTCTATTGTTTGTCCAATTTCCGGCAATAGTAACGTTTTTCCGGCAGCCTTAAAGTCTGCAATTGCTTTTTCTGTATCAATTTTGATAAATCCAAATGTGTTGTAATGTACTCCAACCACCACATGGCACTTCACAAAGTCAGCAGCAACTATCGCATCTTTTACATCCATCGTGAAATTGTCGCCAATGGGTAAGATACAAAAATTTAACTCAGACCAGCGGGGAATTAGCTGCATATCGAGCGTAAGGGCGGTGTCTCCCGCGTAATAAAAGTTTTCTTCTTCCGTCATAAATAAAAAGCCCATTGGGTTTCCCCCATAAGATCCGTCGGGAAGACCGCCACTGTGATGCGCCACGACACATTTCACTTTTCCAAAATCAAATTTCCATTTGCCACCGGTATTCATTGGGTGAGTATTTTCAACTCCCTGCTTTTTAAGCCATTCTGCAACTTCGAACCCACAAACCACCGTTGCTCCTGTACGTTTGGCAATACTGGCACAATCTGCAATATGGTCGCTATGCCCATGGGTTATAAAAATATAATCAGCTTCAATACTGTCAATGTCAATATCTTTTGCAAGCTCATTTGGTGTGACAAAAGGATCAAATAAGATGTTTTTACCTTTTATTACAACTGAAAAACAAGAATGACCATAACTGGTTAAAAGCATAGTAATAATTTTTTATCGAAGGAGTTGCCGGCTAGTGGTTAAAAACTTGGTATGTCGATAAGTTGACCTGTTAACTCATCAACTTATTAACCTGTAACCTTAACCCTACAACCTCCTTCTCCGTCCGCGGCAAAAATACAGTATACTTGAACAAATAGCTTTTTTAGCAGTTAATAGATATGGTTAAGTTTTCAACACAAATAACAAAAGTGTTTTTTACAAACACTTGATTTTACTTTGCCAAAAATTTGAGTATGCGTAACAGGAGCGGGTGGTGGATAATTATTGTAATAATGATTTTGCTCGACTTGTATGTCTTCCAGGTGGTAAAAGCGCTGGCATCGGGAGCATCGGAAAAAACAAGGTTGGTCGTCTATTCTGTTTATTGGACTCTTTCAATTGCGGGCGTTGCTTTTTTGCTCTTTTTACCGTATTTCAACAGCGAGTCCTGGCCAAAAACAATGCGGAACTACCTATTTGCAACTTTTGCAGGATTATTTATTGCAAAATTATTAGCCGCAACATTTTTTATGATTGACGATGCGAGGAGAGGTATCACCTGGGTTTTAAGTAAGATGTTCCCGGAAAATGCATCCGACAAAAACAACTCCTGGAATCTTTCCCGCTCCGCCTTTTTAAGCTGGCTCGGTGTAGGTATTGGCGGTGGTTTTTTGGGCACTTTCATTTACGGCTTCACTAACAAATACAACTACCAGGTTAAGAGAATAAAACTCTCTTATAAGAATCTTCCCCCGGCTTTTAAGGGTCTTAAAATAATTCATATCAGTGATATTCACTCAGGTAGTTTTGGAGACAGGAACGCGGTGGAAAGAGGTGTTAAGCTCATGCTGGAAGAAAATGCGGATCTTATTCTATTTACCGGTGACCTCGTAAATGATGAGGCGGGTGAAATGAAAAACTACGTCGACCTTTTTAATCGATTAAAAGCACCATTGGGTGTGTTCAGCATATTGGGTAACCACGACTATGGCGATTATGTAAGGTGGGAGTCGCCGTTAGCCAAGAAACAAAACCTCGAAAACCTCAAACAAATTCACAGCAAACTCGGCTGGCGTTTATTGATGAATGAACACGTTGTTTTTGAAAGGAACGGCGAATCTATTGCCTTATTAGGAATAGAAAATTGGGGTGCAAAAGGAAATTTCCCTAAGTATGGAAAAATGACCGAAGCTTACCAGGGAACGGAAAAGTATCCTTTTAAAATTTTAATGAGTCATGACCCCAGTCATTGGGACGCAGAGGTTAGACCGAAATATGGAGACATAGACCTGATGTTGTCAGGGCATACACACGGGATGCAGTTCGGCCTTGAAACCCCTTTCCTGAAATGGAGCCCGGTACAATGGATGTACAGGCAATGGGCCGGATTGTATGAAGAAGGTAATCAAAAATTATATGTGAACAGGGGCTTTGGATTTATTGGTTACCCGGGAAGGGTAGGAATACTACCTGAAATTTCGGTCATAGAGCTCGATACTTAACAACTTGCTTTTGCGTTAGTAGGCATTAAAGTACCAGGTATTGTTTTATTTTAAAAAATGGGTTTGATATGACGAACAATACAACATACAAGGTCAGGAATAATTTAATACCTAAAACCCAATTTATTTTTCTTTGATGCGAACTTTAGATAGGCCGCATTTTTTCTGACCTGCGGGTACAAACAGTTAGAATTGTTATTGGACCAGCTGTAGTGCCTGGTTGCATCTCCGGTTGTGTCACTCACTTGTACAGGTCGATCTTTATTCATCTTTTTCCAGCTTTTGTGAGTCATGTCGTGGTATTAAACATAGCAAAAGTTAGTTCGAGTAAATAAGACGAGCGTTTCTGCTATCTATCCTCGCCGCCCAAAAACCAACACGGCACAAGAGTGCGACGCAACGCTGCACTCTTGAAAAACGAATGTTTGTAACCAAAAGCTACTTGCGTAAATCATATTAGTTATGCTTAAAAAAGCTCCTGAATACACTTTTGGTAGTAAACACCTCCTCGTTTAATTGCGTTATATGTTGTAAATGTTCATTAACTTTTTTTTAGAACAATTAAAAATAAGAAATGCAGCAGATGGCATAAAAATTGGTTTATGCATTGAAAAACAGACTATTATGAAAAAATTACTGACATCTGCAATCTTTGTTATCGTCGTTTCAGCGGTTACAAATGCCCAAAAATTAAACTTTGGCGGAAAGCTTGGAGCTAACCTTACAAAAATTTCAGGGCAGGCTTTTAAAGAAGGTTACAGCCTCGGCTATCACGTCGGCGCGTTTGCTGAAATTGACCTGGGTAAGTCGTGGGGTATACAACCGGAGCTTTTATGGAACCAAACGAATACCAAGCCTGCTTCTTCAACTAACCAGGTTTTAAATGGTTGGAAGGATAATACTAAGGACATTAAATTAAATTATATTACTATCCCATTGTTGCTCCGATTTAATGTTGCACCCGTTTTAACCTTAAATCTTGGTCCTCAGTACGGCATTTTACTAAATAAAGATGAATCGCTGTGGAGCAACGGTAAGCAGGCTTTTAAAAGCGGCGATTTTTCGTTAACTGCCGGTGCAACTGTTAACTTAAGTAAGTTGCGCTTCTATGGCCGTTACAATGTTGGCTTGAACGATATAAACGATGTCGATAACCAGGACAAGTGGAGAAGCCAGCAAATGCAGTTTGGTGTTGGTGTTGCATTATAAACTATTCATATTCTATGTTATAATTCAGGCATTGTCTTTCGACAATGCTTTTTTTATGCCACTTTGTTACCTTATAAACCATTTTATTCGTGTGGCATTAATATTGAACTCAACTATATTTGCACCCCAGATAGGACAAGAAGATGGGCTGTGACAATTTGTCCTCTAAAAATTAACTATGATTCAAACGAACTTTTATTTAAGGCCCGACGACGATACTGACTTTATTCCAATTATTCCATTGAATGAAAATGAAAATGAAAACGAAAAATTAACTGAAGTTCCGCGCGATATTCCTGTTCTCCCTTTACGTAATACTGTGTTATTTCCCGGCGTTGTTTTGCCGATAACAGTAGGACGCGATAAAAGTATAAAAGCTGTAAACGATTCTTATAAGAGTAATAAGCTCATCGGCGTACTTGCTCAAACTGATAGTACCATTGAAGATCCTGAAGTAAAGGATTTGTGCAAGATTGGAACTATAGCCAAAATAGTGAAACTGATAAAAATGCCGGATGGTGGTACAACAATCATTATCCAGGGAAAGAAGCGGTTTACATTAGAAGAAATTACAACTGAAGATCCTTATTTTAAGGCAAACGTTACGTTGCTCGATGAAGATATTATACCTTCAGATGAAGACTTTGCAGCCTATGTTAGCAATATTAAAGACCTGGCCGGGCAGATTGTTTCAATGTCTCCCAATCTACCTACCGAGGCTTCTATTATTTTAAAGAATATAGAAAATCCTTCATTTCTCATCAATTTTGTAAGCAGCAATTTAAACAGCGATCTTGCTGAAAAGCAAAGGCTGCTTGAAATACACGACATTAAGGAACGGTCAGAAGAGTTGATGCAGATCCTGCAAAAAGAATTGCAGTTTGCCGAATTGAAAAATAAGGTCACTAATAAAACACGTACTGAGCTTGATAAACAACAACGTGAATATTTTCTACAGCAACAGCTCAAAAGTATTAAAGATGAGTTAGGTGGCGATTTGAACGACCGGGAGCTGGCCGAAATGAAGAAAAAAGCAGAAGGCAAGAAATGGCCACAGGCTGCAAAAACATTGTTTAAAAACAGCATAGAAAAGCTGGAAAGAATGCATCCCAGTACGCCGGATTATTCTGTTGTTTACAATCACCTCGACTTGTTACTCGACCTGCCGTGGGAAGAGTATTCGCAGGACAGTTACGACCTCAAAAAAGCAAAGCAGGTATTAGACAACGACCATTACGGCATGACCAAGATCAAGGAAAGGATTTTGGAGTACCTGGCCGTTCTGAAATTAAAGGGAGATATGAAAAGCCCGATCCTTTGTTTCATTGGACCTCCGGGAATTGGGAAGACCTCATTGGGTCGCAGTATTGCCAATGCGGTAAACCGTAAATATGTTCGTTTAAGCCTGGGTGGACTGCATGATGAAAGTGAACTAAGAGGTCACCGGAAAACCTATATAGGTGCAATGCCCGGCAGGATCATTCAAAACATCCGCAAGATAAAAACCAGCAACCCGGTAATTATACTGGATGAGATTGACAAGGTGGGGAGTGACCACCGTGGTGACCCAAGCAGTGCATTGTTAGAGATCCTCGACCCCGAACAAAATCATACGTTTTACGACAATTACCTCGAGTTGGAGTATGATCTGAGCAAGGTATTGTTTATCGCAACTGCTAACAACATCAACCAGATACAGCCAGCTTTAAGAGACAGGCTCGAAATAATCGATCTCAGTGGTTATGCAATTGAAGAAAAGGTAGAAATAGCAAAACGTCACCTGATACCCAAACAGTTTGAGGCCCATGGGTTGAAAAAAGGCGCCTTTAAAATTGCTGATAAGGTGTTGGAGAAGATGATTGAAAGTTATACACGTGAGAGTGGTGTTCGTGAACTTGACAGGCAGATCGCATCGATTATGCGTTTTACCGCCAGGGAAATGGCAACAAAAGGGAAAGTAAAGGCGTCGCTGACCATCCAGGATATAGAAAAGATCTTAGGATCACAGCGCTACAGCAACGAAATATACAAAACGGTGAACATGCCGGGTGTTGCTGTAGGCTTGGCGTGGACTTATGTTGGCGGAGACATTTTATTTATAGAAACTATTTTAAGCGATGGTAAACCGGAGTTAAAACTAACGGGCAACCTTGGTAATGTGATGAAGGAAAGTGCTTCAACAGCCTTAAGCTTTTTACAGGCAAATGCAAAGAAGTATAACATCGATCCGGAGTTATTTCAGAAAAAAGCGATCCATGTGCACGTGCCTGAAGGTGCAGTTCCAAAAGATGGTCCCAGCGCAGGTATTACCATGTTTACCTCTTTGGCAAGTGCATTCAGCGGTAGAAAAGTGAAGCCTTTTATGGCCATGACCGGTGAAATAACACTGAGGGGCCAGGTTTTACCGGTAGGCGGCATTAAAGAAAAGGTACTGGCCGCAAAACGTTCGGGACTAAAGGAAATAATTTTGTGCGCCCAAAATGAAAAGGATGTGAATGAGATTGACAGCGAGTTCATAAAAGGTGTTTCTTTTCACTATGTAAAGAACATGCAGCAGGTACTGGATCTGGCTTTAGTATCATAATAGAACCCTGATTTTTTAGATTTAATCGGATTAAGGGGAAATAGAGACAATTTTTAAGAGAGGTTGATTCATTTTATTGAATCAACCTCTCTTTTTTTATAAAAAGTGCAGAAAGGCAAATGGAATCGTTTGAGATGGAAGGCCTCGACCTTCAGGCAATTTATTTGATTGGCCTGCCACCTTCACAAGCGAAAGCGTTTTCATAATCGCTACAAACAAATTATAATTTATATTGTCGCTCGAATGAAGCGACGGACTTTTATAAAGGAAACAGGGGCAGGCGGTTTAATCGCGTTTATCAGTCCTGCGAATATTGTTCCGGCCTTTCCTGAGCATACAGGGTCAGGGCTGGAAGAAACTTTCATCCATCCCCCTGTTTCAGCTTATCCTCAAAACTATTGGTTCTGGATGAATGGAAACGTTACGAAGGAAGGCATCACGCTTGACCTGGAAGCAATGAAACGGGTAGGCATCGGCGGCGTTTTCAATTTTGATGTTGGCACAGGTATTCCAAAAGGGCCGGTAGAGTATTTAAGTGAAGAATGGCTGCAGTTAAAAAAGCATGCAATCAGGGAAGCTGAAAGATTGGGATTGGAGTTTACAATGCATAATTGTCCTGGCTTTTCTGCAAGTGGTGGTCCTTGGATTACGCCTGAATTAGCTATGCAGCAACTTACCTGGAGCGAGACTTATGTAGCTGGTGACAAGGAGATAAAGCTGTCTTTATCAAAACCGCCAAGTCGACTCAATTATTATCGCGATGTAGCAGTACTGGCTTTTCCCTCACTGGCAGGAGAACATCTCCTGCAAACAATTTCAATTACTTCAAGTAGTGGTAAAATTGACATAAAGCAATTAAATGGCGAAGAGCAACAAGGTGTTATTGTACAACCATCTTTGGATGATCCATCGGCATGGCTGCGGTTTGAATTCGATGAGCCGTACGAGGCAAGAGGAATTACTTTTTATATTTCTACAATAAGTACCGACGCAAAAGCAAGAAAGCCGCTTGAAGTTGGTGAAAGAACCTCGGTCATGCTACAGGCATCTGATGACGGAATTCATTTTCGTTTAATAACTGAAATAAATACAGGCCTCGAAATTGACCTTTCATCAGGTTACAAATATATCGTTTACGACATTCCTTCAACAAAGGCGAAGTATTTCCGCCTCTCTTCTGCCAAAACGAGGCGGTATAAGCAAGTGCAGTTTTCGGGAATTACCAGGTTACAAAACTGGATGGAAAAAACCAACCAAAGGGCCAGGAACATTATGCATGTTGAAGAGGCGTCGGGTATAATCAAAAATAATAACCAATTTGTTCCAGCAGGATCAATAGTTGATTTAAACGCCGTTCTCGACGTAACGACGCATTTAGGTAAAGATGGACTGCTTAACTGGAATGCTCCAGTGGGCAACTGGACGATTGTGCGCATAGGTTTCACGCCAACAGGAAAATTAAACAGTGCAGCTCCTGATACAGGTATAGGATTGGAATGCGATAAGTATAGCGAAACTGCGATCACTTTTCATTATAAAAAAATGATCGCAGACTTCTTACCGGTATTAAGATCACTGGCTTCGAAAGGGAAAGTGGGATTAGAAATTGACAGCTACGAAGCCGGGATGCAAAACTGGACGCCAGGGTTTGAACAGGAATTTAAGAAACGATGTGGATACGACATCACAAAATATTTACCAGCTCTTACGGGAGGCCGTATTCTGGGTAGCATAGACATAACAGAACGTTTTCTCTGGGACTTCCGCAGGGTTCAGGCAGACCTGATAGCGGAGAACTATTATGGCCGGTTTCACCAACTCTGCCAGGAACACGGGATCACCTCTTACATAGAGCCCTATGAATTGGGACCATTTGAAGAGATGCAGATCGGTTCTGAAGCGGATATAAACCTGGGTGAATTCTGGAACGGAATTTCTACAACGTTGCCGGTTAAGCAACCTGTTCTGCGAACACCGAAACTTGCTGCTTCGATAGCCCACATCAACGGTCAAAAAGTGGTAGGCGCGGAAGCATTTACTGCTGAACCTGAATCAGCACGATGGCAGGAATACCCTTTTGCCATGAAAGCCGTAGGAGATAAGGCATTTACCAAAGGAATAAACCGGATGATCATTCACCGTTTTGCTCACCAGCCACACCCAACGGCTCTACCTGGCATGACCATGGGGCCATGGGGAATTCACTTTGACCGGACTAATACCTGGTGGGATCAAAGCAAGGCCTGGTTGAATTATTTAGCCAGGTGTCAAAGCCTGTTGCAACAAGGTCTTTTTGTAGCTGACCTCGCTTATTTTACTGGCGAAGATGCGAATATGTATACGAATGTAAATCCCGACCAATTAAATCCTCCACCTCCGCAAGGGTATGATTATGACCTGGTGAATGCAGAAGTAATTTTGAAGAACGTAAAGATTGTAAACCAACAGCTCCTCCTGTCCAATGGAATGAGTTATCGCATCTTGGTTCTCCAGGATTATAAAGCAGTAACACTCACCTTAATACGAAAACTTCGCACCCTGTTAAATGACGGGATGATAATGGTTGGAGCAAAGCCGGAACGTTCACCGGGGCTTATAGATTATGCTGATGGAGATGCAGAATTTAAATCTATTGTGAACGAACTTTGGGGCAATATCGACGGTAACACGATTACTGAAAATAGCTTTGGAAAAGGCAGAATTTTTTGGGGCAGATCGTTGCAATCCATACTGCAAACTCTTAACGTTACACCTGATTTTCAGTTTTCTTCGCGTTCGGGAGGCGCACCAATCATTTATACTCATCGAAAGACCAGGGAAGCAGATATCTATTTTCTTTCCAACCAAAGAAGAACTTGCGAGGATGTAGTGTGTACGTTTCGTGTGAACAATAAACAACCTGAATTATGGGATGCGACTACCGGTAAAATTATTCCTGTTGCAATATATGAAATTAAGGATAACAGTGTTCGACTACCCGTACAGTTTGAACCCTACGCCTCGGTATTCGTGGTATTTCGTTCACCTGCTTCAAAAGACGGTTTGCATTCCCTGGAGAAAGATAATATAACAGTATTAAGTACGAAAGGCTTTCCTCCGTTGCCGGGCAAACTTTATGAGAATACAACTAACAACTTCACCATTATTTTTTGGGCTAAGCCGGAAATTAATATTTTGCTTAACCCTGACTTAGACAAGCGAAGTATCCATCGGGCGTGGACACAGTATTACGCCATTTATCCCCCTTTAGGCGATGAACTTTATGGAGAAGGACATGCAACGTGTGGAATAACGGTTGGACGTAATGGTGTTGCTGTATGGGAGAATGCAACCGGCGGCCCTGTTTTGGTGTTGTCTGTGCCGATCTCTATTTCAGGCTGGAGTCAAATTGCACTTGTATATCACAATGGTGCTCCTTCTGTTTATGTAAACGGTAAACTTGCAGGGGAAGGTAGAAAGAGCAATAACATAGTCCATCCTTCAGTCGACAGTTCGACTTTGAACGAAGATGTTTCATATTACAATGGAGATATGAGCGAACCTGTATTATTTGCGGAGGTTTTGAGCCACGACCAACTTCTGCAGTTAGTGGCGGAGGGACCGACTTTGAAAGTTTCACCCTTTGTAGTGCAGATGGCGGCGGGCAGCAAACCAACGTTACTGGTAAAGCAAAACGGCTATTATATCTTACGAAACAGTTCCGGCAAAACTTCCTCTTTCCAGGTTTCAAATGTTGACAAACCTCTTAGAATTGAAGGATCATGGCAGGTAAATTTTCCTCCTGGTCTTGGGGCCCCTGCTCAAATCATATTGCCTCGATTAGTTTCACTACACAAGCATACAGAAGATGGTGTGAAATACTTTTCCGGTAATGCTACTTATACAAAAAATTTTACTGTTAGTAAGGAATGGCTGGTGGCTGGAAGGCGCTGGTTTTTAGATTTGGGAAGGGTTGAAGTAATTGCTACCGTAAATGTAAACGGGAAAGACTGCGGCACATTATGGAAGCGGCCATACAGTGTAGACATCACGACTACTTTAATACCAGGAATAAACAAGCTTGAAATTAAAATCACCACTCTATGGCCTAACCGTCTTATTGGAGATGAACAATTAGCTGATCCGGATAACTTTACACCGGGAGGAGGCTCGGATGGTGTGGACAGTTTAATAAAAGGGGGCATTGAAAAATTACCTGGCTGGTATATTACCGGTCGACCAAAACCTGTTGACGGACGGGTTAGTTTTACCACCTGGAAACACTATACTAAAAACTCGCCGCTGCTCGAATCGGGTCTAATAGGACCTGTAGTTTTGCAGCCGGTAGCAGTGATAGTTTTGTAATTTTGGATTACCAAATCGAATTTTAGGTATTAGCACCGGAAATTCTTTTTAAGCCGAATAAAATTGTTAGCGTAAAAGTGAGTGACACAACGATGTCGAAGGGTAGTCGAATGTTGGTCGCCAAACAAAACATTTGGTAAACGCATTAATTGAAGAGCTAAGCCCCCACATTCAACGGATCCTCTTATATATTTCCTAATAATCCCTGCGATCTAATAAATCCTGGTTCTGTCATTTACCTTTGCTTTTTTTAAATAATGTCTGCAAACAACATAGAAGGCTGGGAAAAACGTTCGTTAGAACATCAAAAGCAATACAAACAATTTTTGCAGCGGGCAGATAAAAGCAAGGTTTTAAAAATACTTCCCGACCTGAATGATGAAGCTTTTGCAAAAATAGATTGCCTGCAATGCGGCAATTGTTGCAAGAATTACTCTCCACGATTCAAAACTACCGACATCAAACGTATCAGCAAACATTTGAAGATGAAGGAAGGGGCCTTTATTGAAACCTATTTACATCTCGATCCTGACGGCGATTATGTAGCCAAAAGTGCCCCTTGCCCGTTTTTGGGAGCGGATAACTATTGCAGCATTTATGAAGAAAGACCGGGGGATTGTGCACGTTATCCTTACACGAACGAAGATGTCTTATTAAAGCGGCCACAACTGACGCAAAAAAATTCTACAGTTTGTCCCATTGTTCATTACGTACTCGAAAAGTTGATTACAGTTAAATGAGATATTCTGACGGCTCATTTTCAAAAAATCAGATTTGCAGTATAATTTGCCGGAAAATTCGGTATTATTGATTGAAACTGACTTTTATGGCTTATGCAGCATTTACCTCAATTAATTGAAGACCTGGCATTAATACTTTGTGTTGCGGCGGTAACCTCACTTTTATTTAAATGGCTAAAACAACCTGTAGTTCTCGGATATATTATCGCCGGTATGCTGGTAGGCCCAGGTATTTCGTTATTTCCAACAGTTAGTGATCTCGATGGCATTAAAATTTGGGCCGATGTGGGAGTAATTTTCTTACTGTTCAGTCTCGGTCTCGAGTTTAGTTTTAAGAAACTGGCAAGGGTAGGAGGTAATTCCTCAATTACCGGGATTTTTGAAGTAGCGTGCATGACCGCCACAGGTTATTTTACCGGAAAGCTGCTAGGCTTATCAACCATGAGCTGCATTTTTCTTGGTGGTATCATCGCCATTTCATCTACCACAATTATCGTAAGGGCATTTGACGAACTAAAAGTAAAAAATAGAAATTTTGCCGGTGCAGTAATGGGCATACTTGTGATTGAAGATTTAGTTGCGGTAATGCTTTTAGTTATTCTGTCAACTGTTTCTGGTGAAAAACAGGTTGAAGGTGGAGCATTGATAATGCCATTACTTAAGCTGGTTTTCTTTTTATGCCTGTGGTTCCTGTCGGGAATTTTCTTATTGCCCAGCCTGTTAAAAGCAGGAAAGAAACTCATGAACGACGAAACAATGCTGGTTGTGTCGATCGGACTTTGTTTTTTAATGGTAGTCCTGGCTACAAAAGCGGGTTTTTCTTCTGCGTTAGGTGCTTTTATAATGGGCTCCATTTTGGCAGAAACGACGCAGGCAGAAAAAATTGAAACATTGGTAAAGTCAGTAAAAAATTTATTCGGCGCTATCTTTTTCGTTTCGGTCGGAATGTTGATAGACCCTAAAGTTTTAGGTGAACACGCTATAATGGTCCTGGTGTTAACACTGGTGGTAATTGTAGGAAAGACTCTATTTGTTACTTTAGGATCTTTACTTGCAGGCCAGTCGTTAAAACATTCCATCCAGTCTGGGATGAGTTTATCTCAAATCGGTGAATTCTCCTTTATTATTGCAACCTTAGGACTTTCATACAAAGTAATTGAAGGTTATTTATATCCCGTTGCTGTTGGTGTTTCGGTGATCACCACCTTTACCACGCCATACATGATACGCTTTGCCGACCCTTTTTATTTTTTTATTGAAAAACGTTTGCCCGAATCGTGGAAAACCCGGCTAAACCGTTATAGTGCGGGTGCGCAAACAATACAGGCCGAAAGCGATTGGAAAATTGTATTAAGAGCTTACCTGGTTTTAATTCTTACGAACTCGGTTGTACTAATTGCCCTTATTTTGCTATCTACCAATTTCCTGGCACCTTTTATCCGCGAAAAGGTGGAAAACAACCAGGTAGCTTTAATAGTAACAACCATTGCTACATTGTTGTTTATGGCTCCCTTTATTTGGGCACTTACCATAAAAAAAATTCATAAAAATGCATACACCAATTTATGGCTCGATAAAAAATATAACCGTGGGCCCCTGGTAATGCTTGAAGTGCTAAGAAACGTGCTTGCTGTAGTTTACCTGTTTGTTTTACTGTTGCAATTATTCGAACACCGGATAGCATTTATTGTTGCTTTGGTTGTAATGATAATAGTGCTGCAGATTTTTTCGAAGCGCCTGCAGTTATTTTATCATCGTATCGAGCATCGCTTTTTAATGAACCTTAATGCCAGAAGCGTCATCGAAGGCACCGATGAAAAAAACACTATTTCTCCGTGGGATGCTCACCTGGCTTATTTCGTTATTAATCCAAACGGTGATTTTATAGGTAAGCCACTCTCAGAACTTCAATGGCGCGAAAAATTTGGAATAAACATTGCCAGCATCGAAAGGGGTAAAAAAGTAATTGATGTACCGTCGAAAAATGAAATGCTTTTTCCTTACGATAAAATTTCGGTTATAGGTACTGACGAACAACTCCAGCTCTTTAAAAATGTTGTTGACCCTGCTGCAGATACACCCGAATTTCTTCCTGGAAAACAACCGGTCTCTTTGCACAAAATCATTGTTGATAACCATAATCATTTGCGCGGAAAAACTATCCGGGCATCCAATATTCGCGAAGTTACCGGGGGCCTGGTTGTAGGGATAGAAAGAGATGGAAAACGATTGCTCAATCCCGACTCAACGCTTAGGTTTGAGTGGGAAGACGTGGTCTGGATAGTAGGAGATTGGAACAAGATCAAGCACCTCATGGTTGAGTAAGGAAGAGCAAAATGCAGGAAGAAGTTTTTGGTAGCTAGCAGCATATCACGATTAAACTTCTGTTGCCACGCTCGCTTGTACAGTACTGCTTTATTTGGCGTGGCAGTTTTTACCTGAACCTGGTCGCAGACTTGTACTATTTTGTTCTTTATTAAACTACAGGCAAAGAATAAAAAGGGCCATTGCTCTCGCGCCCTTCCCAAGGGAGCCTCGGGTCGCTTGTTTCAATATTCCCGTTTTACTCCTCTTTGCCTTGAGCATACCGTACAGTTTTGAATTAGTAAAGTTGCCGGAAGCAAAGCAAGTGTTACCCTAAAAGTGTAGAAAATAGTAAATTTGAGAAAATCAAATTGTGATGACAACAAAAACCCGAGAAGAAGAGAAATTGCTTTTGTCTGCAGAAGTACTTTCATCAACCATTTAGTTTTAAATTCTTCTCAAATTGAAGTAACGTCTTCAATAACTGAATGTCGCGATCCTAAAAGACAACAAATTTCATGAATTAGCCGTTGACGGCAAGGCTGAATAAGATAACGATTTGCTGATTCTGCATCCATTTCAAGATATTTCAATTGTTACACCTGCCATTTTTTAGTGAAATATCCTCAGTAATAAGAGGTCTTTCTAAACCTTCAATTGTGGGTTATACTATATTTTAAGTTTACTGAACTTTTAATACACGCTGCAGATGTTGCTTAAAAAGATACAGTAAAAGTGAGTGACACAACCGGGGCTCCACCGAGGATATATGTTTGCGCCACAAAAGAAAAAACTTCCGAATTACAAGCCAAATAAACACAACCCTTTTTTTGCCTTTATATTTGCCGCAACAGAAAAGTAAATAATGCATTCGTTCGAGGAGTTGGTCAAAAAATTTTCAAGTCATTTTAATGTTCGTCATTTCCCGGCAGAGCCTGCTACGCTTTTTGATCCTTGTGAGTATTTTTTAGGATTGGGTGGAAAGCGGATAAGGCCGGTAATGTGTTTAATGGGTAACGAATTATTCAATGAGATTTCTCCCGATGCTTACGACCTGGCTAGTGCTATCGAGCTTTTTCACAACTTCACTTTAATACACGACGATATAATGGACAAGGCACCGCTACGGCGCGGTATGCAAACTGTCCATACAAAATATGATGAAAGCACCGCGTTGCTTAGCGGCGACGTGATGCTGATACAGGCGTACGAATACGTAAATAAGATCAGGACAAATTATATACACAGGATTCTGCATCTCTTCAATAAAACGGCGCGGCAGGTGTGCGAGGGACAGCAACTCGACATGGACTTCGAGAAAAAAGGAAGGGTGAAATTGGATGAATACATTACGATGATAGGGCTAAAAACTTCGGTTTTAATGGCTGCAAGCCTGCAAATGGGCGCCATTCTAGGTGGGGCAGGAGAAGGTAACGCAAATCATTTATATCAATTCGGACTTAACCTTGGTATTGCTTTCCAGGTGCAGGACGATTACCTCGATGCTTTTGGTGACCCGCAAAAATTTGGAAAGCAGGTAGGCGGAGACATTGTTGCGAACAAAAAAACATTCTTAATGATTCATGCGCTTGAAGTAGCCGCTGATGAGCAAAAAAAAGAACTTGAAAACCTGGCCCATTTAAAAGATGAAGGTAAAGTGGACAAAGTACTATCTATTTATAAAAGCTGTGGGGTCGACGAATGGGCGAGGAGCTTAAAAGAAAAATACATCACAGAAGCGTTGCAACATCTCGAAGATGCTGCTGTTTTATCTTCGCGCAAAAAGCCATTGCAGGAATTAGCATCGTTCCTTGTACAACGGGATTACTAATTTAATTAAAAATATCAGCGTATTTTAATCCTTCTACTCAACCTGTAATTCATAATGGCCCACTATTTATTCAGAAAGAAATCTATTTCAAAAATAGTTGCCGATGCTGAAGCAGGCATGGAAGAACATGGACATGCTAAACTAAGCAAAGTGCTTGGCGTGCGCGACCTTACATTTATGGGGATAGCTGCTGTAGTAGGCGCAGGCATATTCTCTACTATAGGCTCCGCAGCTTTTAGTGGCGGACCTGGAATTGCATTTCTTTTTGTTATCACCGCAGTCACCTGTGGGTTTAGTGCATTATGCTATGCCGAATTTGCGAGCCGGGTTCCAATTGCGGGCAGCGCATACACTTATGCGTACGTAACGTTTGGCGAACTGGTAGCATGGATAATTGGCTGGGCTTTAATACTCGAATATGCAATTGGAAACATAGTTGTGGCTATTAGCTGGAGCAGTTATTTTACCAATTTATTAGATGGTATTGGTCTGAGTCTTCCTTCATGGTTATCTACCAATCCAACCACTGCACACAATGGTTTTATTGAAGCATCTAAGCTTATTACTGAAGGACAGACTTTGCAATCCTTGACAAAACCTCTGCAACATGCATATTCTGCATGGTCGCACGCTCCGTTGATTGGCGGCTACCATTTTATCATCAATTTACCTGCTTGTATAATTGTGATATTAATTACAATGCTGGCATATATCGGCATCAAAGAAAGTAAGAAAAGTACCAACCTGATGGTGATCTTTAAAATCGCCGTTATTATTCTCGTAATTATTTTTGGATTCTTTTTCGTCGATACAGCTAACTGGCGTCCCTTTCTTCCTAACGGGTTTCCGGGAGTTTTGGCCGGAGTTTCTGCTGTTTTTTATGCCTATATTGGTTTCGATGCCATTAGCACTACTGCTGAGGAATGTAAAAACCCGCAACGCGATTTGCCAAAGGGAATGATTTACTCCCTGCTTATCTGTACGGTTCTTTATATACTGATTGCTTTGGTACTAACTGGTATGGTGAACTACAAAGAACTGAAAGTAGACGATCCGCTTGCTTATGTTTTTGAAAGACTAAATATGCCCTGGGTAAGTTATATTATTTCGGTAAGTGCGGTCGTTGCTACTACAAGCGTTCTGCTCGTATTTCAATTGGGCCAGCCGCGCATCTGGATGAGCATGAGTCGGGATGGATTATTACCTTTTAAGTTTGCAAATGTTCACCCTAAGTATAAGACCCCTGCTTTTGCCACGGTTGTCACCGGTTTTTTAGTAGCTATTCCTGCATTGTTTATCCCGAGTAGCATTGTTACCGATCTTACCAGTATCGGTACACTTTTCGCCTTTGTTTTGGTTTGTTCCGGCGTTTTATCTTTACCCCGGATAAACAAAGTACCTGGGAAGTTTAGCCTGCCTTACATTAATGGCAAATTCATAGTTCCTGTTTTGGCTATTGCCTTTGTTGTACTCACTTTCGGTCGAATAAACGAGGCCCTGCGAAATATTGGTTCTGAAAGTTACGAAGAGGTTTTATTCCTGATTTTCGTGACCTTATTAGTAATTACAGCGCTGTTTTCTTTCCTTAGAAGCCTCTCTTCAATTCCGGTTATAGGCGCTTTATGCTGTGCATATTTAATGATAGAAATACCGCCCGTAAGCTGGTTTTGGTTTTTCGTGTGGATGGGAGTTGGCTTGGTTATTTACTTTCTTTACGGAAAAAATAATAGTAAGCTTATTGAATAATCAATTATGGATAATATTTTAGATATAGTGCTCGAGAAATGGAAGCAGTTAACGGCCTTTTCGAAAAAGGAAGAGATCAAAGAACTGCTGTGGGATGAAATTCTTTACCGCTACTCCGAACAACACCGGCATTACCATAACCTCGCCCATTTAGCCCACCTTTTTAGTTTATGTGATAAAAATATGGATCGCATTAAAAATCCCGCTGTTATGGGGTTTGCCATTATATATCACGACATCGTGTACGATACATACAGGCAGGATAACGAGGAACAAAGCGCCGTAATCGCAGGACAGCATTTAAAGGAATTGAATATTAATGCAAGTCTTATCGAAAATGTTCAGGTGTATATTAATGCCACTAAAAATCATATAGTACCCGCTGGCTTCCCGTTACAAAACGATCTTGCCTTATTCCTCGACTTCGACATGGCCATCCTGGCAACC
>JAQBNO010000004.1 GCA_028288485.1 Segetibacter sp.
TTTTAGTAAGCGCTTGATCCAAATACCACCCATTTTTTAATTTATCTCTCATTAAAAGTTCAATTTTTTTCATTTCCCAGTAAGAATCATTACTAATTTCACCTGTAACTTTCGAAATAGCAGCTAAGTTCTTTATGCAAAAACCAACATTATTAGTTCGTACAAAATCCGCTATAGCAGCATTTTCGGGAATGATAACTGGTAAGCCTGCGACGAGATAAAGCGAAGTTTTATGGGGAGTATTATACTTTAAATAATTACCCATTGATCCCGAAATATGATCTGTACTATCCCCATCCCAAATTAAACCAAAATGACCTTCTAGTTCTTCTACAATAACTTCAGGAGAAAAGCTGCCATGCCACACGATTTTTTTATTTTTGAATGCCTGCATACTTTTTAAAGGACCATAAAGATTTATATTAAAAGAAAAACTGGCATTTGATAAATCAGTGATGAAATCTGCTTTATTTAGATTCCCTGCAAAAGCAACGGCAATATTTTCATTGTCGAATTCCGAAATATGTTTCCCCTGTTTGTTATCCTCAATTAAATAATCAAACAAAACGATTTCTTCGATGTGCTTTGTATAGCCATTTTCAGTAAGCCAATTGCTCATAGAAGTATTATGAGATATTACCGCATCATACGCTAATACAGCTTCAATTTCTTTTTTAACTTCCACTTTACCAGGTTTTCGTCGTATTGACTCGAGATCATGTATTATGCAGAAAAACTTGCAATCTTTAATTCTTAAAAGCCGGATAAAATATTTAAAGAAACGATTGATTCCTTTTAAAGGATATTGAACCATAATCAAGGACTGGCAAGGAATTGTAAAAATATAATATATTAAAGTCAAAAATAGCTTTGCCAGATTAAAGGGAAGTAAAAAAGTAGACTTAATAAACCCAATTTCTATATTTCTATACCCATTACGCTGCAGAACACCTTTACAATCATCTTGTGCTTTAGTTCCCGAAGTATTCGACCTGTCATTAATATTAATATTAAAATGATATTTGTTCATCTATCTGCCGGTGTCAGGATTTATTAAATTTTTAATACTGCGCCAATTATCTGTCCTAGTGGAACTATTAGTTTTACCGCTTTCTATTGTTACAACACCTTCCTAAAAACAAGTTTCGGGAATACATTCTTGTTTATTTCTGCGCTTCTATATAAAACAATCCGTTTTGTATTGATTACCCTGAAAGGGTATGCCACCAGTATTCATGAGTATCAACCTAACTCGTCGGCGACGTTGTTGAAAACCTTACTCGGCATGAAAAAGATGTTCACGAAAACTTTTATATAGAAGTGAAACAGATAGTTGTAATAAAATTATTCGGCAAGATGAAAACAAGCAGCTATTTCAAAGGCAAAGTAAAAGAAAATTTTGAGAAGATCTTTGATAAGAGTGTTATTAACCGCTTAAGTAAATCGAGAAACTCTGTTTCTAGTAAAAAGTTTAAGATAGCTCCTTTTGCAATTGTAAAGGGACTAATTGGAAGTTGTTTTACCCGCTTTGATATTTGCGCATCAGCGGCAGCGGCTATTGGGGCAATTATTGGCAAGGGAGCGCCAAAGATGAGGTGGACCATTTGCATCCCTTTCAATGTTATCGTCGGCACACTAGTGATCGGACTTCCGACAAATCACTTTTCCAGCTCGTCATATTTTGTCTCGCATTCAGACAGTCCAAGCCGCTACTGATATGAATGAATTACAAAGGCTACATAGCCGGGTTTTCCAGGGAAGCCCGACTGGGAACAAATTTGTTATCATCAAAGTTCCGGCTTGGCGAAGGTATTTGCCACATTCGTTTCGTAAAGCCGTGCGTGTATTTGTGGTAGCGCAGAATAGAATAATTTTATGTTTAGCATAAATAATAGGAAGGAGACCTACTTATCTGTATTCTATTGAGTGTATTTCTATAAATCTGATCGCTAATAGGTGCTGGTCGGTAGAAAAAAGGAATTTTGCCTGCACTTTTATGCATTCTATAGAAGTTATTCGAATGTTTTGCTTCCATTTTAATACTTTTTTTAGCTTATAAGCGGTGGCTGCGATCAGCATATATTTGTTTGCCCACACTACACCTTTCGTATTTACTTTTCGCATACCTCCGTATCATGCTAATTTTCCAATGATTGGTTCTACTGTATTTGTCTGAGCTTTCTCATTATCTTGCGCCGCGTTATTGTTTTGATATTTCTTCTTAAGTAGTTTTTCCGGCTTTGTTTTAATTTTCTCTTTCCAATGGTATTGTTTGTGCTACAAAATATTCCGGAGGTTCAGAAGTTAAAGCTGGGAGAAGTAAAGTTATTGCAGGAAGGCACGAGCCGGCTTTTAGTATGCCAAGTATTCCCGCTACCATCTGCAGGTAAATGATAAGGGACACTCCCTCTAACTTGTCTATAAACCATATATACCGATAGATCCGCCGTATCCCGAGGAAAGAATACAGGAAATGGTCTGTTCTACACGATGTGTCAACTAGCTAAAAGAACAAAAGTTGCCTACCGCTTTCAGTACCGCAATGCTTACAGTTTCATATGGACGAGCTGAAATGTCCACGCCAACAATTGCTGGAAAGTTTTAGAAGCTTAAGAACCAGGTTACTTAAGTCCTGCCGCAATGAGCCTTTTTTTGCTATCCGACTGGTCATTCCTTTAATGCTTCAGCAGGGTAATGGAATTATTATTAATAACGCTCCGTAGGTGGTTGGTATGGTGGAAGGGAAGGCGCTTCATATACCGCAACAAAACATGCCGGGCTAGGTCTAAGAAAAAGTACCGCTTTTATATATGCAACATCCCGAATTCGATGTAACGCTATCGCACAAGAGGGCGTGAAAACCAACATTACATGCAATATGACTAACATAAACAGTTTGGATTTGAAAAGCAAAAAGCAGGATTTGGATTGATACCACGAGTAGGTGAGCCTGAAAAAATAGCTACACTTGCATTGTTCCTTTTTTTAATGAATCGGCATTCATAAACGGGAACGTGATCTCGATGATGGTGGTTGGAGTACTTATTAAATAGCCTCTAGTGAAAAAGCAACACGAATAATTTCTTAGGCACGTTTCACAAGCCTTTTCGGGCATTAGCTCAAATCTATTGAAAAACCTTCCTAATTCTTCTAATCTCGCCTCACTTTTTTTATATTTTTTCTACATAGTAAATATCTTTGTAAAGACAAGTCAGGCTTTGTAAAATTAGGTTTGACAGGGTAGTAATATGAGAAATTTAATCGACTAAAAAGTCTACTAAAAATATAAACAGTTGACAACTGATGTGTTGTATAATGTGTTGTATGGTAATGAAGAATCCAATCCGGATCACGAGAAATTCAAGCAATTGAAAGAAAAAAGAAGGAGTTACGAATAGTAGCTCCTTCTTTTTTGCAAACTATTTCACACTCTTAAATCCAATTAGCTGATCTAAATTTAAATGTGTTACCGTATCTATTATAAATTTATCTCTCCTCGAAAGAGCAATATACTTTCCCTTTTTGATATACTCCTGAAGCTCATTGTAGCCAAAATCGGGCGTTCAGTTTCTTTTAATGCTACAGCCAGCATTGCCAAGTTAAACCGGCTTAAAGACCGTTTCTTGGCCTTTTATATTGAGTTCCCTAAAGTCTACGCCATGTTTTAATAAAATCCTTTTATCCTCTTCGGTTATGAAATCTGCATCACCTATTGCAACCTTTTGATTTTTATCAATTGTTTCAAGTAACTGTTCTATCGGGTAGAAATAAAGGTACATCACGCTAATATTATTGGTTATACATCTGCTTACTAACCTGTTCGGATATTTTTTCAAGCTTATTATGCACGGCCACATCAAAGGGGGAGTTCCATTACGGGCTTCTTTTTTTAATTAAATAAAAATCACCTCTTTTGAGGAGGAGCTTTGAGGAGTAAACATTTTTTAAACTCTTTATTTTTTAAGTAGCGTAATTATGGTATCCATTGGGATAAACATTTTACCACTATCAAGCAAATTAATAAAACCGTATTTCTCATAAAACTTTTTTGCTTCTTGATCTATCGGTTCAACCACAACAGCGATAGATCCAATCATACTAATTCAAGTATCATAACATTTTTTTAATGCTTCAAGCAAAAGAAGCTCACCCGGCGCTTGTCCTTTAAATGAATTACCTGCAGCCAATCTCCTTCGATGATTTTCAATACCCGATGTCCGGGGTACGGTTTAAGACGTGTTGACCATACGACGTGGAATAATTTAAGTAAGTTGTAGCCTTGAAAAGAATTCGATTTGTGTAGCATTGATGAAGTAGTCGCCTATCCAGGAAGCCGATTTCCGACAGTAAAGCATCATTCTCATCCTTTAACTTTATAAATTCAGCCTTATTAAGTATCGGCATCTGTCCAAGTGCAGTAGTGGTTGTTATTTGAGATATTAACTGAAGTTTTTTCTTTTCATATTCCAATCACTTTACCGGTTACTGGTAAATGTGCATTAGCCGGCAGGATTAAAACGCCTGATAGATAAGCTTTTTTCGTTGGTGTTGATCTAATTGTCATTTTTTCTTTATCTGTGACGGGTTGAATTTTTGCACTGACATATCCTTCTAATTCAGTTAGCATGGACTGAAGAGTGATTTCATTTTAACTCCAACATCCATTACAGCTGTTGAAACATCATCTACATATTCATTACTTATTTCTGCTGTAGATTTTGTCTACTGCCCCACCTGACCTTCCTTTAAACCTCTTATTGCTCCTGCACTCATTCCCTCTTGTAACATTCCCTGTAATGCTTTCCTGCCAAATTTCCTGATTTGTAACCTCTATACATTTCTGTTGCAAGTGCTTGTGGTCGTTCTAATCCAAATGCTCCCTCAAATTGTAAACGCTTATCACTTTCAATACCTCCCATAGCATCTACAGAATCAAGAGTGTCATTAAAGTGAAATCAGGGGATAATACTTTCTGCTGTTCTTCTATCAGGTTTGCAAGCTTTTAGGGTTACGTTTCCTTAAAGTATAAAAAGCTAAAGCCTTTTTGAAATCAGCATTAGGATTAGTAAGTGAATTATTTACTGAACTTATTAAGCCTGTTAAACGTGGGTCACGCGCGGTGAAAAAGTTTGGTTGTTCTGGTTTTTAACTTTGTTCTAACATGTTGCTCCCATATGTTTATCACATGAAACAAAGGCAACCGATTTTCGATAATGCAAAAGCCGTGTTAATGTTCCTGGTTGTTTTCGGGCACTTCGCGCAGCCTTCAGAGCACGGCATACATAAAGATATTGTTCAGTTCCTGTATATCTTTCACATGCCTGCCTTCGCGTTCGTGTCCGGGTATTGGAGCAAAAAAGGAACGTCTGTTAAAGGATCTGTTTACAGGTACTTAGCTCCGTACTTGTTTTTTCAGGGTTTATATGTGCTGATTAACTATCTGTTGAAGATTGAACACCCATCAAATTCACTAACTGGGTTTATTTCAGTTCCTACTCGCACTCTTTGGTACCTGGTTAGCCTATTTTCGTGGACGGTAATGCTGAACTTTGTTAGTGAGAAACATATAAAAACCGTCGTTGCGTTGTCGTTTTTATTACCGTTTTGCTCCGCACTTATTCCAGGTCTACAGTTTTCGATTTCCCGTACACTATATTTCTTCCCGTTCTTTCTGCTCGGATATTCTGCTCGGATAAGTGAGTTTTCTTTAGGTAGTGATAAACTGGCGTGGAAAGCATTCGCGGTTCTATTCTTTGTGGGGTTGTTTTTTTTATGCCGGGTAGCTCCAATTGACATAAGAATTTTATTTGCCTACAGTTCATTTAGGTCTTTGGGAATAGATGTTGCCAGTGGAATGATTATTAGGTGCGTAGTGATCGTGTTGAGTCTTGCTGGCTGCTTTGCATTCTTTGTGCTTGTACCTACTGCTAAAACCGCCATTTCGGAATACGGGAGCAGGACAATGCAGATTTTTCTTATACATGATATAGCTGTAAGGATCGCCGTTCGGATTAATCTATATCAGGTACCCGCCGTACTGCTTCATGTTGCGATTATTGCCCTTACAGTTGGCACTTACTATATAACTTCCCTTCCTGCATTTGGGGAGTTTATTCAAGGTATTTCAAAGACATCTAAAAACATTGTTTTATATTTCAAAAAGCTACGCCCGGTTTAACCTTTTAAAAACGCAACCATTGCTTTTCCCCATTTTCTATTTGCTTCAGCGGTTAAGTGAATACCGTCTGATAGCAGATAAGGAATGCTGTTAATGGCGTTCTGTACGTCGAAAAGGCCAGCGTGGTATTTGGCCGATAGCTCTTTCACCGCCTCTCTAAAAGGTATTGTTGACGGTCTTGAATTGTTCATAAACGGCGGCATACAGACAATAACATAACTCCCCTGGTTTATATGTCTTTCAATCATCTCCGACAGTTCTGTTTTGAATGTTTCTATTGAATAGGAACGCAGGGCCTCGTTGGTTCCATATTCTAATATTACCACGTCCGCTTGAATGCTGTCTTTCCATCTTATTAATCCATCCTTCGCCTTATCGGCAGAGTAGCCTCTATTAACGACGATTGCAGCGAATGTAAGGCTGTCTTTCAAAGTTGAAGGATACTGGAAAACTGACCTTGTATTTTGTACCGGAATTCCGGGTGATGCCGGTAGCCTGTCGGGTGATTGCGTATCATGCCCGTAGGTTAGGCTTGTGCCCTGACAGGCAATCTTCACTATGTCGCCACGCTGTACCCTGCTGAGAAAAGATGACTTATTATCTTCGTTTTTTGATACTTCATTTACTACTGCTATTACTACCGGCTGTTCGTTGCGTGGTATATTTGTCTGCTGTGTTACAGACTTTTCGCACGAAACGAAAAGTATTAAAATAAGAGATAGAATTCTATTCATTAAACCAAATTAGTTTCTTTTGGTCAAAAATGAAAACGGTTAAGCTAATTTTAAGGGGATGATCCTGCCTCTCGTATAAAAGGTTATAGGGGTTTTTCATTGTAAATTATCGTTGCCTTGCCTTCTTCGATGTAGTTGATTTCATCGAGGTCCAGGACAGCATCGCCGGTTTCTTCTTTTATGTACCTGCGGATATATTCGTCTGTCGTTACCTCTGTCTGTGGTTGAGCGTCAAAAATGATTCGAGGTCTATTGTTATTGATGGCATTTGATTAACTTTTTATTTGTTTCAATTTGTTACTAAAGTCTATTTATAATAAGGGATGCAAGTGCTGTAAACACGCAAACTAACCAAGCAGTGTCCATGCTAATCAGTCGTTTTCTAAGAAAAAAGATGGTTACGATATAAATAAAATTGGAAGTATGATAGGCGCCAGATATAGGTTTTTTTATCTTATATGTAAATTATAGATGCCGCTCGCGGCGGCATTCAGCAACAAAATGGGATGGAACAACCCGTTTATTATTGGACCCTGTAATATCGCCAGGTGGCATGACATTCTACCGATGCAGTCGTGCTCGGGAGTGGCAAAAAATCTCTTTATCTGAGCCTTAAGCGGTACTCATATTGCACGGTCGGTAATAGAAAACAATCGTGTTGTTGGTGAAGAAAGATTACTTGCTGGCGAAAATCAACGCTTTAGAGATATAACCCAGGAAACGGATAATTCTTTATATGCTATTACTGAAGGAGGCAGACTATATCGGATTGACAGGCAATGGCAAGTTAGTTAACAGTGTAAAAACAAAAAGTATATATAGCATTTAGCAACTAATTAAGGGAGCTCCGATATTCAGTTGGCGATTGACCAACCCTTTGTTTAAACAAACGGGTAAAGTGCTGCGGATACTTAAAGCCCAGTTCATACGCTATCTCACTTACTGATTTGCTCTGGTCAAATATTCTCTCTTTTGCCACATCTATCACCTTCATTTGTATGTACTCCTGTGCTGTTTTTCCTG
>JAQBNO010000008.1 GCA_028288485.1 Segetibacter sp.
GAACAACGTTAAACAGTGGAGTGATTAAATTAAGAGACGCGAGTAAATGATTACAGGCCATGCCCTTTTTCGCCCAACAGTATTACTGCAGTAAAAGTGTGCGACGCAACAGAAGTTCTATAGTACCACACTTGCCGGCTCCACAAACTCTGTAAAAATAAAAAAGAGCATTGGAATTTCTCCAATGCTCTTTAGTGTTATTCATCTAAACTATCTCTTATTTTAGATATAGTTCCAATTCTACGCGTCGGTTCCTTGCCTTTCCTGCAGCAGTTTTATTGCTTGCAATTGGTTTTGTTTCACCGAAACCTGTTGCTTCGAGCCTGTCTTCACTTACACCTTTACTTACAAGGTAAGCCTTCACAGCATCAACACGCGCCTGAGAAAGCCTCATATTACTTGCATCGCTACCGACAGCATCTGTATGACCACCTAATCTTAAATTGTAATCAGGATACTCGTTAATGATACTTACGATCTCGTTGAGCAGTGCGTTGGATGTTTTCTTAATAATTGCTTTACCTGTTTCGAAGTATATTCCTCTCTGTGCAAAGTTTAAACGTTTTTTGGTTTCTTCCTTAACCTCGGGGCAACCATTATTGCTCGCAGGACCTGGAGTGTTAGGACACCTGTCAACATTATTTGTAACGCCGTCGCCATCTGTATCGGCAGGACATCCGTTTACATCTACTACAGTTCCGGCAGGTGTATTAGGACACTTATCAAGATTATCAGGAACTTTATCACCGTCTGAATCAAGTGGGCAACCAGTTGCATCAACCGGTGTACCAGCAGCCGTATTAGGACATTTGTCATTTGCATCTTCAACCCCGTCTCCGTCAGAATCAGGGCAACCGGCAAATTTGGCCAGGCCAGGAACAGCAGGACATTTATCATCAACGTCAGCTATACCGTCTTTATCAGTATCAGGGCATCCGTTCATTTCAGCAGAACCCGCCTGGGCCGGGCACTTATCGATGTAATCGGCTACACCATCTTTGTCTGTATCTACCGGGCATCCGGTAAGATCAACCTGTACACCAGCAGGCGTATTAGGACACTTATCCCTTTTGTCCGGAACGCCATCTTTATCAGTATCTTTAGCTTTACTCAAATTGAATACAAGGCCGGCGGAATGTTGCAGGTAGAGATCGTGACCTCCGTTAACTACACCGTCCCAGGCATCGTAAAGCGGCCTGTTGAACACACTTAAAAGGTCAAGCCCAACGCGGTCACTAAAGCGAACAAAAATACCTGCACCCATGCTTACAGTAGGCTTTGTTTCTCCTTCAGTAATAACAGCACGGCTGCCTGTTTTGAATTCGTTCGACTTTATATGTGTGATACCTAAACCGCCCACTCCATAAGGAGCAAAACGTGCAGTTTCTTTTAAGATATAGCCATTGTTCAACTTATATTTAAGCATACCGTTAAAAGAAATAAATCGCGCATTAACTCCAGCCGTTCTTTCATCGTTTTGATACTGGAGCCTGTTCCAGGCAAACATTTGGTAGAGGCTGAATGATGAATTCAAAGACTCCTGCAACGAGAGTGCTACGCCCGGTTGAAAATATTTAAATTTATACAAGGAGTAATTATTCTTGTAATTAATACTGTTTAAATCGCCTATGTATTCTGTTGCGGTACCATGAACCCCAAGAGAAATTTTTTGTGCGAACAGTGGCGAAACGCCTGCAGTTAAGAAGACTGCGAGAAGCAGTTGCGTAAATTTTTTCATGCTGAATATGTTTTTTACCTTTTCGATTTTCCGTATTGATGCAAATTTTAGGCCGTTAATGACAAAATTGCTTTAAAACAATATCGTATACTGTGGTAAAAAATGATTATGTAGCAGACTGTATTTAAAATAAAAAGGTGGATTCACGCCCTCAAACAATTAGATGAGCGGAGCAATTTTTGGGGGGACACGCAGTAGAATAAGCAGGTGATAGAGTGGTGTCACTACGCGTGCTGTAGGAAATAAGTTGAATAGGAAGTTTTAAAAGGTTTTAAAAACCCTCTTTGAGGTTAGCAGTAGTGGAGGCGGGTAGAGCCGGAAGGATGTCTGGTTTTACACCAGTGACAACTAATAACTTTTGCGCTTTTGCAATTGTTATTTGTTGTGCCAAAAGCATTTTTAGATTAGTATTAAACCTGCAATTCGTCTTTTGTTAGTTTGCGCAATCGTGCCTTTTCCGACCCCGTTTGTTACATCAACCGGCCACCTCTTGTTTGCACTTTAAAATGCTGCTTCACCCGCTTCTGCCACTCCCTGATGCTGGTGTCCTGATCCACCGCTTACACCAATAGCACCAACCACTTTACCATCTTTTGTTAATAGAATACCTCCTGCCACAGTCATAATTTTTCCATCATTAGATGCATGAATACCAGAAAATTGTCCAGCCGATTACGAATGTGTTGCGAGGTCTTTTGTTGTAATGTCAAAAGCGCGGGAAGTAAAGGCGTGCTAAATCTTCATTTTATTAATACCGCCAAACTTTGTTATCCCGGACTGCCCATTACATGCACCCGAAACCAGGCATCCTCTTGTAAAACAAAAAGATATTAAAATGACAAAATAATACCTCGATCAGTTGGAAACTGCATCAAAGGAGTTAGATGAGGTTATACGAAAAGTGGTTATAGAAAGTCAGAAGACGGCTTAAAGGCAGGCGATCTTTATCCTGCCTGCCTAAAAAGTTAACAATATTCCGGTTTCTTCCTTACCATTCTCTCTTTTGCGTGTTTCTATTTTTCACCACCTTTGTTTCAATTTCGTTAACGGAAGAAGGAGTATCTGGCCGCAGCTTTTGCCCTTTATTCAACATCGAAGCGCTCTGCGGGACTCACTTCTACTGCATCATTTTATTCAGCCTTTTGCCAAACTACATAGAATTATAGTTGGAGAAGTTCCTCTACTTTTGCCTATCCGTCAGCACGACACATCGATGAAGAACGCCAAACAGTAAATATTCTTAGAAATGCAGGAAAATTATCATTTGCTCGTTGAGTCCATTAAAGACTACGCAGTTTATATGCTTGATGTTGCAGGACATATAACCACGTGGAATGTAGGTGCGGAACGAATGAAAGGATATGCTGAAAAAGAGATTGTAGGCACGCATTTCTCCACGTTATTTACGCCCCAAGACCAGGAAAAGGGGAAGCCTGGCAAAGAACTGGAAATAGCCCTTTCCAAAGGCAGGTATGAGGAAGAAGGATTTAGGATAAGAAAGGATGGAACTAAGTTCTGGGTGAATGTAATTATCACCCCTATCTTTTCGGAAACTAAAGAGCACATTGGCTACGCGAAAATAACGCGTGACCTGACAGAAAAAAGAAGAAGTGAAGAGCTTTATCTTTTATTGGTGAACCAGGTAAAAGAATATGCCATTTTCATGTTAGACGTCGCCGGTAATATTCTTACGTGGAATGAAGGGGCAGAACGGATTAAGGGATACACTTCGCATGAGATCGTTGGCAATCATTTTTCTATTTTTTATACCCATGAAGATAAAGTGATAAATAAGCCGGGGAAAGAACTGGAAATAGCATTAAGAACAGGCAAGTACGAAGAAGAAGGATGGAGAGTGAGAAAAGACGGGAGTTTATTTTGGGCAAATGTGGTACTTACCCCGATATACGCCGACAGGCATATGGGTTATGCCAAAGTAACCAGGGACCTCACGGAAAGAAGGGATCTGGAAAAGATCAACAGGGCTAACACTATTTTAGAGGCAACCAATAAAGAACTGGAACGATTTGCTTTCACAGTAAGCCACGATCTCAAAGAACCTTTAAGAAAGATCAGTCTCTTTTCCAATTTAATTTTAAACGAGCAAAAGAATCCACTTTCTGAAAGCCAGCAGGAACATATGAAGAAGGTTATATTTTCTGCAGGGAGAATGAATACAATGATTGAAGACATCCTTGATTTTTCAACTCTTTCCCGGAAGCAGCATTTCGAAAAATACAATTTAAATGACGTTGTGAGCGAAACCGTAGAACTACTGGAACAATCTATAGAGGAAAAGAAGGCGGTTATTCAATACTCCGAACTTCCGCATGCAATTATTATCCCGTCGCAGATGCGGCAACTATTTCAAAACCTCATTTCCAACTCCATTAAATTCTCGAGAAAAGATGTTCCGCCGGTGGTAAACATTAGTCATGAGTTTATTAATAAGGAAAAAATAAAAGTAGCGGATCTTTGGCCCTCCGATCAATACCTCGAGCTAAAGATTAAAGATAATGGGATAGGATTTGACCCACAATATGCAGAAAAAGTCTTCAACCTTTTTGAAAGGTTGCATTCCAAATCTGAATATGAAGGAACCGGACTTGGCCTTGCTATTAGCAAAAAAATAGTAGACAATCATGGAGGTGCAATATTCGCACAGTCGGAGTTGGGGAGAGGTGTGGAATTTACTTTGGTGCTGCCTGCTTAATTGTGCCTTCTGCCCGGTTAAAAGGAGCAGCTGGAAGTATCCGTATCTGGGGAAGTTGCTGTGGCAGTAATGCACCTTTAAAGCCGACTGGGTAGGACTTATTATATTCAGGTGATTATTTGTACATGCGAGGCGCCCCACCCGGATATATCACCTGAAGTGCGCTGGAAATTTCGTGGTTTAATAGTTGTACCAATAGACCTTTCAATTAGTATTCATAAACGTTGCCCCATAATTACATGTCAAATACCCGATACATTTACATTATCTTGTTACTGTGTTTTTCTTCAAACGTAAGAAGCCAGGTGACAAGTTCAGAGAAAATTAAAGTTTTTGTTGATTGCAAAAACGTCGGGTGTGATTTCAACTTTCTACGGACTGAAATTAAACTGGTAGATTTTGTGCTGGATAGAGTAGAGGCAGATGTACACATTTTAATTACCGCGGTAAGAAACGGGAATGGCGGTAATAACCTTCAATTTATTTTCTTCGGGCAAAACAAGTTCGATCAATACCAGGACACACTTTTAGGCACGCTCGTTCCAAATTCTACTGGTGTCGAAACAAGGTTGGAAATTGTAAAAAGGGTTAAGCACGGCCTTGTTCCCCTAATTTCTCATACCTCTTATGCTGATTTTATTGATATTGGCATGAAAGGAAATAATGGCGAAGGAACTAGTATTACACCGCCAGCTTCTACAGATAAATGGAACTACTGGATATTTAATGTAGGAAGTGACGGAAGTTATAATGCTGAACAGGTTTATAAGAGCCTTCATTTGAATGGACACCTGTCGGCAAATCGCACAACTGATAAGCTGAAAGTAAGTTTTAACAGCACTTACGGTTATAATAATTCTACTTATATATACGATGAGGGTGCTGAAACAAAAAAAAATGTAGTGGTGAACAGCAACTATTCTGTTAACCACAGATTGATAAAAAGTATTACCAAACATTGGAGTGCCGGTTACGACGCCTCGTATAGCAATAATACCTTCTCGAATAACAAAAGACGGCAATACTACCGTGCTGCTATTGAATATGCTATTTTCCCTTATGATGAAGTAAATAATAAATTCTTTACTATTAATTACGGTGTTGACGTGCGTGATAATAAATATTATGACACGACTATTTACAATAAGATTTCCGAGACGCTCTGGGGTCACCGAGCCCAGGCGTACTTGTCTTTAAGGCAAAAGTGGGGCAGTGTTAACAGTAGTATCACTTATAGTAATTTTTTTAAAGACAAGAGTTTAAATAATTTGGCTTTAAGCATAAACATTAATGTGAAAGTTGCGGGAAACCTTACATTTTATATTTATTCGAACGGCAGTTTAATACACGACCAGGTGTATCTTGTTAAAGGCCAGGCAAGTGAACAGGATATACTTATAAGAAGACGGCAGATAGCTTCTGCATATCATTTAAATTCAGGAGCCGGGCTGAACTTCCGGTTGGGGAGTATGCTAAACAATTTTGTAAATCCGCGTTTTGACCATCCTTAATAATTTAGACTTAACGACCGTGGTAGCTCCAGGTATATTTACATCTCGAATTCCTCCTTCTCTATAACTGGTCCGTCTTGAAGCGAGGGTGATGAGGCGGCCCAATTCTGTTGAGTTAATGGTAAGCATGCCGTGATCGTGGTTGTGCTCGCGTTTGGTTGCGTCGCACTCTTGTGCACTGTCGGCTGTTGCGGCAAGGATTTACCATTTCAAAACCGGTCGTTTTGCTGATTAGAAGGAATAATAACACAAAAAGCGCGAAAGGACACGGATGTGAATTTCAAGTTATACTACCGGGATGATGAGGTAGTAAAAAAAACAGCTCTTCCTTTCGCATTTTGAACTGTTTCACCGGCTCTTCGCTCAACGTTTGCCGCTCTCCTATGCCTCGGACTACCGCGACAAATAAAAGGCCAGGTTTGGTGGTATTTACAAACCGCTGCCCATCTCCATCTTGCCGCAGCATATCGTTTAGAGTAAGCCGACGTTTTGAGAATTCCGGATATAGGCCGCCAATTAAAAATCCTGGTCGCGGACTACCGATAGCGGCGGGATGTTTACTGTTTGCCTCGGTAATAAAGCGACAATAACATAAGGATATTCAATAATTGAATAAAGCCCTCAATTATTTTATGCGTATATTCAATACTTAATTAAATTCATTGAAAACTATATTCGCCGGAAAAGAACAGGCATTATCATTTCTGCCGGGCGGAGGTGAAATGGGTGAACGCATTCGAAACTTTGATTGGAACTATACTTCAGTTGGAAGCCCTGAGCATTGGCCACAAAGCCTTCGCACCACCCTTAGTATTATTTTGAACACGAAGTCTCCCATGTTTCTTTGGTGGGGCAAAGACTTAATTCAATTTTACAACGACGCTTACCGTCCCAGCCTTGGCAATAACGGAAAACATCCTTATGCATTAGGACAAAGCGGAGAAGATTGCTGGCCGGAAATATGGACCATCATCAAACCACTTATTGACCAGGTATTTGCCAGTGGACAGGCGACATGGAGCGAAGACCAGCTTATTCCTATTTACCGGAACGGAAAGATGGAAGATGTGTACTGGACATTTGGTTACAGTGCTGTTATTGATGAAAACGGAAAAGTAGGCGGAGTTCTGGTAGTTTGTACTGAGACAACTGAAAAGGTAAAAAATTTCCAGGCTTTACAATCTAAAGAAGAAACTCTTCAAAATATATTTAGCCAGGCGCCTGTAGCAATTGCTATTTTCGGCGGACCATCATTTATTATTGAGTTAGCGAATGAAAAAGTGCTTGAATATTGGGGACGCACGCATGACGAGGTTATTAACAAGCCACTTTTTGAAGCACTACCGGAAGCGGCAGGTCAGGGTTTTGAAGAACTGCTTACACATGTTATGGATACAGGAGAAAGGTATGTTGCCAAAGAACACTCTATCAACCTTAACCGAAACGGAAAACTTGAAAAAACCTTTATAAACTTTTTATATGAGCCTTATTATAATTTACATGGAACAATAAGGGGAGTACTTGTTATTGCAAATGAGATTACCGATATCGTTTTGTCACGAAAAGCGCTGGAAGAAAATGCAGAACAGTTGGAAAAATGTGTTCAGGATAGAACAGCTGAATTGAAAAAAGCGAATGTTGAACTTGAAAAAACAAACAACCAGTTAAAAGAATTCGCATATGCTGCTTCACATGATTTGCAAGAGCCGCTTAGAAAGATTACGACATTTATTAACATGATTACCGAGGTTGAGAAAGATGAGTTAACTGATAAAAGTAAAATCATTTTTCATAAGGTTATCTGTGCCTCAGAAAGAATGAACCTGTTAATAAGCGATTTATTCGTTCTTTCACAAATATCGAATTACGATGATTCAATTGAAGAAACAGATTTGAATGTTATTCTCGAGAAAGTTACCGAAGACCTAAGTTTGGAAATTGAGCAGTCTAAAGCCATCATTCATAAAAGTAATTTGTCGACTATTCATGGTATAACAAGACAAATACAGCAGCTATTTCAAAACTTATTAAGTAACGCGATAAAATATGCTAAAAAAGAAGTAGCACCGGTAATTTATATAAAACACGAATTGGTTAAACCTAATGAACAACTATTAGATGATCTCGAGCCTCTAACAGCTTATCATAAAATATCTTTTGTAGACAATGGTATTGGTTTTAACCAGGAATATTCGCAAAAAATATTTCAAATGTTTTATCGCTTGCATGGCAGATCGGAGTATTCGGGAACTGGTATTGGTTTGGCCATTTGTAAAAGAATTGCAGAAAATCACAAGGGAATAATAAAAGTAGAAAGTGAGGAAGGAACAGGATCAAGGTTCGATGTTTATTTAAAGTGCTGATAAGCTTTTTTATTTTTTTTGTTAGCTGCTAAAATAATTCTATTAACCTTCACTTGCTTTGGTTGAATTGGATGGTTCGTCCGCAAACCTTCGGGCAACTTTTTTAAACGACACCAATAGTTATTAGAAATCCTGACAGTTTCTAAAAGAAGTATCTCTGTTTCTTTCTTCACCTTTACAGTTCGCAGGTATACCCTAATCGCTTTTCGCCCCTTAAGGCCCGGGTATATAGAATAACTTATTTAAGTATAAAAAACTACTTATACTCCTATTACTACTCATTAATGTTTAGCTCGCCGTTGCAAAGTTTTTGAACAATAATCTTCAACTCGTTAAATGATTTCGGTTTTACAAAGTAATAGTTTGCGCCGTTGCATAAGCAATAATCGATGTCAGCTTTATTACCGGAAGTAGATAACATTATAATCGTTATACTGTTATGTTTATGCTCCATTCTAATCTCTTTTAAACATTCTTTGCCGGTTTTACGGGGCATGTTTAAGTCAAGAAAAATTACATCTGGTGAAGGGATTTTGCCTAGAAGACTCAGCAGCTTTACTCCGTCAGTAGCAATTGTTATTTTAATATTGGGACAAGTTTCCTCTATTGCTGACTGAAACATCTCTACATCGTCAGAATCATCATCAGCTACGAGAATATGTTTAATAAGGGATGACATGAAGAACTATTAATACTGTCAACAAATGACAGCCACTTATAATATTACACATTATAAATTAAATCTGATACTTATTTACATTGGTAGAAAGCATGTTTTAAACATATTTGAACTGATGTTAATAATAAAAGTTACCTTAAGTTGATGAAAGAATACTTTGTAGCAACAATAAAAGGAAAATTGTTTGAATTCAAGAGGATTTCAACTTCAAGTTTTGGTACCTGGTATACTATATCGGTTATTCTTAACAACGAGGAAGTAAAATACAGTATGAATAACACCCGCAAAGGTGTATGGAAAATTATTACACAACGTCTTCCAACAGTCATCTACAGTTTTGAAAGCGATTTATGTGATTTGATAGAGAAGAATGAAATGAATGAAAAGCAAACAGGCTACTGGCCAAAGTTTGGATTGTCGTTATAATTGGTTGAAGTAAGTTGATTTAAACGAGGTAGATCGAAATCGATTTCCCGCACTCCTGTCGGGATGGGCAGCAATACGGAGTCCGGAAAAGCTGAATAAAGATATACAGGTACAAGGGAGTGACACAACAATGCTTAATCGTAGTTGCGAAGCTAAGTACACAACCATTACAAATAATGTAAGTATAGAAAAGCTGGTTGTCGTAATAGAGAAATTGTTCATGAGTTTCGTGTGTACCATTTCGCAGCTATCGTGATGTAATTCAACCTTGTTATCAGCCTACCTGCATGGTTTGTAATTCGTTTTTTGCTCATATTGTAATAACAATTATTCGGTGGGCAAGTATACTTCGAACGTCGCTCCTTCACCAGGTTGACTCTCAGCCCTGATAACTCCCTTATGATTTTCTATTACCTTTCGTACAATCGCGAGGCCAATTCCGGTGCCGGCATATTCTGCCTTGCCATGCAATCGTTGGAACATTTTAAAGATTTTCTCTGCATACTCCTGTTCGAACCCTATTCCGTTGTCTGAAATTTTAATCAAGTTATACAACTTGTTTTTGGCGCCCTCAGGCAGTTCGAACGAATAGATATTTTCTCCACTTATTACACTCGAACTAATTCGTATTTCGGGACTAATATTCGGCTTGCTGAACTTAAGTGCATTCGAAATCAAGTTTTGAAACAGCTGCTGAACCTGCCTTCGATGTCCTTTGATAACGGGTAAAGGGCCTATTACTACCTTCGCATTTTTCTCGGTAACTTCCACTTCCAGGTCTTCCAAAACCTGCGTTACTTTTTTATTCAGGTCTATTTCATCCAAATAATCGATTGAAGTAGAAACGTGAGAATATTCTAAAAGATCATCAATGAGGTTTTGCATTCGTTCCGTTGCTTTCTCCATACGCTGGAAGTAATGCAGGTCCTCATCCAATAATCTTCCCTGGAAGTTCCTTTTCAACCTGTCGGAAAAAGTTCGGATCTTTCTGATAGGTTCTTTAAGGTCGTGTGAAGCAGCATACGCGAACTCTTCAAGGTTGGCATTGGAAAGCTTCAATTCATTTTTTTGGCTTTCCAACTCCATGGTGCGCTCTTTTACCTTTTCTTCCAACAAATCGGTTGACTTTTTCTGGTCGTCGATATCGGTACAGGTACCATACCATTTCAAAATATTGCCGGTTTCGTCTTTTAAAGGCAATGCCCTTCCTAAAAACCACCGGTATTTGCCGTCGAAGCGTCTAAAGCGATATTCTATTTCGTACGGATCGCCTGTTTCCACACAGTGTCTCCATACTTCCCACGCCCGTTGCTGGTCGTTGGGATGTAGTGCGCTGTTCCAGCCAGTATCTTTAGACTGCTCAATGGTTAAACCTGTGTAATCGTACCAGCGTTTGTTATAGAACTCGTGATAGCCATCGGGTTTAGTTGCCCATATTATTTGCGGCATAAAATTGGTAACGAACTTAAACTCCTGGTTGCTCTCTTCTACCTTCATTCTTGCCAATACCTGCTCTGTTACATCAATTGCAACTGCCATCACGCCGGATATCGTTCCGTCGCCCTCCCTAAATGGTTCATATAGTAGATTGATATAAACAGTTTCGATGGTTGCATGCCGTGGCAAAGTAACAGGAATGCCGTGGGCAGAAAATGTGTTGCCAGTGGTAAATACGCCGTTCAGCAAATCCTCATAGCCCTGGTCCTTAACCTCGGGAAGTCCTTCGAAAATGGATTTATTCAACAGTTCTGCTTCGCCTCTTCCCCAAAGTTCATACATACGGTCATTAGCAATTTCAACTACAAACGAAGGACCTTTGAGGATAGCCATCGCTACCGGTGACTGCAGGATCATATTTAGAAGGTTGCTCTCACTTTGTTTCAAAGCTTCCTCTGCTTTTTTACGCTCTGAAATGTCGGTAAAAAGAAGGGCTACTTTTTGGCTTCCCTCGTACAACAGTGGAAATGCAGAAACTTCAAACCACCGCCCCAACGCCTGCGATCCTTCTATAAAACGAATGGCTTCACCAGTTAATGCCACTTTTCCATAACGTTCAAACCAATGAGGTTCTAAATCCGGAACAAGTTGACGCGCTGTTTTACCAGTTGCATTTTGCAGACCGGTTTGCTTTTCAAATACTGCATTGGTTTCAAGAAACTTATAATCGACAGCGTGGGAGTTATTATCAAAAATTATTTCCAGAACAGCAAAACCCTGGTCCATCGTATTAAACAACGTTCGGTACTTCGCATCACTTTCGTGGACCTTTTTCATGGCCAGAACCTGGGCGGTGACGTCGTGGGCTACACTAACAACGCCGCTTGCTTTTTTCCCGGTTCCATTTTCGTAGAAAGGTTTATATACAAAATCAAAGTATAACACTTCTTCTTTACCATATCGATTTAGTGTAATCGGGAATTCATAAGCATAAAAAGGTTCCCCTGTTATCCGGACCTGGTCAAGAAGTGTGATAAATCCCTGGCTTTCTAACTCTGGAATAGCTTGCACTAATGGTTTACCAATCACTTCAGCATTTCTTCCCCAAACCTCCAGCAATCCTTCATTAGCCAATTCAATAATATAATCGTCGCCTTTTACAACTCCTATAATGACAGGCGCATTCATAAAGAAGTTATACGCCTTTTCAATGCCTTTTGTAGATTCTAATCTTTGCTCTGCAATTACCTGGTCAGTAACATCTAAGGCAGAATGAATTATATACAATACTTCGCCTGCATCACTTAATATAGGGGCATTATTGATTTTCCAGTACCGTTCGTTAAACGTACCGTCTCCGCGTGGTAGATCATATCGCTGTAGGGGGATTTGGTGGGGAACTTTATTCTTAATGATATAATCAAAAGAAGCTTTGAGGTTAGGCTCCCCGGTAAAATCAGGATCATCAGGACTTTTGGGAAAGACTTCAAAATGGCTTTTACCAATAACACCCTCTCTTTTCATTCCTGAGTTGGCAATAAAGTCATTACTTACAGCTACAAGGGTATACGCCGGCGTATCGGGTCGTACAATAACGCTAATTCCTGGTGTTGCTTCAAATGCTCTAAAATCCATTATTGCTGTACTATTATTAGTTTCGACTGTTTTGAGTTGGGATAAAATTAGCGGAAATTAGCAGTACTGGAGCAATTTAAGAAAAGCAGTTGCAGTTATAGCGGTTGTTCTTCTATGTTATCCCAATAAATACACATCTCTGTGATTTTATTACTCGCCAGGCTACTATCGGCAGCGTATACTTTGTTCCTTGAATTTTTCTTCAACAAGTGGTAGATACAGGGATTAATGTTATGTAAGCAACTAAAGTTGGGGCTATTAAGCATTAATGTGTGGTGCTAAGCATGTACGGCGGGCAGGCATCACATAAGTAAAACTGACAAGAGGGCGAAGCAACGAGCTATCACCGTAACATTTTTGACCTGCCCGAAACAAGCTTTCTGTTTCAACTTTTCTTGCTAGAAAAGTAATCGCATTTATGTCGGCTATATGAAGAACGCTGCAATAACAATTTTTAAAGAAGCAAATGTTGCAGCTGTAAAGCTATTGATAGGCATAACAGGTAAATCAAATTTTTAAAGTGTTATCAACGGATGAATAAGCTAATTTAAGCCCGGCACTCCTTTTATTTAACATCATGCCGGCAACACCATACCTGCTGTTGTCACTGGTTCTTCACTGGTGATTTCCTTTGTTTCGGGAACATACAATAAAAAGAAGAGAAGACCTAAAATTCCCAGCCCCGCTAAGGAAGCAAACCCGATTCCATAACCGAAGCTTTGTACTATATAGCCCGCGACAATGCTGCTAACGGCGGCGGCAAGAC
>JAQBNO010000017.1 GCA_028288485.1 Segetibacter sp.
ATTGTGTTGATAAACTTGAAATTTCCCCAAATTGTATTATGACTGTTTTTTAATTCGTCCCGTAGGTAAGCTTCATATTTTTGTAGAAACTGGAAATTTATTTCGGAAAGACGGAGCGTCTTTTTAAACTCTTTTAACTTATCAATATAAACCCTGTAAGCGCGCCGTGTTTCTTCAGCATAATTTTTTTCTTTTATCTGCGTTTCGGCGAATTCATAAAAGTCTGCATCCTTCATTTTTTCTTTCCTAAGGATATGTTTTAAATCTACATTTTCGTTCGTAAGTTCTTCAGTTAATATTTTTGTCTTCAATTCACCTATCTTTTTTTCGATTTTTGAATTGATTAATACAGCGTGTTTATATTTTCTTTTTACCCGCCTTTCATCTGTATCCCACAATTCAGGTTCAATCTTTTCCCCAATAGAAATTTTTGAAATAAGCTTCGGATTGTAGATGAAAATGTAAATAGGAACTAAGCCTTTAGCGTCTTTCTTGTCTGTTCTGATAGTTGCAATGATGTTGTGTTTCATGTTTCCTTTTTGTTATGTTAATGTATAAGAATGCTTAATCCTGTAGCTGATAACAAAAAAGGGGTCGTTAGATTTATAAGAAGGGGTCTAAATAGGGGTCGTAAATAGTGAACCTTTCTGAACATGGTTGAACACTATTGAACATCAAAAGAACTGATATTCAGTTATTTGCATAAAAAAACCCACTTTTTACAGTGGGTTAAAAGTGACCGCGTTAGGATTCAAACCTAAAACCCCCTCATCCGTAGTGAGGTACTCTATTCAGTTGAGCTACGCAGCCATTCCCTTTCGGGTTGCAAATATAAGACGTTTTTTTTTTCTACCAAAAGCTTCTTATAAAATTTATCACTGGCAATTTGAAAACAATTAACTGCCGGTTGTAGTAACGGGGGTATTTTTGATTTATTAAATCTTTTTTGATGCCACACGAGGCCATTTCGGTTTTTGACATGTTTAAAATTGGCGTCGGTCCGTCGAGCTCTCATACCCTGGGACCGTGGAAAGCTGCGTTGAAGTGCCTTGAAAGTATAAAGCTGAATGGGAACATAGAAGACGTTGAGGAAGTTACTGTTTTACTATATGGTTCGTTGGCAAAAACAGGCAGGGGACATGGAACTGATATTGCTGTTTTGCTGGGGCTGTGTGGCGAAGACCCTGTTACAATAGACGTAAACAGTATTAACTCTAAAATCGACGATATTTCAACGGGAAAGGTTTTAAACCTGGGTGGCGCAAAGGAAATAAATTTTGATCCTGTTAAAAATATCCAGTTCCTCTTTCGTGAAACCCTGCCTTACCACCCCAATGCCCTCACTTTTTTAGTTGGTTTGCACGATGGACGACAATGGAGTGAGACGTATTACTCCATCGGTGGTGGTTTTGTAGTTAAAGAAGGGGAGGAGCAATCAACTTCACAATCTGTGGAACTTCCCTTCCCTATATCTAAGGCTGACGACCTGTTGCACTGGTGCATGAAAACCGGTCTTACAATCAATGAAGTGGTTTTGGAAAATGAAAACTGCTGGAGGCCGGAAGTGGAAACCAAAGCGGGTGTTTTACAAATCTGGCAAACCATGAAAGATTGCATGTACCGTGGCTGTCATACCCAGGGAACACTGCCCGGTGGTTTGTATGTAAAACGCCGGGCTTTTGATTTAAATAAGAAATTAACTGCCGGAAAAGTCTACGACAGTTATGAAACCTGGCTACAAGCCATAAAAGAAGGCGGGGGCAGTTTTACTTATACACTTGATTGGGTCAGCTGCTTTGCATTAGCAATCAACGAAGAAAACGCCGCCTTTGGGCGGGTGGTAACGGCGCCAACAAATGGGGCTGCGGGAGTAATTCCAGCGGTGCTGCAATATTTTCTTGCAGTTTGTAGTGGCGATAGCTCTCCAGTTGACGAAGATAAGATCGTTCGGTTTTTGCTTACTGCAGCCGAAATAGGAAGCATATTTAAAAAAGGCGCTACCATTTCTGCAGCGATGGGAGGTTGCCAGGCCGAAATAGGCGTTTCTTCAGCGATGGCTGCTGCAGGACTTACCGAAGTTATGGGTGGTACACAGCGACAGGCTTTAATGGCGGCTGAAATTGCGATGGAACACCACCTTGGTATGACCTGCGACCCAATTGGCGGTCTGGTACAGGTTCCCTGTATAGAACGAAATACGATGGGCGCTATAAAAGCAATTACAGCCTCTCAGCTCGCGCTTCAAAGCAGCCCTGATTATGCAAAAGTTTCACTCGATAAAGTAATCGCTACTATGTGGAATACGGCGTTAGATATGAACAGTAAATACAAGGAAACTGCCGACGGGGGACTCGCTATTCAGCTACCGATAAGTTTGAGTGAGTGTTAGTAAAGTCGATAACCGATAGCCCATGTCTACAGTAAGTGTAGTAGACATTGAAGCGATGGTAAGTTTTTTATTTAGAGGAGTAAATAAGGGGTTACTATGCACTATTTACAATGGTCTGTCGACCCTATTCTTCACCACTCCATCCGCCATTCCTCGGTAACATCGCCTTCGTATTTGAGGCCGTATGTTTCTGCTGCGTACTTGATGAAACCGGCTAATTCTTCTCTTTCTTCTGTATTTATAAAACCATCATCGTCCATGTTTAGTTTGTCGAAACTTTTTACAACAGTTTCAATTGCCTTCCAGATTTCTGATGTTTCTTTTGCTTTTGATAAATTGTGCAAATACGTATCTAAGATCTTATCACTTTTCGAAATGAGGCTAACGGTGAAAATATCGTCGCCATCGTTCATTCTTTCAGTCCAAAAAAATGTTGGTTTCTGTTTTACTAAACTCTGCATTCGTAAAAATTTATTGTCTGTTATTATACGTATTGCATCAAATAAAAGTATGTCAATTAACAAACAAAATCAACAAATCAATTAAAATTTTCTGCAGCTAAAGTGTTTGAAAAACAGCCTGTTAAATGCACAATCGACAAGAGCAAGACTGATATATGTTGCTATTTTCGGCGTATGGAACGTAGCAGGCGATAAAAGATATTCAGTACAAGAGTGCGACCCTTCGGCAAGCTCAGGGTGAACTGCCACGCTGCGTAATGCGTTACAGTACAAGCGAGCGTGGCAAGCGAAGCCTAATAATTGAACTTCTGCCGGGTCCATAAAAAAAACTGGTTATTAGAAGAATAGAAATAATAGCCGGAGTGCCCCGGCTTTTATTCAATACATTCTTATACTTAAAACCTTTCGAGCAGGTTAAAGAAGAAATTGCCTTCAATAGCTGCATTTTCATCGCTGTCACTTCCATGAACCGCATTTTCTCCAACCGAAGCGGCAAAGTTTTTACGGATTGTTCCTTCCTCAGCCTGTGCAGGATTGGTTGCCCCGATCAATTTACGAAAATCTGCTACCGCATTCTCTTTTTCAAGAATAGCGGCTACAATAGGGCCGCTGCTCATAAACTCAACCAACTCACCATAAAAAGGCCTTTCTTTATGAACTTCGTAAAATTCTCCTGCTTTTTCTGTACTCAGTTTTGTCCATTTCATAGCCTTTATCGTAAATCCGGCTTTAATGATCTGGTCTAATATCGCACCCGTATGTCCTTTTGAAGTGGCATCAGGCTTAATCATTGTGAAAGTTCTGTTTGTCATAACCATGCATATTTGGGGCGGCAAAAGTGAGGTTAAAACGCGTAAAAGCCTAATATTTATAATGATTTTTGTTAAGACTGTAAAATTCTTTTGCCGTTGTTAGTCAAATAATACAATTTTGCCGCCTTTCTATGCAATCTATCAACGCCTTTTACCAACAACTAAGCACTCCATCTAAGGTAGTCATTACAACGCACCAGAAGCCCGACGGTGACGCAATGGGTTCTTCACTTGGCTTATACCACCTGTTAACTCAACTCGGGCATTCGGTTACCGTAATTTCTCCCACCAATTGGGCCGGCTTTTTAAAATGGATGCCAGGCGCTAATATGGTAGTGGATTTCGACTATTCGAGAGAAGTAGCTGTTAAATTCATACAGGAAGCAGAGTTGCTATTTTGCCTCGATTTTAATGTTTTGCACAGAACTAAAAACATGGAACCTTTTCTTGCACAATTGGCGTGTACAAAGGTTTTGATCGATCATCACCAGCAACCGCAGGAAGATTATTTTACTTACGGCGTTAGCAACACGGCGAAAAGTTCTACCTGCGAAATGGTGTATGATTTTATTGTTGAAAGTGGAAATGATGGGAAGATCAATGAAGAAATAGCTCAGTGCTTATACACCGGCGTTATGACCGATACCGGGTCGTTCAGGTTTCCTTCTACAACTGCAAGCGTACACCGGATGGTTGCCCGGCTGAAGGAAACAGGCTTTAACCATACCCTCGTGCATGAGAGCATTTACGATAGTTTCTTAGAGAACAGGGTGCGTTTCATCGGTCATGCATTATTGAACAGGATGGAAGTGTTGTACGAAGTGAATGCAGCAATAATGGTAGTTTCGAAAAACGACCTGTTGAGGTTTCACATTAAAACGGGCGATACCGAAGGATTGGTAAACCAGTTATTAACTATACAGGGAATAAAGCTGGGAGCGCTGGTAATAGACCGCGACGAAGAAAGGAAATGGAGCTTCAGAAGTAAGGGCGATTTTGATGTTAACACTTTTGCCCGTACTCATTTTGAAGGCGGCGGACATTTTAATGCAGCCGGTGGAAGAACAGATGACTCACTCGATGCAACTGTATGGAAATTTAAAAAAGTTATAAAACAATACGCAGAACAACTACAATAATCATAAATGAAACAAATGTTAGCGATTGCGGGTCTTGCTGTTATAATGGCATCCTGCAACACCAATTACGAAAAGACCGCATCGGGTCTTACGTACAAAATTTTTAAAGGCGACGGTAAGCAAAAGCTGAAGATGGGGGATATTGCTAAAATAACAGCAACCATAAAAATTACCCCTCGCGACTCGATCTTGTTTACTACAGGTAATCATATGCCGGAGTATATACCCATTGATACAGCTACCAAACAGACACATAATTTCGATGAAGTATTAAAATTATGTTCAGTAGGTGATAGCCTTATTACCGTTTCGCAGGTAGATACTCTTGTAAAAAGAGGCATGATGCAATACAACGATATGTTTAAGAGAGGCGACCAGATTGTAACAACTATCAAAGTGTTAAAAGCGATGAATCGCGAAGACCAGGCTAAAGACCAGCAGCAGGAAATGGAAAATGAAAAGTCAAGGGAAGTGGCTGCACTGGAGAGTTATTTAAAAAAGAAAGGCATTAAAGCAGAAAAGACAGAAAATGGTGCTTTTGTTGAAATCCTGAACGCCGGAGCCGACAAAGTAATGCCCGGAAAACAGGTAAGTATAAAGTACAAAGGTTCGTTATTGGACAATGGGAAAGTATTTGATAGCAATATGGACACAACTTTTCATCATACTGAACCCTATAGTTTCGTGATTGGTGCCGGACAAAGTATCAGGGGAATGGAAGAGGGTATGTTGAAATTAGGTAACGGTGGAAAAGGTAATATTTATATTCCTGCAGTATTAGGTTATGGCCCTCCGGGCTCACCTCCTGTTATTCCGGCGTACGCTTCATTAAAGTTTGAAGTGGAAGTGCTTAATGTAACAGATGCTCCCCCAGCTCCTGCAATGCCACAGGGTATGCAAGGCGATCCTCGTATGCAAGGTGATCCGAGACAACAGGGAGGAGATCCACAACAACAACAGGATCCAAGGCAACAACAACCTCAACGTTAAGACTAACAAGAGGAATAAATAAAACAGGAAGGCCCGCAAGGGCCTTTTCTATGTTAATAACACCGTTTTCAATTCATTTTTGAAGAGATTTTTTTGGTATCCAACATACAATTTCTATGATACGTCGTTGCCACGCTCGGTTCAAAGGCAATCTTTCATAGCAGCAGGTATGCTGAGCGAAGTGGAAGGGTATCTTAAGTTTGGCAAAGGGTCGCACTCTTGTACTCGGGTTAACACCATGTAACAAAGGGAAGGAGCGTCGCAGCTGCTTTACGAACTAAAACCTCTCTCGTTAATGACTTATTGACTTACCGACTTTACCTTGACCGACTTACAATTAAAGAATTGCCAAATCGCGGTTAAAAAAGAAAACCTGCTAAATTTTCAATTTTCGGGTTTCCTCTTTTTACGGTAGGTTTGCCAGTCTTTTTTAAAAACCAAAACTCTGGCGACTTCCGGTGTACTTTTTTTGTTTAAAAGCCCGTTTTCGTCTTTCTATTAAAAAATTAAAAACCAGATGAATTTCAACAGGATCAACAACATTGTTGGATGGATTGTGTGCATTATTGCTTCTTCAACTTACATACTTACAGCAGAGGCTGGTGGAAGCTTGTGGGACTCGGGGGAGTTTGTAAGCAGTGCCTTTAAGTTACAAATACCTCATCCGCCCGGAGCTCCTTTATTTGTTTTATTAGGAAGATTTTTCATTATACTTTTTGGCGATAATCCTAACACCGCAGCTAAGGCCGTTAATATTATGAGCGCTCTTGCCAGCGGTTTTACCATTCTTTTCCTTTTCTGGACCATTACCCATTTTGCCCGTAAAGCAGTTGTTAAAGCCGGTGAAGCTTTAAACAACAACCAGGTATTTGCCATAATGGGTGCAGGTATAGTGGGAGCACTCGCTTATACCTACAGCGATTCCTTTTGGTATTCTGCAGTAGAAGGCGAGGTCTATGCCTTAAGTTCGTTCTTTACAGCCATTGTTTTTTGGGCGATATTAAAATGGGAGCATGCTGTTGATCACGAAGAACAAACGGGCATAAATGCTGACAGGTGGATCATTTTCATCTTCTTCATGATGGGCCTTTCTATCGGTGTTCACTTATTAAACCTATTAACGATACCGGCAATTGTAATGGTATATTACTACAAACGTTATAAAACCACTACGAAGGGCGTATTATGGGCTTTCCTCATCGGTTGTTTGGTCACAGGTATTGTTCAAAAAGCGGTTATCCAATACACTATTCAAGGTGCCGGTTTCTTCGACCGCATCTTTGTTAACAGCTTCGGACTTCCATTTTTCAGCGGCTTTATTATCTTCTTCCTGTTGTTGGCTGCGGCTTTATGGTGGGCATTGAGATATGCCAAAAAGAACAACTACAGCTTTGTGAAATTAGGCGTGTGGAGTGTAATTTTTATGCTGATCGGCTACAGTACATATATCACCACAATGATCCGCAGTAATGCCGATCCTGCTGTAGATATGTATAATGTCGACAACCCTATGAGTTTGGTTGGTTATTTAGGTCGTGAACAATACGGGGATTTTCCTTTATTATACGGCCAGAAGTTTACCGCACAGCCGATTGATTATAAAGAGACTTCTACTAAATATATTAAGGCAAACGGCCATTATATCGAAAATGGTAAAGACGGCCATTATGTATACGAGCCTGAGAAAATGATGTTATTTCCACGCGTGTGGGATGCAAGTAACGACCAGGGACACGGAGATTACTATGCGCAGTTCCTGGGCATAGGTAAATTGCAGGATGGAACCTATGAACGTGATCCTGACTTTTTTGACAATATTAAATTCTTTGTTTCCTACCAGACTTACTGGATGTACTTCCGTTATTTCATGTGGAATTTCTCCGGCAAGCAAAACGATGTTCAGGGAGTTTTTACCGGTAATATCAGGGATGGTAACTGGATAACGGGCATTCCGTTTATCGACAATGCCTTCTACGGCGATCAAAGCCTGATGCCGGATAGCAGTAAAAATAACAAGGCGCATAATACAATGTTCCTGCTGCCCTTCATCCTCGGCATCATTGGTATCTATTACCATAACAAAGCCGACAAAAGAGATGCTTTTGTTGTATTCCTTATGTTTTTCTTTACAGGTATGGCGATCGTGCTATACTTAAACCAGGCGGGTAACCAGCCTCGTGAAAGGGATTATGCCTATGTAGGTTCATTTTACGCATTCGCCATCTGGATTGGCCTGGGCGTTTTGCAGGTAAGAGAATGGCTGACAAAAGCTGTAAGCAGGGGAATTGCAACAAACCTTGCCACGGCAATCTGCTTACTGGCAGTTCCGGTGCTGATGGCGGCACAGGAGTGGGATGACCACGATCGGAGCAAAAAAACTTTAGCAAGAGATCTTGCCAAGGATTACCTCGAAAGCTGTGCACCTAATGCAGTCCTTTTCTCCTTTGGTGATAACGATACCTATCCTTTGTGGTATGCCCAGGAAGTGGAAGGAATAAGGCCCGATATCCGTGTTATCAATTACAGTTTATTGGGGATCGACTGGTATATTAATCAATTGCGCTATAAAGTAAATAAGAGCGATGCTATTGACGTAATCTGGACCGCCGACCAAATTCAAGGCCGCAAAAGAGATTATATCAGGTATAACGAAAAATCAGGTTTACCCGCGAACCAGTATTTTGATCTCTACGACATGATGAAGAATTATGTGGGTAGCGATGACCCGGCTAAAATGGCCGCCAGCGGTGGGAATGAAATGATCAATACATTTCCTGTCAGAAAGGTATCTATCCCGGTAGATCCGAACCTTGTAAAGCAAAACGGTACGGTTAATCTAACAGATAATGTAGTAAGTGAAGTAAGGTTTGACATTCCAAAACCTACACTTATGAAAAATGATCTTGCAGTTTTAAACATCATTGCCGCCAACAAATGGAACCGCCCGATATATTTTACTGCAAACTTCGACGAACTCGGTTTCGGGCAGTATTTACGTAAAGACGGTTTGGCTTACCGTTTTGTTCCTGTTACTGGTCAGCAGGTTAATACCGATTGGATGACAGATAAGCTGATGAATAAATTCGCTTTTGGTAATGCAAACATTCCGGGTGTGTACTTCGATGAGGAGAACCGCCGTCATTTGAATACCATACGTAGCGCATACGCCGAATTAGCCTTCGACCTGTCGTCGAAAGGTAGAAAAGAAGATGCAAGAAAAGCGTTGAACAAAGTAGATAAAATGATGCTACAGGAAAATATGCCCTACGGTATGATCAGTCGCGGCAACATGCATAACCGGAACAGCCTTGCTTTTTTACAGGCATGTTACCTTGCAGATGATAAGGCGCTCAGTGCTAAAGTTGTAGGTTCTGTTAAGAAGGACCTTCAGCAGCAAATTAAGTTCTACAATTCATTAAGCGAAACTAAAGCCGAGTGGATGGCTTTCGACAAGAAAACGGCGGAAGATTATTTGCAGGAATTGAACCGGATGGAGCAGATGTATTCAGGACAGGCGGCCTCTCCGGAGTCAGGAAATAATATAATAAATCCGAACGTACCGAAAGACAGACCGGACGCAACAATTACAGATACAAATACAGCAAAATAACCGGCAAAAACAGGAAGTAATATTCCTGTTTTACCCGCCCTGTGAAAGCAGCGGCGGGTTTTTTTATAGAACCAGGATTAGGGGGATTATGAAAAGAATTAGGAGGAAATAAAAAATCGATGAAACTATTTTGGAGCCAGATTGTAATACTACTATTAAGCGTTGTTGCCACGCTCGCTTGTACTGTATCACATTAGGCAGCGTGGCAGTTCTTGTTCTCGAGTCGGTCAAAGGGTCCCCGAGTTTGCCAAAGGGATCCACATTTGTACTGTTCATCACCATCGACAGCTTACTTTTGCATTCTTTAATGCTTTGCCAGGTTGGTGTTGCCCTTGCGGTAAAGTAATACGTATAATCAAAAACGGTTTCAATATCTTTTTTTACCTTAATCCAATTACAACTGCCACATGGTGGCCCGGATAAAATCCTGCCAATCTTGGTTCTTTTTTAGCTGGCTTAAATGTTGTTACTATTTTATCGCGCTTTTTTGCGAAATTGTATATTATGTTAGGACACCGATTTACAAAGTTTGACCCTAATCTTGATGGGAAAACGAAATTTGAGCAGTTGCTCAACTTATTTTTTCAATTACTTACTTATACTAACGGCGATGTTAGCGAAGCGCTGCAATGGTTAAACCAGCTCGACAACCAGTATGGTCTAACCAATGACGAATACGGCATGGGCGATTTTTTAGATGAGCTCAAAGAAAAAGGATATATAGATGAGAACCCTGTAAATGGTACAATATCTATAACTTCCAAAACCGAACAAGGAATTCGTCGCAGCAGCCTCGAAGAAATTTTTGGCAAGCTTAAAAAGTCCAGGCAGGGAAATCATGACACCTTCAAGCCGGGTGGTGGGGATGAAATCAGCCCCGATGTAAGGCCGTTTCAATTTGGTGATACTTTAGAACAAATCGATTTTACTGAAAGTATTCGTAATGCTCAGATCAATCATGGCGTTGAGAGCTTCAGGATGCAGGAGGATGATCTTAAGATCAGGGAAACCGATTATAAGACCCAAACTTCTACAGTCCTGATGATTGACATTAGTCACAGTATGATCTTGTATGGTGAAGACAGGATTACGCCGGCAAAAAAAGTGGCCATGGCCTTAAGTGAGTTAATTACTACAAAATACCCGAAAGACACCCTTGACATTGTCGTTTTTGGAAATGATGCCTGGCCGATTGAAATTAAAGATCTTCCTTATCTCCAGGTAGGACCTTATCATACCAATACTGTTGCGGGAATTGAACTGGCGATGGACCTCTTACGACGCAGGAAAAATCCAAACAAGCAGATCTTCATGATCACCGACGGCAAACCTACCTGTTTGAAGATTGGGAAGCGTTATTACAAAAACAGCTTTGGCTTAGACAGGAAAGTTGTGAACCGTTGTATAAACCTCGCTGCCCAGTGTAAAAAGCTGAAGATACCCATCACTACTTTCATGATCGCCAGTGATCCTTATCTTCAAAAATTTGTTACTGAGTTTACAGAAACAAATAATGGTAAAGCTTTCTTTGCTTCTTTAGATAAATTAGGCGCTTTTATCTTTAAGGATTTTGAAAGTGGCAAGCGGAAGACGGTGTATTAGATAGAACCGGGATTTATTGGATGTGGAGGATTTGATGAAATGTTGCGGAATAAAAATTTGCTTAAACACTAATCAGGTAATTTTGAAAGAGATCATTATACATGTGCCGGAAGATGCAGTTTAGTCTGTAGAAGAATTTGTGGAGAGAATTGGAGGTACAATCGAAAAGCGTCAAAACAAAAAGAAAGTTAGTTCAAGAGGAAAGGATGCAAAACCTAAACCCTTTGACTTTTTCAGGACGTAGCCGGATATTCCTTTAGACCCTAAAACATATCGCGAAAAATGATGGCGAAAAGCTCCGGAATTATAGTTGACACCGGTATTATTACCAACATATTCAGGGGAGATAAGGAAAAAAGAGAGTTGTTGAAACCGATCCGGGAAGAGTTAGGAATATCTGTAATAACTGCAATGGAATTAATGAACGGAGCAAAGAACAAGATGAGAGAATTTGAGGTTTCTAAAACCGTGAGAGCATATAACCTGTATAATCTAACTTCAAACAGCGGTACAAAAGCTTTTGCTATCATAAGTAAGTATCATCTTAAACATTTGATTTCGATTGACGATGCCCTAATTGCTGCTACTGCCATAGGAAACATGCTTCCCCTTTGTACTGATAATTTAAATGATTATTCTTTCATTACTGAACTAGGGTTATTTAAGCCCGAGTAGAGATATTCAGGTACAAGTGAGCCCCGCAGGGCGGGGACGCTGCTACTCCCGATCGCTGTCGGGAGAAAAACAAAAAGTTGATTACCAAAAAAATATAAATGGATATTACAAAAATTAAAACTTTAGGCGATCTTAAAAGAAGCGGGTATAAAAGCAGAACTATTAAAGAAGAAATTCGTGAGAACCTGATAGGAAAAATAAGATCTAAAGAAAAAACCTTTCCGGGAATTGTAGGGTACGAAGAAACGGTTATCCCTGATACAGAACGCGCATTGTTGAGTCGCCATAATATACTGTTCCTGGGCCTGCGCGGACAGGCAAAAACGAGAATGGCGAGGCAAATGGTCAACCTTTTGGATGAATATATTCCCACAATTGCAGGGAGTGAAATTAACGATGACCCCTTTAGTCCATTGAGTAAGTTTGCTAAAGACATGGTTGCCGGACAAGCCGATGAAACACCTATACATTGGGTACACAGGAGTGAACGCTACGGTGAAAAACTAGCAACTCCCGACGTTAGTGTTGCCGATCTTATCGGTGACATCGACCCGATAAAAGCTGCAAACTTAAAGCTCAGTTTTGCCGATGAAATGGTAATTCATTACGGCATCATTCCACGCAGTAACCGTGGCATATTCGTTATAAATGAATTGCCCGATTTGCAGGCAAGGATACAGGTTGCCCTCTTTAATATTTTACAGGAAGGCGATATCCAGATCCGCGGCTTTAAATTAAGGATGCCACTGGATATCTTATTCGTATTTACTGCCAACCCTGAAGACTATACCAATCGCGGCAGTATTGTTACTCCGTTGAAAGACCGTATTGAAAGCCAGATACTAACTCACTACCCTAAAACAATAGAAACTTCTTTAGAGATCACTGAGCAGGAAGCCGATATTTTACCCGAACAGGTGAACAAAATAAACATCAGCGATCTTGTAAAGCGATTAATAGAGCAGGTAGCTTTTGAAGCAAGAAGCAATGAGTACGTTGATAAAAAGAGCGGAGTTAGTGCCCGGCTTACCATTGCCGCTTATGAAAATGCGGTAAGCAGTGCAGAACGTCGCGCCATCATACATAATGAGAAACAAACACAGATCTGGATAAGTGACCTCGTGGGTATTATACCTTCCATTACTGGAAAGATCGAATTGGTGTACGAAGGAGAGCAGGAGGGACCTTACCAGGTGGCTGTAAACCTTTTGGAAAAAGCAATACGCACACAGTTTATCCAGTATTTTCCAAACCCCGAAGTCGCGAAAAAGAAGAAAAGCACAACGGGTAAACCGGGTCAGCAATTGAGGACCGAAGATGAAAGTCCGTACAAAGGAATCATTCGTTGGTTTGACGGCGGTAATCATCTTGATCTTTTGCTCGACACCAACGATGCCAATAAGTTGAATGCGCTATACAAGGTGGAAGGACTTCATTCGTTTGTGAAGAAATTCTATCCCCAGGCAAATGACAGGGAAAACGCACTGTTGATGGAGTTTGTATTACATGGCCTTGCAAGTTATTCGCTGATAAGCAAGAAGATGCTCGACGGAAAAATTGAGTTCAAGGATTTGATGGGAAGTATGATGAATTTTGGAGCAATGAATTTTGAAGATGATCTGAGTGAAGATGATTTTAAATAAATAAAAAAGAGGCTGCAAATTTTAAAGCAGCCTCTTTTTATTTACTGAAAGTAGTTAGAATTTGTAGCCGAAAGAAATACCTGCATAATAAGGTATAAATCCGTATTTATTAAAAACCGGCACTATTGCTGCCCGCAGCATAAAGCCGCCATTTGTTGGTTGTAAACGGTATCCAAAATTAAGGTGCCCGAAAGTGGTACCAAAAGTGTTATTATCGAAACTGCTTCCTGTTACTACTGTTGCACCGCCTCCGATTTCAAAATAATTTTTTCCATCCTTACCTAACAAATAATTAAGACCGGCAGGAATAAATAAAACCGATTCCTCATCAATACTAAATCCACCAAGTCCTACCCTGAAACCCAATCCATCTTCTTTTGCGGCAAACCGCATGTCGTAATTTATAGATGCAAGTCCTGGTCCTCCTAATTCAAAAAAAATGGACTTAGCCGGCGATTGGGCGTTAGCCGCTATTGTTGTAAACAGAAAACATGCTGCTACGATTATTTTTTTCATTTTTTTTGTATATGTTTTTGGTAGCAGACAATTATAGTTCGATTAACGTTGCTTATTAAATCACATTTACTTCACGCTCGAGTATAACGCCAAAGATCGATTCTACATTGTGCATTATTGCTGTAGACAAGTTATAAATATCGATTCCGTTTGCATTTCCATAATTAACGAGTACAAGCGCTTGTTTTGCATGGCATCCTGCATCTCCTTTGCGGTAACCCTTCCATCCGCTTTGTTCAATTAACCAGCCTGCCGCAACTTTTATGGCATCCGTCCCTGCAGGGTATCCAACGATTGCCGGAAACTGTTTCTGCAACTCCTCAAATTGCTGTTTTGGTATGGTAGGGTTTTTAAAAAAACTGCCGGCATTGCCGATAACTTTCGGGTCGGGAAGTTTACTTTGGCGAATGTTGATTACTGCTTGTGAAACAGCAGCGATAGTTAATTCCTTTACACCCATTTTATCAAGTTCCTGCTGGATAGCGCCGTAACTGGTATTGAAATATGGCTGTTTAGTTAGTTTAAAAGTCACACGCGTAATTACATACTTCCCTTTATATTTTCTTTTAAAAACGCTCTCGCGGTAACCAAATTCACAATCTTTTGCGTAGAATATCTCCAGCTTTTTTTCCTGTATATTGTAGGCTTCCAATTCATGGAAAACGTCTTTGATTTCAACTCCATAAGCCCCTATATTTTGCATTGGGCTTGCGCCAACATTTCCCGGGATCAGGCTGAGGTTTTCGACACCCGCAAAATCGTTTTGAATGCAGTATTCTACAAAGCCATGCCAGTTCTCACCAGCTGCAGCGCGAACATAAACATTTGCTTCATCCTGGCTCACCACTTCAATTCCGTGTAATTCATTCTTAGCGACAAGACCTTTATAATCCTGGGTAAGTAAAATGTTGCTTCCCCCGCCAATAACAAGTGTGGTAAGATCTTTATTAGACGAATCGAAATTGTACACTTCATCCAGCTCTTCAGCAGAGGTAAATTTTGCAAAATACCTCGCAGTGGCATTAATGCCGAAAGTGTTATAGGGCTTAAGTGAAATATTTTCCTGAATTTGCATATGAATAGGTAAGTCTTAAAAATAGAAAAATGCAATCATTAACCGCTGTGGTACTCGGCGCCACTGGCCTAATTGGCGAACAGTTGGTACAACAATTATTGAACGATCCTGTTTTTTCAAAAGTAAGGATACTTGTGAGACAGCAGGTAGAATTATCGAATCCGAAGCTTGAAGTAGAAATAGTCGATTTCGACAACTTAACACAGTATCGAAAAAAGTTAGGTCACGGCGATTGTATTTTTTGCTGTATTGGTACCACCCAAAAGCAGGTTAAAGGAGATAAAGCGGCGTATAGAAAGGTAGATGTGAACATTCCCGTTAATGCTGCGAAAATGGGTAAAGATGCAGGTTTTACCAGTTACCTGCTTGTTTCTGCAGTAGGTGCAGACGCTCATTCAAAAAACTTTTACTTAAGCTTAAAAGGCGAAGTGGAGAAAGAGGTTGCTGCATTGAACTATGATCATTTTCATGCTTTTCGACCCAGTATTCTGTACGGAAGCAGGAAACAATTCAGGTTAGGTGAAACAATCGGGAAAGGATTTATGAAAAGCCTTTCCCCACTTTTTGTAGGTGGTCTTAAAAAGTATAAAGGAATTAACGGTGCCGATGTTGCAAAGGCGATGGTAGCTGCCTCGAAGGAAGTAAAGAAGGGAATGTTTGTTCATCATTTCGAAGACATAATCAAATTAAGTGCTGCTGTGTAACTGGTTTTTGGTACAGGCATTTGTCCTTTATTGAATCATCGTTGCTACGCTCAGTTCAACTTTTAATTCGTTAATAGAACTTAGCGTAACCGTTTACCCTGAGCGAAGCCGAAGGGTCGCATTTCGTTCATCGGCAAA